>JAOAUN010000049.1 GCA_030157545.1 Burkholderiaceae bacterium
CGGATGGCTTTTAGGGCGCACGCGGCATGCGCTTGCAAGCGCTTGCCGGATGATGCCGATGACGTTAATCGAAGCTTAGTTCTTCGACTGGTCAACCATCTTGTTCTTGGCGATCCAAGGCACGCGAGGCCGTAAAAAAAGCTGCACTAGTGTGCAGCTTTTAGGCCTAACGCAGGGTGCGCTTGCAAGCGCTCCCTGATGATGCCGACGAACTTAATCGAAGCTTAGTTCTTCGATTGGTCGACCATCTTGTTTTTTGCAATCCAAGGCATCATCGCACGCAGTTTGCTACCAACCTGCTCGATCTGGTGCTCGGCATTCAGGCGGCGACGTGAAATCAGCGTTGGTGCGCCAGCCTTGTTTTCAAGGATGAAGCTCTTCGCATATTCACCGGTCTGGATGTCTTTCAGGCACTGACGCATGGCGTTCTTGGTGTCTTCGGTCACGATACGTGGGCCGGTGACGTACTCGCCGTATTCTGCGTTGTTCGAGATCGAGTAGTTCATGTTGGCGATGCCGCCTTCATAGATCAGGTCAACGATCAGTTTCAGTTCGTGCAGGCATTCGAAGTAAGCCATCTCAGGGGCATAGCCACCTTCAACCAGGGTCTCGAAACCGGCCTTGATCAGTTCAACAGCGCCACCGCACAACACTGCTTGCTCGCCGAACAGGTCGGTCTCGGTCTCTTCACGGAAGTTGGTTTCGATGATGCCGGCACGACCGCCGCCATTCGCCATCGAATACGACAAGGCGATATCACGCGCGTGGCCGGATTTGTCTTGATACACAGCGACCAGATGCGGCACACCGCCACCCTGGGTGTAGGTTGCGCGCACGGTATGGCCTGGTGCTTTAGGGGCGACCATGATGACGTCGAGGTCAGCACGTGGAACGACTTGACCGTAGTGGACGTTGAAGCCGTGTGCGAACGCGAGAACCGCGCCTTGCTTGGCGTGTGGTGCGACGTTTTCGTTGTAGACCTGTGCGATGTTTTCATCTGGCAGCAAGATCATGATGACGTCTGCTGCTTTGACTGCGTCGTTGACTTCTGCCACGTTCAGGCCGGCAGCTTTGACTTTGTTCCATGATGCGCCGTCTTTGCGCAGACCGACGGTGACTTTACAGCCGGAATCGTTCAGGTTCTGTGCGTGCGCATGGCCTTGCGAGCCGTAACCGATGATGGCGACATTCTTGCCTTTGATGAGGGAGAGGTCGCAGTCCTTGTCGTAAAAAACTTTCATGATTTTCCTAAATAAATGAGGTTGTTTATTTTGATTATGCTTGCATCAAACTTTGAGAATCCGCTCGCCGCGCCCGATACCGGAGCCGCCTGTGCGGACGGTTTCGAGAATGGACGCACGGTCGATGGCATCGATGAAGGCGTCGAGCTTGGTTTTATTACCCGTCAGCTCGATGGTGTAGGTCTTCTCGGTGACATCAATGATGCGGCCACGGAAAATATCCGTGGTGCGCTTCAACTCTTCACGTTCCTTGCCAACTGCACGCACTTTGATGAGCATCAGTTCACGCTCGATATGTGCGCCTTCGGTCAGGTCGACGACTTTGACGACTTCAATCAGACGGTTCAGGTGCTTGGTGATCTGTTCGATCACGTCGTCTGAACCGCTGGTAGCGATCGTCATCCGCGATAGCGTCGGATCTTCGGTCGGCGCTACCGTCAGAGTTTCAATGTTGTAGCCACGGGCAGAGAAAAGACCCACTACACGCGACAGCGCGCCGGCTTCGTTTTCGAGCAGAGCTGAGATGATATGACGCATGTTAGAGATCCTCCGAGCCGAGCAGCATTTCAGACAGGCCTTTGCCAGCCTTGACCATCGGCCAGACGTTTTCGTC
>JAOAUN010000050.1 GCA_030157545.1 Burkholderiaceae bacterium
CTGTGCTGGATTAACAGCTGGTTCCTGCGCGACTTGCGCACGGCCTTCGGCGGCTCCAAGGCTTCCGGCATCGGCCGCGAAGGCGGTGTGCACTCGCTCGAGTTCTACACCGACCTGCGCAACGTAATGATCAAACTTTAAAGCGGAGAAATTTACATGGCAATGACCCCGGAAACCATCGCACGTTACGGCGATGAGTTGTATGACTCGCTGATTAGCTGCGTGCCTGTCGAGCCGCTGACTAATCGCGAACCCGACATCAGCATCGAAGATGCGTACCACATTCAATTGCGCATGATCCAGCGTCGTCTGGATGCCGGCGAAATCGTGGTCGGCAAGAAAATCGGCGTCACCAGCAAAGTGGTGATGGACATGCTGGGCGTGGACCAGCCTGACTTCGGGCACCTGCTCTCCGGCATGGTGTTCAACGAAGGTGAAGCCGTCGACGTCAGCAAGATGATTGCGCCGAAAGCGGAAGCCGAAGTTGCCTTCATTCTCAAGCATGACCTGACCGGCCCCGGTGTGACCGCCGACGACGTGATGCGCGCAACCGAATGCGTGATGCCTTGTTTCGAGATCGTTGATTCACGCATCAAGGACTGGAAAATCAAGATTCAGGACACCGTGGCTGACAACGCTTCCTGCGGCGTCTTCTCTCTAGGCGGTGTACGTCGTACCCCTTACGAAATCGATCTGGCACTTGCTGGCATGGTGCTGGAAAAGAATGGTGAAATCATCAGCACGTCGTCCGGCGCTTCGGTGCAGGGCTCGCCGGTCAATGCCGTTGCGTGGCTGGCCAATACGCTGGGTGAATTTGGTATTTCACTCAAGGCCGGCGATGTCATCCTGTCCGGTTCGCAGTCGCCACTGGTGCCGGTCAAGGCCGGCGACAGCCTGGTCTGCTCGGTGGGCGGTCTTGGCAGCACGACAGTGCGCTTCGTCTAAACCATCACTACGCTCAATTAATTTCAGGAGTTTTATTCATGACAAAAAAAATCAAATGCGCACTGATTGGTCCCGGCAACATCGGCACCGATCTGTTGGCCAAGCTGCAGCGCAGCCCCGTACTCGAACCCGTCTGGATGGTCGGCATCGACCCCGAATCGGATGGTTTGAAGCGCGCGCGCGAAATGGGCATCAAGACCACTGCCGATGGCGTTGATGGATTGCTGCCGCATGTCATCGCCGATGGCGTGCAGATCGCCTTCGACGCCACCAGCGCCTATGTGCATGCCGAAAATTCGCGCAAGCTCAATGATCTGGGCGTGCTGATGATTGACCTCACACCTGCCGCGATCGGCCCGTTCTGCGTGCCGCCCGTGAACCTGATGGAGCACGTCGGCAAGGGCGAGATGAACGTCAACATGGTCACCTGCGGCGGGCAAGCCACCATTCCCATGGTAGCGGCAGTATCGCGCGTGCAGAAGGTGACCTATGGCGAGATCGTCGCCACCGTTTCAAGCCGCTCCGTCGGCCCCGGCACCCGCAAGAACATTGATGAATTCACCCGCACGACGGCCGGCGCTGTCGAGGCAGTCGGTGGCGCGCAAAAAGGCAAGGCTATCATCATCATCAACCCGGCTGAACCGCCACTGATGATGCGCGACACCGTGCACTGCCTGACGGAAGGCGTGCCGGATCAAGCCAAGATTACCGCTTCAGTGCATGCGATGCTGAAGGAAGTGCAGAAATATGTGCCGGGCTACCGGTTGGTGAATGGCCCTGTGTTTGACGGCAATCGCGTATCGATCTTCCTCGAAGTTGAAGGCCTGGGCGACTATCTGCCGAAGTACGCAGGCAATCTGGACATCATGACGGCCGCTGCGGCGCGCACCGCCGAGATGTTTGCTGAAGAAATTTTAGCCGGCAAGCTCACGCTGCAAGCCGCTTAATGGTCAAGATTGAGAACTAAGGAAATCATCATGAATCTCAAAGGTAAAAAAGTCACCGTTCACGATATGACACTGCGTGACGGTATGCATCCGAAACGTCATCAGATGTCGCTCGAGCAGATGAAGAGCATTGCCTGCGGACTGGACGCTGCCGGTGTGCCGCTGATTGAAGTCACCCACGGCGATGGCCTCGGCGGCTCCTCCGTCAACTACGGTTTTCCTGCGCACACGGATGAAGAATATCTGGGCGCCGTCATTCCGAAAATGAAAAACGCCAAGGTATCGGCGCTGCTGATCCCGGGCATAGGCACGGTTGAACATTTGCTGATGGCGAAAGACCTCGGCGTGCACACCATACGCGTGGCAACCCATTGCACCGAAGCCGATGTCAGCGAACAGCACATCACCAAGGCGCGCGCGCTGGACATGGACACCGTCGGTTTTTTGATGATGGCGCACATGAGCACGCCAGAAGCGCTGGTCAAACAGGCCAAGCTGATGGAAGGCTATGGCGCGAACTGTATTTACGTGACCGACTCGGCCGGCTACATGCTGCCAAACGACGTCACTGCGCGCATTGACGCAGTTCGCCAGGCCTTGAAGCCTGAGACCGAACTCGGTTTCCACGGCCATCACAATATGGCGATGGGCATTGCGAATTCGCTGGCCGCGGTGGAAGCGGGCGCGACCCGTATCGATGCTGCTGCGGCAGGTCTGGGCGCTGGCGCCGGCAACACGCCGATGGAAGTGTTCATTGCGGTATGTGCACGCATGGGCATTGAGACCGGCGTGGATGTCTTCAAGATTCAGGACGTGGCGGAAGATCTGGTGGTGCCTATCATGGACCATGTGATCCGCATCGACCGTGATTCACTGACGCTGGGTTATGCCGGTGTGTATTCGAGCTTCCTGCTGTTTGCAAAACGCGCAGGCGAAAAATACGGCATCTCCGCACGCGACCTGCTGGTCGAGTTGGGACGGCGTGGCATGGTCGGTGGTCAGGAAGACATGATCGAAGACACCGCGATGACGATGGCGAAACAGATGGCAGAAAACTTGGCAAATAAGAGGGCCGCAGCATGAAGCTCGACAAGGCAACCATAGAAAAACTGGCCGAGCTGCTGGAGAACTGCCAGCTGCAGGCGAAAGACACGACCAAGATCACCGACGACTATCCGGAAATGGATTGGGATGATGCGTATGCGATTCAAAACACCATCAAGGCGCGCAAGCTGGCGCGTGGTCAGAAGATAGGCGGCCTGAAAGCCGGCCTGACTTCGCATGCGAAGATGAAGCAGATGGGCGTGACCGTGCCGGTGTTTGGTTTCATGATGGCTGACACGCTGGTGCCGGACGGCGGCGATTGCAAAGTCGCCGAGCTGATCCATCCGAAGGTCGAGCCCGAAATTGCCTTCATGACTAACAAGGCCTTGCGCGGTCCCGGTTGCCATATCGGCGCTGTGCTGGCGGCGACCGAGTATGTGATTCCCGGTATTGAAGTGATTGACAGCCGCTATCGTGATTTCAAATTCGATTTGAAGAGTGTGATTGCCGATAACACTTCGGCGGCGCGTTATGTGGTCGGCGGCGAGCGCATGAAAGTGCATGGCGTGGATTTGCGTTCAGTGGGCATTGTGCTGGAAAAGAACGGCCAGCCAGTAGCATTTGGCGCAGGCGCAGCCGTGCTCGGCCATCCGGCCGCAGCAATTGCGATGCTGGCCAATCATCTGGGTGCAATGGGCGAAGAGATTCCGGCCGGCACACTGATTCTGTCGGGTGGCATTACCGAAGCCGTAGCCGTACAGGCGGGCGACCAGGTCAGGTTGCGCGTGCAGGGTATGGGCAGCACGTCGATGCGCTTCGTTTAAACCATTACATTACAAACAAATACGAGAGACCACTATGCCATTTGCACAAATTCATATGATCGAAGGCCGTACCGAAGAACAGAAGCGCGCCGTGATTGAAAAAGTCACCGCCGCCTTATGCGAAGCGGTCGGTGCCCCGAAAGAAACAGTGCGCGTGATGATTCAGGAAGTGCCCAATACAAACTGGGGCATTGCCGGCGTCAGCGCCAAAGATTTGGGGCGCTAAATCATGGGCGGCGCACACAATCCAGAGATTGCTAATTCTATTGTTGCCAATGGCATCAAGACAAACTATCACGACGTAGGCAGCGGCAAGCCGGTACTGTTGATACACGGCTCCGGTCCCGGCGTAACCGGTTGGGCCAACTGGCGGTTAACGATACCGGTGTTAGCTGAGCACTCGCGCGTGATCGTGCCCGATATGGTCGGCTTTGGTTTCACAGAACGGCCTGCAGGTATTCGTTATGGCATGGATGTCTGGGTCGAGCAGGCAGTTGGCTTGCTGGATGCGCTAGAAATTGAATCGGCTGATATTGTCGGCAATTCTTTTGGTGGCGGACTGGCATTGGCGCTGGCGATTCGTCATCCCAAGCGTGTACGCAAGCTGGTCTTGATGGGTAGCGCAGGCGTGCAATTCACACTCACGCCGGGTCTTGATTTGGCATGGGGCTACGAGCCATCGATTGCCAACATGCGCAAGCTGCTCGATGTGTTTGCCTATGACCGCAATCTGGTCACGGATGAACTGGCCGAGCTGCGCTACAAGGCCAGCATACAACCCGGCTTTCAGGAAGCGTTTTCGAGCATGTTCCCGGCACCGCGCCAGAACGGCGTCAATGCGCTGGCCAGCCGCGAAGAAGATATTCGCGCGCTGCCGCATGAGACCTTGGTGATTCACGGCCGTGAAGACCAAATCATTCCACTGTCGAATTCACTGACGCTGGCGAACTTGATTTCCCGTTCGCAGTTGCATGTGTTTGGTCGTTGCGGGCACTGGACGCAAATTGAACATGCAGCGCGCTTCAACCGCTTGGTTAGCAACTTTTTGACTGAAAATTAATGCCATTTCCGCTGCTTGTACTGGCACTCTCCGCCTTCGGAATTGGTACCACCGAATTTGTCATCATGGGTTTGCTGCCCGAGGTCGCCGCTGACCTTGGCGTGACGATACCGATTGCTGGTTGGCTGGTAACAGGATATGCACTCGGCGTTGCCGTCGGTGCGCCTTTCATGGCGATGGCGACAGCCGGACTGCAGCGACGCATTACGCTGATTATGCTGATGGGTATTTTCATACTCGGTAATCTGCTGTGCGCACTCGCAACTGACTACACCTTGCTGATGGTCGCGCGTGTGGTTACGTCTTTGTGTCACGGTGCTTTCTTCGGCATCGGTGCGGTGGTTGCTGCAGGACTGGTGCCGCCGAACCGTCGTGCGTCTGCGGTTGCGCTGATGTTCACCGGACTGACACTGGCTAATGTACTGGGCGTGCCGCTTGGGACTGCGCTCGGTCAGGCCGCCGGCTGGCGCGCACCGTTCTTCGCGGTCACGCTGATTGGTGTGCTCGCACTGATCGGCCTGATTCGCGCATTGCCTCGCGCGCAGGATGAGCAACGTGAATCGATGCGCAGTGAAATGGCGGCCCTGGCTAACAAGGGTGTATGGATGGCGCTGTCGATGACGGTGTTGTTCTCGGCCGCGATGTTCACGATCTTTACTTACATCGCGCCGCTCTTGCTGGACCTGACCGGTGTCTCGGCACAGGGCGTGACCTTGACCTTATTTTTGATCGGCATTGGCCTGACCATCGGTAATGTCATTGGCGGTCGTCTGGCCGACTGGCGCCTGACGGCGACGCTCGCAGGAGCGTTCATTGCGATGGCAGCGACATCGACGATACTGAGCCTGGTCAGCCGCATGCTGATACCGACTGAAATTATTTTGTTCTTGTGGGCAGGCGCCGCATTTGCACTGGTGCCGGCCTTGCAGGTCAATGTCGTGCGTTTCGGTGAACGTGCGCCGAACCTGGTGTCGATTTTAAACATCGGCGCCTTCAACGTTGGTAATGCACTCGGTGCGTGGACCGGTGGCGTCGTGCTCACGCATGGCTATGAACTCGACAGCGTGCCGCTGGCTGCTGCTGGTCTGGCTGTGCTGGGGTTGGTGATGACGTTGTTGACTGCAAGGGTAAAGCGACATGATGCGGTGGTGATCGCCTGATTGTTTAGCTGCGGTATTTCAGGCTAAATCTTTTTGGTAACAGCCTGGATTCGCCTGGTCGGCCTGGAGGCTTCGGACTTGTTCCGGAGCTTTTTTGCATTTACGCCAGGTTTGAATGTCAGGGCGGGAGCTAATCTTGACAGCCCTAATTCCTTACGCTAATGTAAGGAATGCTGAATATCAGGGGGCGTTATCATGTCAACCTCAACCGTTACATCCAAAGGGCAAATCACCATTCCAGTTGCGGTAAGGGATGTTCTGGGATTGCAGCCCGGTGACCGTATTGAATTTGTAGAGACTCATAAAGGGCAATTTGCAATCGTAGCGGCGACCAAGCCAGTGACGGCACTTAAAGGCTTGATTCGCAAGCCGGTCAAGTTAGTTTCGATTGAAGATATGAATGCCGCCATTGCGCGTCAGGGTGCTGCAAATAAATGATCGGATTAGATACCAATGTTGTTGTGCGATACATCGTTCAAGACGATGCAACTCAATCAAAAAAAGCGACTTCTTTGCTTGAAGGATTGTCGGATGACAACCAAGGATTTATTTCTTTGGTTTCAATCGTGGAGTTGGTATGGGTGCTACAAGCTTGTTATGCAGCGGACCGTGCAGAGATTGTCAAAGTTCTGGGTTTGCTTTTACAAATGAAAAGTATTGTTATTGAACAGATTGAAACAGTATCGAAAGCACTCAGGGTATTTTCAGGCGCAAATGCCGATTTCGCTGATTGCCTCGTTGAGAGGAGTGCGTATTCTGCTGGTTGCGAATATACAGCTACTTTTGACAAAAAAGCAGCCAAAACTACGGGTATGAAATTGCTGGCTTAATATGTAAATAAGTTATTTCGCAACTTGATTCAACCAAGGTCGCATAAGTTTAGTCAATCGCGGCATGACCACCCAGGTCATAACTAACACGACCAGCGCCGTCAGCAGTGCGGTGCGCAGCAGAAAAGGCACCGGCATCAGCAGCGGTGCAATCAATCCTAATACCAGTGACACCGTCGGAAAAATCCCCAGCCAGGTAACGACTGCCATGCGTATGCGTGGCGGATGCATAGACGCCGGCACCACCGCTGGCGTGAACCAGGCTTCCAGCCCACTCAGATTACGATATTCCGGTTCATTCTCGGCGACATCCCGCATGCGTTGATGAATCGCGGCACGCGCGGGGCTGGCGTCCCATAATTGCATGTCGGCTTCTGTCGCAAACCTGACGATCACTTGATAGGCATCGTCAGCCTGTTCAGGTGGCAGCAGATCGGCACCCAGAAACCCCGGACTCGAACGCATAGTCGCAAACATTTCGCGAACCAAGGCTTCATAGGCAGATTCATGGCCGGGTTGCGCCCGACGGCGGGCGATGCGAGTAACGGGGGCTGTACTGGATTTGTGAGAGTTCATTTATCAATTTTACTAAATTACGTATCTGAAATTGATAAACAATGAATCATTTATTTCGCTAAAAACCAAAAGACTTTTATTAAACAACTGTCGTGATGAAAGCGGATTCTTCTCACTGCTTGTAAAGCAGCTTGGAAAAAATGCGCAATATGAGTGTTGAAATAAGCATGCCAGCCAACCGGATTGCTGCCTTCGATACCTTTAAAAGTTTGCGCAGCCTGTATTACAGGCTGGCTTTGACGACTTCGAAACACTGGGTTCTGGTTTCTTCCGACTTGATGCCATTGCAGTAACCCGCCTTACGGCTGATCTGCGCGCGGCACAGATTTTTGACATCGTTTTCGCGCATGAAACCGCAATAGATGGGCTGATTGGTTTCCTGCGCCAGGCAGAAATTCATCTTCACCAGGTTTGGAATCGAATAGCAGCGGGTCGCGCTGCTGGCATTAGCGAAAGCCAGTTGCGGAATTAATAACAGAAGCAGCAACTTTTTCATTTTTTTCGCTTGGCTGTAGTGAATGTAGATTTTGATTTAATCGACAGATGGCATGCCAACTTTACCCACACTTTTTCAATGCCGCGGCCTCATGCTACATTGCAAATTTCGTGATTACAAACATAACCGAATGCAGTCAATAAACCAGCTTTTCTTCGGCCTGTATGCATTAATACTTGCCAGTTTGATTCTTGGTACTGCGCGTATTGAGATTATTGATAAACAATCTTATTTGAAGTCTTACTGGCTGTTGTCAGTAAGTCTGAGGGCGCTTGCATTCTCCTTATGGGGTCTTGTGCCTTTTATCGGCATGGAATTCAGGGCATTGGCGTCAACCTTGTTTGTCGGCTCTGCGATCTTTCTGGCTATGCTATTCAGGTCATGGAGTGTGGAAGTCAACAATCAGTCGGCAATCAGGAACAGCAGTTTGTTCCTGGCAGTTTTTTTCCTGATGTTCATTTTCATATCCACCTTTGATGAAAAAATAACTTACAGGGCACTTTGGGTTGGCTTGGTGAGTTTCATCATATCTTTATGGGAGATCAATGAGCTTAATAAAAAAATCAAAGCGAAGAGTGAGTATCTGTTGAAAGTGATTTTGGGATTGACGCTTTTTCAGACCGGTATCGCGATGCTGACAGTCATCTCCATCATTTTTTTCACGCCACAAGCTATTTTTACCATCACCGAAAATGCGTCGGCTTCAAATTATTTTTTCTGGATTACATTGACCACTCACTTGATAGTGTATTTATTTATCGGCAGTTACCTGTACCAAAAAATAATTTTCAGTGAAAACAAAATCTCGAGGGAGAAAGACGAGATAGGCAGGCTGTTAAGCGAGCGTGAAGCGATGATTACTTCGCTGGTAAATGCAAATCGTGCTGCTGCGTCGGGTGCCCTGTCTGCCTCCATTGCCCATGAATTGAGTCAGCCCCTTGCGGCCACGCTGCTCAACGTCAGTATCCTGAGGCGGGTACTTGATTTGAAAAATACGCAAAACACCATTGTCGAGCCTATCGTAAATTTAATTGACAAGGAAATCAGGCGTGCAGCCGAGATACTTCACACAATCAAAAGCATTTTCAAAGAAGACAAAATAGAGCTGACCGAATTTTATGTGGATAAGATTCTGAAAAAAATGAAGCCTTTGCTGGATTCCCGCGCAGCCAAAAGCGGCATTAGCCTCGACTTTATTCTCGGTTCTGCATCCAGAACGAATTTAAATTTTTCAGAATTTCAGCAAGTCATCGTCAATCTTACAAACAACGCATTTGAAGCACTCGAAGCTGCTGATATGAAGGATAAGCAGATCGTTATCAAGACCTGCGATTTTGAATCAAATATTCAGATTTCAATCGCCGACAATGGACCTGGCGTTCCGGAAAAATATCAGCACTCTATCTTTGAGCTTATGAAAACAACGAAGGACCAGGGACTGGGAATTGGCTTATGGCTTTCCAAGCATATTATCGAGCAGCGTCATGCGGGTACGCTTGCCCACTTCAGGTCGGACGAAGGAGGCGCCCTTTTCGTGGTTATGTTGCCTATCAAGGCCTAAGCTTATTTGCAGCTCAATCGATAGAGAAACTGGGCTGTGCTGGAGTCTTTTTTCCTGAG
>JAOAUN010000051.1 GCA_030157545.1 Burkholderiaceae bacterium
GTTTCCCTCCAACCCGGTAGCTAGCGCAGCGCTCTTTATCGGCCAAGGAGCCTAGGGATGGTCTGCAAAAGTCACCCAATTGAGTGCCTCATGCGTTAAGTTCAAATGAAACAAATCAGCCTTGCCACCACCGGATTCGAGCTCGTCACCAAGCGCACGCGCAAGCGTGAATTCCTGGATGAGATGAACCTGGTGATTCCTTGGTCGCAACTTCTGGCCTTGATTACCCCTCATGCACCTGCGGGCAAGACGGGGCGTCCACCGTTTGCCACAGAGGTGATGCTTCGCATCCATTTGTTGCAGCAATTCTTCGGGCACTCCGATCCTGCGATGGAAGAGGCTTTGCATGACATCCCTCTGTACCGCGAGTTTGCTCAGCTCGATGCTGGCATCACCCGCCTGCCTGATGAAAGCACCATCCTGCGCTTTAGGCACATGCTTGAGCAAAACGACTTGGGCGTGCAGATACTGGCGGCGGTCAATGCCAAGTTGATCGATCGCGGTCTGCTGCTCAAGACCGGCACCGTGGTGGATGCCACCTTGATTGCTGCGCCCAGCTCCACCAAAAACGACAAAGGTGAGCGGGATCCGGAGATGCATCAGACCAAGAAGGGCAACCAGTGGCACTTTGGGATGAAGGCGCACATTGGCGTGGATGCCGAGTCTGGCTTGGTTCATACGGTCACGACGACTGCGGCCAATGCACATGATGTGACGCAGGCGCATGCCTTGCTGCACGGACAAGAAGAAGTTGTGTTTGCCGACTCGGGCTACCGGGGCGTTGAAAAGCGCCAAGAAATTCAAGATAAGCACGCTGAAGTGGACTGGCAAATTGCGATGATGCCGGGCAAGCGCAAGACATTGGACAAAACGCGAATCAGCAACGCACTGACGGATCAGCTTGAAAAGCTCAAGGCTGGCATCCGCGCCAAGGTGGAGCATCCGTTTCGGGTGATTAAGTGTCAGTTCGGGCATCGCAAGACGCGTTATCGGGGCTTGGCCAAGAACACCAGCCAGTTGCTGGTGATGTTTGCGCTGTCCAACTTGTGGATGGTGCGCAAGCGAATGATTCAGGGGCTGCAGGCATGAGTGCGCCTGCAGCATGGGCGAAGGCCCGGAAACAGGTCCCAAGGGGCCAAAAGAGTGGGGAATTGGCGAGGAATTTAACGCTGGTTTCACCATATGAACATTCACACATCAACTCGCGCTTTGGCGGGAGTTATGCAGACCATCCCTAGAGCTATGACAACTGGTTTTGACTTCCCTATTGGTCCGCAGCGCATTATTTGTATGACCGAAGAGACCACCGAGTGGTTGTACCTGCTCGGTCAGGAACATCGCATTGTGGGCATTTCCGGCTACACCGTGCGACCCGCGCGTGCACGGCAAGAGAAGCCTCGCATCAGCGCGTTTACTAGCGCGAAGATTGACAAAATACTGGCCTTGCAGCCCGATTGCGTGTTGGGTTTTTCGGACTTGCAGGCCGATATCGCATCGACCCTGATCCGCCAAGGCGTGCAAGTGACGATTTTTAACCAGCGTAGCGTGGCCGAGATTTTGTCCATGCTTTACCAGGTGGGTGCCATGGTCGGCCAAGCGCAGCAGGCCATGGAGCGCATCGCCGCCATGCAGGCGCAGATGCAGACAGTGGCGCTTGCCGCTGCAGCCTTGCCACGCAGACCGCGTGTGTATTTTGAAGAATGGGACGAGCCGCCTATCAGCGCCATCCGCTGGGTTTCCGAACTCATGGGGATTGCCGGTGGCGATGATTGTTTCCCCGAGTTGGCGCAGCAGTCCCTGGGTAAAAACCGCATCATTACCGATAGCAGTGAGATCGTACGGCGCGACCCTGACATCATCATTGGCTCCTGGTGCGGGAAAAAATTTCGCCCCGAAAAAGTCACGGCGCGTGATGGTTGGCAAAACGTCAAAGCGGTACAACATCAGCAGCTGTTTGAAATCAAGTCGCCCGACATATTGCAACCCGGCCCGGCATCGCTGATCGATGGTTTGGCGCATTTGCATCGCATCATCATGGACTGGGCGCGTGTGTATGCATAAAGCGCTGACTATCGCGCGCAGCGAATTCATCCTCGGCGGTCAAAAGAGCGGTAAGTCGCGGCACGCCGAATTACTCGCGCAGCAGTGGCTTGGCCTGTCAACAGACCATAGCGCCGTATTGATCGCCACCGCCCAGCCCTGGGACGAGGAAATGCGCGCGCGCATCGGCCGCCATCAGGCCGACCGCGCGCAGCGTGTGCCGGGCATGCAAACCATTGAAGAGCCCCTAGCCTTGGCGCAGGCCCTAGCCGTGCACAGTCGTCCCGATGTGCTGCTGGTAGTCGATTGCCTGACCTTGTGGCTGACCAACGGCATGATGCCCATGCACCCGCAAGCAGGTGCGCAATTTGATGTCGAAAGCCAAGTATCTGCCTTGACAGAGTCGATTGCAATCGCTCCAGGCCCGGTGGTTTTGGTGGGCAATGAAATTGGTATGGGCGTGATTCCAATGGGCGCTGAAGTACGCGCTTTTGTGGATGCACTGGGCCGGCTCAACCAGCGCGTGGCCCAGGCGTGTGCGCGTGTCACCTTGATGGCGGCCGGCTTGCCCCTGACTTTGAAAGCCGCCCCATGAAACGCTATTACTTTTCTTTGCTGCTCGTCCTGGTGCAATCGTTTGCAGCGCAAGCGGTGGAAGTCGTGGACGACCGCGGTTTTCGCACTACCTTGCCGCATGCGCCGCAACGCATCGTCAGCCTCTTGCCGTCCTTAACCGAGTCGATTTGCGAACTCGGCTATTGCCAGCGCTTGGTGGGCGTGGACCGCTATTCCAACTTTCCCGCCAGTCTGCAAAACCTGCCCCAACTCGGTGGCGGGCTCGATCCGAATATCGAAGCGATTGTGGCGCTCAAGCCCGACGTGGTACTCATGGCGGCTTCGTCTCGTGCGGGTGAGCGCTTGCGCGCGCTGGGTTTGAACGTGGTGGCGCTGGAGCCCAAAACCCATGCCGATGTGCAACGCGTCTTGCGCAAACTTGGTCAGTTGCTGGAAGCTCCCGATGTCGACAAAATCTGGCGCGCCATCGATGCCGGCGTATCGGCCGCCGCCCAATCGCTACCGTCTTCGGCGCTCGGCACGCGGGTGTATTTTGAAGTCAACCCCGCCCCCTATGGTGCGGGCGAGAACTCTTTCATCGGCGAGACCCTGACCCGCCTGGGCGCCAAAAACATCATCCCCGCCAAGCTCGGCCCCTTTCCCAAGCTCAACCCTGAATTCATAGTGCGCGCCAACCCGGATCTCATCATGGTCGGTGACAGCAGCGCCGAGGCCATGTTGCAGCGCCCGGGCTGGCCTGCCATGCGCGCCGTACGTGAACAACGCGTGTGCGCGTTCTCACCCGCGCAGTCCAATGTGCTGGTACGCCCCGGCCCGCGCATGGCTGAGGCTGCGCGCTTGATGGCCGCGTGCCTCAGCGAAAAGTCGCCGGGCTCGGGCCCTCGCAAGGTGCAGCGATGAACGTAGCTGCGCTGCGTCTGGCTGTGGTCTTGCTGCTGCTGAGCGCGGCGCTGATGCTGCTGGGCATGTGCGTGGGCAGTGCCGGATTTGAAGACTTGCTCCGGCCTTTGTTGCATCCGCAAATTGACCCGGATCAAAGCGCACTGGCCGAGCAAATCGTGTTGGACATCCGCTTGCCCCGTACCATCGGCGCATGGACTGCTGGGGCTTTGCTGGGCTTGGCCGGTGCGGTGGCGCAAGGCTTGTTTCGTAACCCGCTGGCTGATCCGTATTTGCTGGGCAGCGCCTCGGGCGCAGCGCTGGCCGTAGCTCTTGCACTGCTGGCCATGGGCGGCGCTTCGGGTATGTTGGGTGGTACCGTGATGAGCGCCGGCGCCACCTTCAGCGTGTATTCGGGCAGCCTGCTGGTGCGCCTGGGTTTGACCGGTGCGGCCTTTGTGGGCGCGGTGTTGGCGGTACTGCTCACGCTGATCTTGTCGCGTGGTGTGCAACACACTTTGCGTTTGTTGCTCGCGGGTGTGGTGGTCGGCGTGGTGCTGGGGGCGGCTACCCAGTTGGTCTTGTTGTTCTCGCCCGAATCCTTGCAGGCTATGCAATCGTTTATGTTGGGCTCGACCGCCTTTGCAGGTTGGGCTGCGTGCGGCCTGATGGGCGTGGTCTGGTTGCTGGGCGTCGCCATTGCGTGCGCGCTCGGGCGGGTCCTGGACGGGCTCAGTTTGGGTGAGACTACGGCACGCAGTCTGGGCCTGCCGGTCGCCTCAATTCGCATGGTGCTGATCGTCGTGCTAGCTATCGCCACCGGAACTGCGGTCGCGCAGACCGGCTTGATTGCCTTTGTCGGCCTGGCCGCACCGCATTTGGTGCGCTCGGTCTTGAGCACGGGTTACCGCTGGTTGATTGTGCTGGCCAGTTTGATGGGCGCGGTCTTACTCATGGCCGCTGACGTGCTGGCCCGCTGGCTGATTGCCCCTCAAGAGTTACCCGTGGGCGTAGTGACTGCGGTGCTGGGCGGAGCGTATTTGCTCTGGCTGATGCACCGCAATAAGATGGCACAAGGGGCTGATTGATATGCCAGGCCCTATTGTTTCAACCGCGCTGAAGGCGCAGCAATTACAGGTCAGCCTGATGGGCAGGCCGGTGCTGCATGGCCTGGACTTGGCTATTGCAGCCGGTCAGTGGACCAGCATCGTCGGCCCTAATGGCGCGGGCAAGTCCACCCTGCTCAAAGCACTGGCTGGCTTATTGCCCGCTGCTGGCCATGTTGAGTTGCTAGGCCAGCCCTTGCACAGCCTGCCAGTGCGCACCCGCGCATTGCAAATGGCCTGGTTAGGGCAAAACGAAAGCACGGGCGATGACCTCAAAGTTTGGGACGTCGCCATGCTGGGCCGCCTGCCGCACCAGTCTTGGTTGGGCGCCTCTAACCCCATAGACCATGCGGCAGTCGAGCAGGCCTTGCGCGCCACCCATGCCTGGGAATGGCGCGAGCGTGCGCTGGGTCAGCTCTCGGCGGGTGAGCGCCAGCGTGTGCTTTTGGCGCGGGCGCTAGCGGTGCAAGCGCAGGTATTGCTGATGGACGAACCGCTGGCCAACCTGGACCCGCCGCACCAAGCCGATTGGTTGCAACTGGTGCGGGCCCTGGTCGCCCAGGGTTGCACGGTGGTGAGCGTCTTGCACGAGATTTCCATGGCCTTGCATGCCGACACCATAGTGGTGATGGCGCAAGGCCGCATGACCCACCACGGCCCCTGCGCTGATGCGCAAACCCACCGCGCCGTGGAGCAGGTGTTCGACCATCGATTGGCCATCCATGCCTTGGCCGGTCAATGGGTGGCCATACCGTCCAAAATCTGATTCTTATCCTTTAGGAAGTGCTACCCTTATGCAAATAGAAACGCCCCCCACCGAAAAGCCTTATGAAAAATCCGAGGGCGAGCGGCGCGGCCTCATTATTGTCAACACCGGCGACGGCAAGGGCAAAAGCACTTCGGCTTTTGGCCTTGCTTTGCGCGCCCACGGACGCGCCAAGAAGGTGAAGATTTTTCAGTTCATGAAAGTGCCTTCGGCACGCTTTGGCGAACACCGCATGTTTGAACAACTGGGCATCCCCATCGAAGGCCTGGGCGACGGCTTTAGCTGGAAAAGCCAGGACCTGGAACACAGCGCGCAATTGGCGCGCGATGGCTGGCAAAAGGCCAAAGCGGCCATCCAAAGCGGTGAGTACTTCATGGTCACGCTGGACGAAATCACCTACCCGTTAATTTACGGCTGGATGCCCCTGGACGATGTGCTGGACACCTTGCGCAGCCGCCCCAGCCATGTGCATGTGGTGTTGACCGGACGCCGCTGCCCCCCGGAAATCATAGCCCTGGCAGACACCGTGACCGAGATGACCATGGTCAAGCATGCATTCCAAGCGGGCATCCCGGCGCAGCGTGGGATTGAGGATTGAATGCGCCCCATTCACCTTGCACCCTTTCCATGCACTGGTGCGTCCCAGCGCATGCACTTTCTCAGAAAAAAATTTAGCTTATGACGATTGATTCACCCCCCAAACCCACCATCAGCCCCTACAAACACTATGTGCTGCTGTGCACCGGCCAACGCTGCGGGGGGGAGGGGGCAGGACAGGCGTTGTATGACAGCTTATGGACCAAGCTCAAGGCGGCCGGCATACACGAGGGGCCGGAGCGAACCAAATTCAACAGCGTCAACTGTTTTGGGGCTTGCAAAGGCGGCCCAGTGATGTGTGTGCAGCCGCAGGGCATCTGGTACTACAACGTGACACCGGCCAATTTAGATCTCATAATTGCCGAGCATCTTTTGGGTGACCAAGCGGTGCAGGAGTTGGTTTTTCACCAGAGCCCTGAGGCTAGTGATTCCGCGCAGCGCGGCAGTGCTGGATGAATCTGTGGGTTTGACCACATTCATTTCCACGCCCGATGCAGCCATGCTGTGTCTGCCTGTGCTGGCATTGCTGGCGGCGCTGGCGATAGACCATTTTCTCGGCGAGCCGCCGGTGCGCTTTCACCCGGTGGTGTGGATGGGCAATTACCTTACCTGGGCCGGCGAGCAGGTGCAATCCCTGAGCCGCCAGACTTTAGCCGCTGGTGGTGCGGCTATCGAAAACGAACCGGCCGACTTACCCGCATTCGCCCTCGGCGCACTGGCATGGTTATGGGGTATTTTGCTGGTGGGTGCTGCGGCGTATGCCATCGAACAAAGCGTGTTGGCATGGCTGGAGCCGTTAAGCTGGGCGGGCCTGCTGCTGGCTGCGCTGCTGCTGGGTCTGGTGCTCAAACCGGCATTGGCTTGGGCTATGTTGCGCACCGAGACGCAGGCCGTAGAACTTGCCCTCAGTGGCTTGCCCGATGGCTCACTGGCGCGGGGCCGGGAGCGATTGCGTTTTCTAGTCAGTCGGGATGTGACCGATTTAAGCGAGGTACAGGTAAGAGAAAGCGTCATTGAGTCGCTGGCGGAAAACCTGAACGACTCCGTGGTAGCACCGATATTTTGGTTTGTCGTACTGGGCCTTCCCGGTGCGCTGATGTACCGCTTTGCCAATACGGCCGATGCCATGTGGGGCTACCCTGGTATGTACCGTGGACGCAACTGGCAATGGGCCGGAAAGTGGGCAGCACGCGCAGACGATGTGCTCAGCTGGCTGCCGGCGCGTATCACCGCCTTGCTGCTGGCGCTGGCTGCGGCAGGTGTGTCCTTCGCGCAGTTGTACCGCGACGCGGCCCGTACACCGTCACCCAACAGCGGCTGGCCCATGGCTGCGATGGCGATGGCGCTGGGTTGCAGTCTGAGCAAGCCACAGGTCTATGTCCTGAATGTGCCAGGCCGCGAGCCCCAAGCGGCGGACACCGAGCGCGCCATCCGGCTGGCGGGCCGGGCGTTGCTGATGGGCGTGGCGGGCCTGGTGATGTTTACCTTGGTAGGCATGCTGAAGGGCTTGCCATGACCATGCAAGGCGAAAAGGTCATGCGCGTGCACGGTGGTGCCGATGCCTTAGGTGTTGCACGCTTTGATTTCTCCACCAACAGCAACGCTTGCGGCCCCTGCCCGCAAAGCTTGCACGATGTGCAACAGGCCGACACTACGCACTACCCGGACCCGGATTACCGCGACTTGCGCCAGGCGCTGGCAGACTTTCATGCGGTGGATGTCCGGCGCATAGTGCTGGCGGGAAGTGCCAGCGAGTTCATCTTCCGTATCAGTGCGCTGGCGGCGCAAACGGCAAACGCCCAAGGCGAAATTGCCCAAGTCTGGCTGCCAGCTTGCGCGTATGGCGACTATGCCTATGCCGCGCAGGCCTGGGGTTTGCGCCAGGCGCAGGACCCGCAGGCGGCGCAATTGCTATGGGCGTGTGAACCGTCGAGCCCGCTCGGTCAGTCGCATACTGACTGGCCAGCCTGGTTGCACCAGCCGCACAGTACGCCGCAGCCGCCTGTTACGCAACTGGTGCTCGATTGCGCCTATACGCCATTACAACTACAAGGTCAGTTTTCCCTGACCGATGCGCAGCGTGACAGGGTCTGGTGTTTGTGGACCCCCAATAAGGCGCTAGGCCTGACCGGCGTGCGCGCTGCGTATGCGATTGCACCACTGCACGCAGACGCAGCGGTGCAGTCGCTGCAAGCACTCGCACCCTCCTGGCCTTTGGGCGCACACGGTGTGGCGATGTTGAACAACTGGGTACAAGCGGATACCCAGGCATGGCTGGCGCAAAGCCTCAGTCAGCTGCAAGTCTGGAAGCAGCGCCAGCTGGCGGCCCTGAAAGGATTAGGCTGGGAGTGTTTGCCAAGCCTAGCCAATTTTTTCTGCGCTCGTGCGCCTATAGATTTGGATGTGACAGCGCTTCGCGCAGCAGGCATCAAATTACGTGACGCCGCGTCGCTGGGCTTACCGGGCTTTTTCCGGCTGGCGGTGTTGCCGCCTGAGGCGCAGGATGCGTTGTTCGCACAGTTGCGGCATGACTTGCAAGTGGGCAAAGTGCTGCAAAAGGACAGCGTATGAGCGCGCGCTGCGTCATGGTGTTGGGCACGACCAGCGGCGCTGGCAAAAGCTGGCTGACAACCGCCTTATGCCGCTATTACGCGCGCCAGGGCTTGAAGGTCGCGCCCTTTAAAGCGCAGAACATGAGTAACAACGCACGGGTGGTGGCTTCCAGCAACGGCCAGGGCGAGATAGGCAGTGCACAATACTTTCAGGCGCTGGCCGCACGCGCCTTGCCAGATGTGCGCATGAACCCGCTACTCTTAAAGCCCGAGCGCGATACGCACAGCCAGGTGGTCATGCTCGGCCACGTGGACGAGGTGTTGACGCGCATGCCTTGGCGCGAGCGCAGCCTGCATGTGTGGCCGCGCATTGCAGCTGCGCTCGACGAATTGATAGCCGACCATGATGTAGTGGTCATCGAAGGCGCAGGTTCGCCTGCTGAAATCAATTTGTCCAGCAGCGACATCGTCAATATGCGCGTCGCTTTGCACGCGAATGCGGCCTGCCTGCTGGTGACCGACATCGACAAAGGCGGCGCATTTGCGCATCTGTACGGTACCTGGGCTTTGTTGCCGACCCATGAGCGCGCACTGCTGCGTGGCTTTGTATTGAACAAGTTTCGTGGTGATGCTTTATTGCTAGCGCCTGCACCGCAGATGTTGCAAGACCTGACTGGTGTGCCCACGGTGGCGACTTTGCCGATGTGGTGGCAGCACGGCTTGCCGGAGGAGGACGGCGTGTTTGACGAGCGCAGTATCGCCAGCGGTGCGGTGCGAACGACGATGGCTGTCATCGCCTATCCGCGCATGAGCAACCTTGACGAATTTCAACCCTTAAAAAATATTCCGGGTTTGCGCTTGCAATGGGTACGCAGCCCAGCAGACCTGGTCGGTTTGAAGCCCATTGATTGGATCATCCTGCCCGGCTCCAAGCACACCAGCGGCGACTTGGCCTGGTTGCGCGCGCAAGGCCTGGATGCAGCAATTGCACAGCATGCACAACAGGGCGGAGCGGTGCTGGGTATTTGCGGAGGTCTGCAAATGCTGGGCGAAGCTTTGATTGATCCGCACGGCATTGACGGCAACGCGCCTGGCTTGGGTCTGCTGCCTCTGGTCACAGTGTTTGAAACCAACAAAACCGTGCGGCATACGCAGGCCTGTTTTTCAGATGCTCTGGCAGCTTGCACTGCATCAACGTTCGCGCCGCTGGCCGGTGTCACGGTGGCGGGCTATGAAATCCACCATGGCCAGACGCAGCAGCACGCAGACATGGTGCAGGCCGGTATCGTAGCGCACGCTGCCTTGCCCGATGGCCTAGGCTGGCACAACGCGCAGGGTAATGTCTTGGGTGTGTATGTGCACGGTTTGTTTGAGGACGCCGCTGCCGTGCAAGCCTTGTTCGGCGCGGGCCGCGCGCAGCCGGTGCCAACGCTGGACAGCGTGTTCGAGGGTCTGGCAGACTATGTGCAAGTGCACTTTGAGCCCGGCATGTTGGATGCCCTGATTCGTTGATCTCTTCTCCCTTTATTGAAAAACTACAAGATTATGGAAACACCCATACCTACCCTCAGCAATCTGCACGATGCGGCACTGCAAAGCGTATTGCAGGCAGCCATAGACAACAAAACCAAACCTCCAGGTTCACTGGGCCGGCTCGAAGCATTGGCGATACAAATCGGCGAAATTCTCGTCTCCGACACCCCAACGCTTGTTGATCCGCAAATGGTGGTGTTTGCCGCCGACCACGGGCTCACAGCGCAAGGCATATCGGCCTTTCCTGCGGACGTGAGCTGGCAGATGGTAGAAAACTTTTTGGCTGGCGGCGCAGCCGTCAGCGTGCTGGCGCGTCAACACGGTTTGGCTTTGACGGTAGTCGATTGCGGCGTGAATCGCGACTTTCTGGCGGGTCTGCCTGCGAGCACGCAACGCCCGGGCTTGCTTGTGAACAAAGTGGCAGGCGCTGAGCACGGTACCGCCGATTCATCACAAGGCGTCGCGATGACGCCATCGCAACGCGATCAAGCCATGCGCAACGGCATGGAACTGGTGAGTAGCTTGCCCGGTAACGCTTTGCTCTTGGGCGAGATGGGCATAGGCAATACATCGGCGGCGTCTTTGTTGCTGGCGCGTCTGGCAGGCTTAGATATCGAGCTGTGTACCGGCGCGGGCACCGGTCTGGATGCAGCTGCGGTGGCGCGCAAATGCGAGGTCTTGCGCCGCGTACTGGCGCTGCATGCGAATGCGACGCAGCCCTTGGACGCACTGGCTGCATTCGGCGGGCTGGAGATAGCCACCATGACCGGCGCGGTGTTGCAAGCGGCAGCGCAGCGGCGGGTGATTGTGGTCGATGGTTTCATTGCTAGCGCGGCGGTGCTGGTGGCGCATGCGTTGCAGCCGCTGGTGTTGCAGCGCTGCGTGTTTGCGCACCGCTCGGGTGAGCGCGGCCATGAATTCATGTTGCAACACCTGGGCGTGCAAGCTCTGTTGGATCTGGGCTTGCGCCTGGGCGAAGGGTCTGGCGCAGCGCTGGCATGGCCGCTGTTGCAGTCTGCCTGCGCCATTCTTCGCGAGATGGCCAGCTTTGCCTCGGCCGGTGTGTCTGGAAAATCCACACCTGTCGTCGCATGAAAGCCTTGCGCCATTTCTTGCTGGCGCTGCAATTTTTCACCCGCATTCCGGTCACCGGTAGGCTGGCCGATTGGGTGGGATTCAGCCAGACCATGTTGCGCGCCAGTGCTGCTTACTTCCCGGCGGTCGGCGTGGTGGTCGGTGGCTTGGTGGTGCTGTTGACGGCGGCGCTGATGCATTACTTGCCCGCTACTTATGCACCCTTGGTAGCGGCAGCGCTGGGCACGACGTGGAGCGTTTGGCTGACCGGCGCTTTTCATGAAGACGGTCTGGCCGATGTGGCCGACGGCTTGGGCGGCAGCTATGACCGTGAGCGTGCGCTCATCATCATGAAAGACTCGCGCGTCGGCGCTTTCGGCGCGATTGCCGTGGTGTTGGTTTTGCTCAACAAAGTGGCGCTGCTGGCCTTGCTGGGTGCGGTCGGCCTGGTTTGGATGTGTTTTGCTTTGATGGCTGGTCATGTGATTTCGCGCACCTGGCCATTGCTCATAATTAGATGGCTGCCACATATGGGCGACGAAGCGGGATCCAAGTCCAAGCCTTTGGCCGATCAAATCAGCACAAGCAGTTTGGCCGTCGCTTTGTTCTGGTGTGCAGGTGCACTCGCCTTGAGTACCTGCATCGCAGCGGCTGTGTTAACCGGATCCGATCCGCTAACGCTGGCAATTACGCAAGTGCTGCCCGTGCTGAAAGTCTTGGCCTTCGGTAGTCTTGCCAGCGCATTGATCTTTGTTTATTTGTTGCGTTTGTTTGCGCGGCGTTTGCAAGGCTTTACGGGCGACTGCCTGGGTACCACGCAACAGGTGTGTGAAATTGCGTTTTACCTGGGCTGCACGCTGGCTTTAGGTAGCGGCCATTAAGCGCCGGCGGCAAAAGCACTATGGCGCTATGGATAGTCAGACACGCCAAGCCGCTGATCGCCAGTGGCGTCTGTTACGGCGCGTTGGATGTAGCGGCGGATACACAACACACCTTGCTAGTTGCCCGTGCGTTGGCGCAGGCGCTGCCACTGAATTGCAACGTTCGGGTGTCGCCCTTGCGGCGTTGCATGCAACTGGCCGATGCTCTGTCAGACATACGGCCTGAGTTGAATCCGCAGACTGACACGCGCTTGCGAGAAATGGACTTCGGCACATGGGAGGGCGTGGCCTGGGACGCGATCCCCCTGGCAGCCATGCAAGCCTGGATCGATGATTTCGGCGAACACCGCTTTGGCGGTGTGGAAAGCGCTAACCAGGTATTGGCCCGGGTTACAGACCTGTGGGATGCCGCGCGGCAAGATCCTGATGAACCCCAGGTGTGGATTACCCATGCCGGAGTGGCGCGCGCCGTGCGCTTGCTGTCACAAGGGTTCCGAAGCGTTAGCAGCGCCAGCCAATGGCCTAAGGATGCGCCCAGCTATGGAGAGTGGTTGCGCTTTGATTTTTAAACCAGCTAAGTGGCAAGGTTAGCTGGAAATTTTGCCTTTTGAAACGCGCCTTACGATGGCCCTGCTACCCGTAACTACTTGCCGATTTCCTCTTTTATTTTAATGCTTTGCACGGTCTGAACAACGAAATTTCATTCAGCATGGTTCAAAGCCTGTTTTGCCTTCATCCGCAAATTCACGGCTCGGAACCAAGTCCGAAAAAGTCATGAGGTTTTGAGACAAACGGGGTTTGAGACGCCTTTACCGGGCCAATGGCGCAAATCGCAGTCAGGAGCCCAAAGCAAAAAGCCCCGCGTGGTGCGGGGCCTGAGGCTGCCTCAAGGCCTGCTGAGCAGGTTTGAGGTCTTTGTACTGGCGGAGAGGGTGGGATTCGAACCCACGGTAGGCTCGCACCTACGCCTGATTTCGAGTCAGGTACATTCGACCACTCTGCCACCTCTCCTGTTAGGTTCGACACTGCCTGGCATTCTCGAAGTCCGCGATTGTAGCAGAGTCCGGCACGTCAGGTAAGTCCCCGCAGCATGATCAGGCAGACAGTTTCTTCAATCCGCCCATATACGGCCATAAAGCTTCCGGTACGGTGATGCTGCCATCAGCATGCTGATAGTTTTCCAGCACCGCCACCAGCGTGCGGCCCACTGCCAGACCGGAACCGTTCAGTGTATGCAGCAACTCCGGCTTGCCCTGCGCATTACGGAAGCGTGCCTGCATGCGGCGCGCCTGAAAAGACTCGCAGTTCGATACCGACGAAATCTCGCGGTAAGTGCCCTGTGCTGGCAGCCAGACCTCAATGTCATAGGTCTTGGCCGCGCCAAAGCCCATGTCGCCGGTGCAGAGGGTGATAACGCGGTAAGGCAGGTCCAGCTTCTTGAGGATATTCTCGGCGTGGCCCAGCATGGCTTCCAGCGCTTCGTATGAATGCTCCGGGTGTGCCAACTGCACCATCTCTACTTTATCAAACTGGTGCTGCCGGATCATGCCGCGCGTATCGCGGCCGTAGCTGCCTGCTTCGGAACGGAAGCATGGCGAATGCGCGACGAGTTTCATCGGCAGCGACTCGGCAGCAACGATTTCATCGCGCACGAGGTTAGTCAGCGGGACTTCGGCTGTCGGGATCAAATACAGCGCTTCGCCCTCGCCTTCCTGCCCGCCCTTTTTGACGGCAAACAGGTCTGCCTCAAATTTAGGCAGCTGACCGGTGCCGCGCAGGCTGTCGGCATTGACGATATACGGCGTGTAGCACTCGGTATAGCCATGTTCTGCAGTGTGCGTGTCAAGCATGAACTGCGCAAGCGCGCGGTGCAGGCGGGCGATGCCGCCTTTCATGACAGAGAAGCGCGAGCCGGTCAGTTTGGTGGCGACATCGAAGTCGAGCCCGAAGGCTGCACCGAGATCTACGTGGTCTTTGACTTCAAAGTCAACTGCCTTGGGTGTGCCGACCTTGCGCACTTCAACGTTGCCGGCTTCGTCCTGCCCGACCGGCACGGACTCATGCGGCACGTTGGGTATGGCCAGCATAAATTCGGACAACTGGCTCTGGATGACGTCCAGTTTCTCTGCCGAGGCTTTCAGTTCATCGGCAATGCCGGCGACTTGCGCCATCACGGCCGCGCTGTCCTCGCCTTTACCCTTGAGGATGCCGATTTGCTTGGACAGCGAGTTACGCTGCGCCTGCAATTCTTCAGTGCGGGTCTGTATGGACTTGCGCTCAGACTCGAGTGCATTGAATGCCTCCACGTCGAGCTTGAATTTACGTTGCGCCAGGCGGGTAGCGACGGCGGCGATATCTTTGCGAAGAAGTTGGATGTCGATCATGGGTATAACTGCCAGTGCGATAGTGAAGCGGCATTGTACCAAGCCGGACGTGGCACAAGTAGACCTGCCTGCTTGATGCATTATTCAAGGCGTTATTTGATGCTTACTTAAGATCTTTCTTGCGCGCTGCGTCATCCTGGCTACGCAAATACGCCAGCTTGTCGGCGATCTTGCTCTCCAGACCACGCGGCGTCGGCTGATACCAGCGCGGATCACCCAGTCCGTCCGGCAAATAGGTTTCACCGGCCGCATAAGCGTCCGGCTCGTCATGCGCGTAGCGATACAGTTTGCCGTAGCCAAGCTCTTTCATCAGTCTGGTCGGCGCGTTGCGCAAGTGCTCGGGCACGGGGCGGGATTTGTCTTTGGCGATGAAGGCGCGCACGGTATTGTAGGCGTTGTAGACCGCATTCGATTTCGCCGCGCAAGCCAGATAAATGACGGCCTCGGCCAATGCCAGTTCCCCTTCGGGCGTGCCCAGGCGTTCGTAGGTTTCGGCAGCGTCCAGTGTGAGTCGCAATGCGCGCGGGTCGGCTAGTCCGATGTCTTCGGCTGCCATGCGAATCAGCCGGCGCGAGAGATAGCGCGCATCAGCGCCGCCATCGAGCATGCGCACCAGCCAGTACAGTGCGGCGTCCGGATTGGAGCCGCGCACGGATTTATGCAGCGCCGAGATCTGGTCGTAGAAGGCGTCACCGCCTTTGTCGAAGCGGCGCAGTGCGTCGCCCAGGCTTTCTTTCAATAGTTCACTGTCGATCTCTGCGGTTTTTTTCTGTACCGCGGCGCGCAACACGATTTCTACGTTGTTGAGCAACTTCCTGCCATCGCCATCGGCGCTGGCTACCAGGGTCGCCCTGGCATCGTCAGTGATCGTGATGTCGGCGCCATCCATCCTTAGCGCACGCTCGACTAAAGTTGTCAGGTCTTCATCGGTGAGTGACTTGAGAACATACACCGCCGCACGCGACAGCAATGCGCCGTTGACTTCAAACGAAGGGTTCTCGGTGGTCGCGCCAATGAAAGTGAACAGCCCGCTTTCCACATGCGGCAAAAAAGCGTCTTGCTGGCTTTTGTTGAAGCGGTGCACTTCATCGACAAACAAAATAGTCTTGCGGCCGGAATTGGCCTGTATCACTTGCGCCCGCTCGACCGCTTCCCGAATGTCTTTCACACCCGACAGCACGGCCGACAGTGCAATGAATTCCGCATTGAAGCCCTGCGCCATCAGCCGTGCCAGTGTGGTCTTGCCGACACCGGGCGGCCCCCACAAAATCATGGAATGCGGCTGGCCGGATTCAAACGCTACACGCAAGGGTTTGCCGGCGCCCAGCAGATGTTGCTGGCCAATGACGTCGTCCAGCGTGGCAGGACGTAGTCTTTCAGCTAGGGGAATCGTGCTCATTGCTGCAGGACGTCGGCGCCTTTGGGAACCACAAAGCGAAACTGCGCTGGAGACAAGGACGGATTTTTTTCGAAGCGGGTAAAGCTCAGCAGTGACACTTGCCCGAAACTGTCGCGCAATTCCATTGCAACAGGCATGCCGTCTTTCAGGCCAATGCCGATTTTTTCAAAGTTAGTATCTTTGGTTTTTGGAATCGCCTGTAGCCACTCGATGCCATCTCGCATGCCAGCTTCGCTCAGCGTGAAATTCTTTTCCAGATCATTGCTGCCGAACAGAATCGCCGCTGGTGAAGAGCCGATCGCATTTCCGAGTGGCCGGATCGTGACCTGGTTCAGGTCTTTGTCGTAGATGTAGAGCTTGTCGCCATCGGCCTGCAGTAGCTGCTCGTAAGGCTTCTGGTAGGTCCAGATAAATTTGCCGGGCCGCGCAAAGGTAAAGCTGCCGCTCGACGCATTCGACATGCGCATACTGCCACTGTCGCTGTCAGCCTTCACCAGCCGCTGGCTGAATTCACCGCGCGCTGTGCGGGTGGCATTGACGAACAGTTTGAATTGTTCCAGTGCCGATGCATACGACAAGGATGGCAGAAAGGCCAGCAGCGTTAAACTGCTCAAGATAATGCGACTGGCAAGGCGAGAGGTTTTAAGCATGGATTATTCAGCATTCCCGACAGGTACCAGAATTTCTCGATTGCCATTTGACTGCATGGTGGAGACGACACCGCTAGTCTCCATTTGTTCCAGCAAACGCGCGGCGCGGTTGTAACCGATGCGCAGATGACGCTGCACCAGCGATATGGATGCGCGACGGTTTTTCAGCACGATGGCGACAGCCTGATCATACAAAGGATCGGCCTCGCCGCTAGGGCCTTCCACACCCGCACCAGCTTCGCCTCCCTCTTCCAGCGTGCCGCCTTCGAGTATGCCTTCAATGTAGTTCGGCTCGCCCTGCGACTTCAAATGTTCGACTACTCGATGGACTTCGTCGTCAGAAACGAAAGCGCCATGCACACGTACCGGCATGCCGGTGCCGGGCGGCATGTAAAGCATGTCACCCATACCGAGCAAGGCTTCGGCTCCCATCTGGTCAAGGATGGTGCGGGAATCAATTTTGCTGCTGACCTGAAACGCGATACGGGTCGGGATGTTGGCCTTGATCAGGCCGGTGATAACGTCTACCGATGGTCGCTGCGTGGCAAGAATCAGGTGGAGACCCGCCGCACGTGCTTTTTGTGCGATACGGGCAATCAGCTCTTCGACTTTTTTACCGACCACCATCATCAGGTCGGCCAGCTCGTCGATGATGATGACGATGGTTGGCAGTTTCTCCAGCGGCTCGGGTGCGTCCGGCGTGAGACTGAACGGGTTAGGAATTTTTTCTTCGCGTTTTTCGGCTTCGGCAATTTTCTGGTTGTAACCGGCCAGGTTACGCACGCCCAGTTTCGACATCAGTTTGTAGCGCCGCTCCATTTCACCCACTGCCCAGTTCAATGCATGGCCGGCCTGACGCATGTCGGTCACGACCGGTGCGAGCAGATGCGGAATGCCTTCGTAGATGGACAGCTCAAGCATTTTCGGGTCGATCAAAATCAGGCGCACCTGATTCGGGTCGGCCTTGTAGAGCAGCGACAGGATGGTGGCATTGATACCGACCGATTTACCTGAACCGGTTGTACCAGCCACCAGCAGGTGCGGCATCTTGGCCAGGTCAGCCACTACCGGATGGCCGGCGATATCCTTGCCCAGACCAATGGTCAATGAAGATGCGCCATCGTTGTAGACCTTGGAGCCAACGATTTCGGACAAGCGCACGATCTGGCGTTTCGGATTCGGCAGTTCCAGTCCCATGTAATTTTTTCCGGGGATGGTTTCAACCACGCGAATGGATGTCAGCGACAGTGCACGCGCCAGATCGCGCGCAAGACCTACGATCTGGCTGCCTTTGACGCCGACAGCAGGTTCAATCTCGTAACGCGTAATGACCGGCCCCGGATAGGCGGCCACGACTTTGACTTCCACGCCGAAGTCAGAGAGTTTTTTCTCGATAAGGCGGCTGACAAATTCCAGTGTCTCGATGCTGACCGTTTCCTGATTCGGTGGCGGCTCGTCAAGTAGCGACAGCGGCGGCAGGTTCGTGTCCGGCATATCGAGGAACAGCGATACCTGTTTTTCTTTTTCGACCCGCTCCGACTTCGGCACCACCACCATTTGCGGCTCAATGTGCATAGGCGTAGATTCAACGATGCGGGCGCGTTCCTGCACGACGCTGACTTCGCGTTTGACGGCCGCTTCCAGACCGACCTTGCGGTCTTGACGCGCCGTGTACAGGGCCATCGCCATTTGCGCGCCGCGCTCCAGCGCGCCCCCGAGTTTTTCAGCAACCGCCATCCATGACACATGAAAGCACAGGCTGAAACCAAGGCCGAACAACAACATTAGCAATAGTGTCGAACCATTGAAGCCGAACGCAGATTGCGCAGCACCGCCTATCAGCTCGCCCAACACGCCACCGGGGGCGCGCGGCAATTGCGCCTTGAGCGAATACATGCGCACGAACTCCAGCCCGACACTGCCAATCAGCATCAGCACGAAGCCGGCCATGCGTATGCCCAGTTCATGCCGGTGCAATTGTTCAGGTTCTCTTTGCAGCAGGAAGCGGGTTGCCAGATGACGGTAGCTGACCCATACCTGCGCCAGCATGGCGATACACCACCACCAGGCGGAAAAGCCAAAGATGTAGAGCATCAGGTCGGCAATCCACGCGCCGGTGGCGCCGCCCCAGTTCGACGGCTTCGCAACGACATTCGCATGCGACCAGCCGGGGTCTACGCTCGAATATGTCAGGAAAACCAGAAACAGGTAAGCGCATACGACTGCCAGCACTATCCAGCGCGCTTCCGACAAAAGTCGCAGCAAACGGTTTGGCAAGGGATCGGGCGCGGCAGGCGGCGGGGTACGGGTATAAGTCTGGCTGGTTCTGGTCATGACTGGTATTGGTTCAGGCCGGCACTGTATGCCTGGCCGGCAGGTCGTCTATAATCTGGAACTGATTTGAGCGGCACTATCGCACGAATCAGGGCGGGATGAAACACTATGCAGTACACGCCCTTCCTGAAATCAAAGCGCTACCGCCCCACGCCCTATTATTTACTTTAGAAAAGCCCCATGTCCACCCCAAAACACGCACACGTCCTGATCCTCGGTTCCGGCCCTGCCGGCTATAGCGCAGCTGTTTACGCGGCACGCGCCAACCTTAATCCGGTGCTGATTACCGGCGTCGAGCAAGGTGGCCAGCTCATGACCACCACTGATGTGGAAAACTGGCCGGGCGACCCGATGGGCGTGCAAGGCCCGGAATTGATGCAGCGCCTGCTACAACACGCAGAACGTTTTAAAACCGACATCATTTTTGACCACATTCACACCACGCATCTGGCTGAAAAGCCGATTCGTTTGGTTGGTGACGCCGGCGAATACACTTGCGACGCGCTCATCATTGCCACCGGTGCATCGGCGCAGTATCTGGGTCTGCCTTCTGAAGAGAGCTTCATGGGCAAGGGCGTCTCGGCCTGCGCCACTTGCGACGGCTTTTTCTACCGCGGCCAGGATGTCGCAGTCGTCGGCGGCGGCAACACCGCGGTTGAAGAAGCGCTGTATCTGTCGAACATTGCCAATAAAGTAACGGTTGTACACCGCCGCGACAAATTTCGTGCTGAAGCCATTTTGATCGACCGCCTGATGGCTAAAGTCGCCGAAGGCAAGATCGAACTCAAACTCAATCACACTTTGGATGAAGTGACCGGCGATGCCAGCGGCGTAACTGGCATGAACATCAAAGCAACGGCGGACGGCAAAATCACGCCGGTGAGTTTGCATGGCGTCTTCATCGCCATTGGCCACAAGCCGAATACGGCGATTTTTGATGGTCAGCTTGAAATGCGCAACGGCTACATCGTTACCAAAACCGGTCTTGATGGCATGGCAACAGCCACCAGTGCGCCAGGCGTCTTTGCAGCCGGCGATGTGCAAGATCATATCTATCGTCAGGCCATCACCAGCGCAGGCACCGGCTGCATGGCCGCACTGGATGCGCAGCGTTACCTCGAAGGCCAGGAATAAACAGTAATGCAGCCGGATCAGCCATGGCCGCTTCGCTCAAAAATTTCACCGACCTCAAAGGGCTTCAGGCGCAACTGAAGCTTGAGGAAGCGGCACGCGCAGAAGCGGAGCGGCTGCGGCGTGAGCAAGCAGAAAAACGGGAACGGGAAGCGAATATTTTTCGCGCCAGTATAGGCGAAGTCAAGCCCATTGCCGGCTCGCCGCGCGTACTGGTGACCGAGCCGCGGCCCTTGCCGATTGCGCGCCAGCGTATCGCAGACGAAGAAGCGGCGCTGCAAGAGTCCTTGTCAGACGACTTCAGCGTGGAAACGCTGATGGAAACGGATGAAGCCTTGAGTTATGCCCGCAACGGCATTGGCGCTGATGTGCTGAAAAAATTGCGGCGCGGCGAATGGGTCACACAAGCGCAACTTGATCTGCATGGGCTGCGCACAGATGAAGCACGCGAAGCGGTTGGCCAGTTTCTGCGCAATGCCATCAAGCAGGGCAAGCGCTGCGTGCGCATCATTCATGGCAAGGGTTTGGGCTCGGTGAATAAAGAGCCTGTGCTGAAAAACAAGGTACGCAACTGGCTGGTGCAGAAGGATGAAGTGATGGCCTTCTGCCAGGCGCGGGCGGCGGATGGCGGGAGTGGTGCTTTGATGGTGCTGTTGAAGGGCTAAGTGCCATTCAAAGCCGCTGGGCTCCAGAGAAATCCGGAGAAAGCTGGAACCCAGTGTTTCTACTCCATCAAACCGCTTCGTTACCCGTCTCGCCAGTACGAATCCGGATCACCTGCTCAACCGAGCGAACAAAAATCTTGCCGTCGCCGATTTTGCCAGTGCGCGCCGCCTTGACGATGGCTTCTACTGCATGGTCGAGCACTTCTTCGCTGACCACTGCTTCAACTTTCACTTTCGGCAGGAAATCAACGACATACTCGGCGCCGCGATAGAGCTCGGTATGTCCTTTCTGACGACCAAAGCCTTTGACTTCAGTCACGGTCAGACCGGTGACGCCGACGTTCGCCAGCGCTTCACGTACTTCGTCGAGTTTGAATGGTTTGATAATGGCGGTAATGAGCTTCACGTTGCACTCCTCTGTTATTGGTATGGGTTAAATAGGGATAGCGTGTTATTCACGAAATTTTGATGTGATCGGGTAGCGCCAGTCACGGCCGAATGCGCGGTGTGTCACGCGCACGCCAACAGGCGACTGACGCCGTTTGTATTCATTGATCTTGATGAGTCTGGTAATGCGGTCCACGTCTTCTTTACGATAACCTGCCGCCAGCAGTTCTGCAATGCCCCGCCCTTCTTCCATATACAGCTGCATGATACCGTCCAATACTTCATAAGGCGGCAGCGAATCCTGATCGGTCTGGTCGGGCCGCAACTCGGCCGACGGCGCACGCGTCAGGATGCGCTCGGGGATCACGGCGGCAATACTGTTCCGGTACGCACAGAGCCGGTAAACCAGGGTCTTGGCAATATCTTTAATGACCGCAAAGCCGCCCGCCATGTCGCCATACAGCGTGCAATAGCCGACTGCCATTTCACTTTTGTTACCGGTGGTAAGGACAATAGAGCCGGTCTTGTTCGATAAGGCCATCAGCATGGTGCCGCGTATGCGCGCCTGCAGGTTTTCTTCGGTGGCGTCTTCCGGCAAGCCGGCAAATTCGAAGTTCAATGCATTGCGGAAGGAATCAAAACATTCGCTAATGGGAATCTCGTCATAGCGCACGCCAACACGCTTGACCATGTCACGCGAATCGACCCATGAAATCTCTGCGGTATACGGCGACGGCATCATGACGGTGCGCACTTTATCTGCACCCAAGGCGTCAACCGCAATCACCAGCGTCAAAGCTGAATCAACGCCGCCCGACATGCCGATGATGGCGCCCGGAAAACCATTCTTGCCCACGTAGTCGCGCACGCCGAGCACGAGGGCTGCATACACTTGCGCTTCGAGCGACAGTGCCGCTGGTAATGGTTGCGGCTGCGGCCTAGCATCGTCGAAGGCCACGACCATCAGGTCTTCATCAAAATGCCTGAGCTGGTTGGTGATCTGGCCGCTGGCGTCCATGACAAAGGAATAGCCGTCAAAGACCAGTTCATCTTGTGCGCCGACCAGATTCGCATAGACCAGCACCAGACCCTGCGCGGCCACATGCGCACGCATGACGTCGAGCCGCTGCTGTTGCTTGTTCATGTGATACGGCGATGCATTCGGCACCAGCAGTACCTGCGCACCGGCCGCGCGCGCCTTGGCCGGCATGTCCGCATACCAGGTGTCTTCACAAATATTGATGGCAAAGCGCACACCCTTGACGTCAAAAGTGCAGGCCTCGTCTGCCGAAGTGAAATAGCGCTTCTCGTCAAAGACGGTGTAGTTGGGCAGCGCATGTTTACGGTAAGTCGCCATCACGCGTCCGTTGCACAGCACCGAAGCGGCATTGAAATAGGCGCCGCCTTGCTCCAGTGGATGACCGACAATCACATGCAAGTCTTGCAGCGGCGCGAGCGTAGCGGCCAAGGCCTGCAACGCTTCGGAAGATTTTGCGTAAAATGAACGGCGCAGCAACAGGTCTTCTGGCGGATAGCCGACCAGCGAGAGTTCTGGCGTGACGACGATATCAGCCCCCTGCTCTGCAGCGCGGCGTGCATAGTCCGCAATCCTGATGCTGTTTCCGCTCAGGTCACCGACCGTACTATTTATCTGGGCAATTGCAACATTTACTGTCATAGCATGAGGCCGACTCTGCAAAACCAGAATTATCGCACGCGCATCGTGTCTTCCCTGTCCGAGGTTGGCCAGCCCGCATGGGACACGCTGGTAGCCATGCAGGCGGACGCCAATCCCTTCCTGTCTTTTTCCTTTTTGCATGCGCTGCACGAGTCTGGCAGCGCCAGTGTCGAGTCCGGCTGGCAGCCGCAATATCTGACCTTATGGCAGGACACTGAGCTAACAACTGAGCTGACAGCCGCACTGCCGCTCTATGCGAAGTTTCATTCGTATGGCGAGTATGTATTCGACTGGGCCTGGGCTGACGCTTACCAGCGCAACGGCCTCGACTACTACCCGAAACTGTTGTCAGCAATTCCGTTCACGCCTGTCACCGGCGACAGGCTGCTGGCTCGCGATGAGGCTGCGCGCGCCGCACTCGTCACTGCACTGCAAGAACTGCAAAAGAACAACAACTTGTCTTCTACGCACATCCTGTATCCACCGCAGCAGCAGGCGCAGTTGCTTGAAGATGCAGGATTTTTACTGCGCAGCGGCGTGCAATTTCACTGGCAAAATGCAGGCTATGCCGACTTTGCGCAGTTTCTCTCCACACTTGAGCAAAAGAAGCGCAAAAACATTCGCGCGGAGCGGCGCAAGGTGGCAGATGCCGGCATACGCTTTCGTCAGGTGCGCGGCACCGACGCGAATGAAGCTGACTGGCATTTCTTCAAGCGCTGCTATGACCACACTTACCGCGCGCATCATTCAACGCCGTATCTGAACCTGGATTTCTTTCTGCGTATTGCGCAGACCATGCCGGAAAACTTATTGCTGGTGGTAGCCGAGCGGGACGGCAAACCGATTGCGTCGTCGCTGCTCGTCTATGACCAGCACGCGCTGTATGGCCGCTATTGGGGCGCACTCGAGCAGCATGATTGCCTGCATTTCGAAACAGCGTATTACCAGCCGCTGGAGTTTTGTATTGCTGAGGGTATCCCGTATTTCGAAGGCGGCGCGCAGGGCGAACACAAGATGGCGCGCGGCTTTTTGCCACAGCAAACCTGGTCGGCGCACTGGCTCGCGCACCCTTCTTTTGCCGATGCGATCGAACGTTTTCTGGAACGTGAAGGAGAAGGGATTTCTTCTTACATTGACGAGCTTAATGAACGCAATCCGTTCAAGGCTGCGGGGAAGTTTTCTGGGTAGCGAACAAAGTCACTGGGTCCTGATTTTCATCAGGACGACGGTAGTAGTGTGGAGACCGTCTCAAACTCTACCGTCATCCCGATGAAAATCGGGATCCAGTGTCTTTGCTTTAAAACTTAAAAATTAGGCTTGCTGGCTGCTGCTTTGTAGTTCTCAACGCCAGACATGATTTCAGCGCGCGCATCATCCGGACCATACCAGCCGTCGACCTTGACCCACTTGCCCGGCTCCAGATCTTTGTAATGTTCAAAGAAATGCTGGATCTGCTGCAGGCGCAGGTCGTTCAGGTCTTCCGGCTTTTGCCAGTGCGTATAGATCGACAACACTTTATCAACCGGCACGGCCAATACTTTGGCATCCTGGCCGCCGTCATCTTCCATCTTCAAGACGCCGATAGGACGGCAGCGTACAACAACCCCGGGAATCAGCGGGAACGGGGTAATGACCAGCACGTCAACCGGATCGCCATCGCCGGCGATGGTATGCGGCACGTAGCCGTAGTTGCATGGGTAATGCATGGCAGTGCCCATGAAGCGGTCTACAAAAATCGCGCCGGATTCTTTGTCGACTTCATATTTGATCGGATCGGCGTTCATCGGGATTTCGATGACCACATTAAAATCGTTCGGCAAGTCACGGCCGGCTGGCACTTTGTTCAAGCTCATCAGGTTCTCTCAAGAGATAACAAAAAAATAAAACGTCGCATTATAACGGTCCAAGCTTTCCGCTAACTGACACATACGTCGAAGCTTAGATTTTGCTCAGGCGCGGCAAAGTCGTAATTGCGCACTGCCGGTAATGCGAAGCAGCCTGCTCCGGCTGGTCAAGCGCTTCATGCAGCTGCGCCAGTTGCAAATGCGCCTGCTGCACGGTGCTGCGCTCGCTGGCATCCGTCAGCGCCTGTTCCAGATAACGCTGCGCCTTGCCCCATAACTTTTGCTTCAGGCAGAGCACACCAAGGGTCAGCGCCAGTTCGGCGTCGTTTGGCCGTTCTTTCATCCAGTTCTCGCCGTATTCCACCTGCGCCAGCAGCGTGGCCGAGCCTTCGCTGGCTGCGCAATTGCGGTAGGCGCGTAGCAGGCTGGCATCCCATTGCGTCGTCAGCGCTTTTTCGCAAATGGCAGCGGCTTCCTGCTGCTGCCCTAACGCCATGAAGGTTTGCGCAGCGCATACGGCCACTGCCGGGCTGACGCGATCCACCGTTGGGATCGTCGACCACAAGGCTTTCAAGGTCTGCACATCGTGACCGGCTGCAGGCAACAAATCTTCGTAGGCCAGATCGCGCAAGCGTCGCGACAGCGTAGGGTGCAAGGCGCTGCGCTTGTCGAGCAGGCGTACCAGACGCAGCACTTCCTGCCAGTTGCGTGCGTTCTGGTTTATGCGCAGAGCCAGACGCAATGCGTGCAGATGGCGGATGCCGCTGGCGTTGAGTTCCTGCCATGCGACGAGTGCAGCATCGCCTTCCTTGTTGTCGTCACCCAGTAATTCAATGGTCGTCATCAGGCGCGCCGTGCGCAGGCCATGGTCTTGCTCGGCCTGTTGCAGCCATGCGTCGCGCCGTGCTGGTTGCAGCAAACGGTGCGCAGCGCGCGCGCCGATCAGCGAAGCCAGTCCTGCATTGGCTGGCAGCTGAGCTGCGCGGTTGGAAGATTTTTCTGCCTGACCGAAGCGGCCTTCAAGAAAAGCCTTGAGCGCTTCATGCAGTGCGCGGTTGGAATCGCGTTGCTGCTTGGCGGCGCGATATTGCTCAACGCGCGCCGGCATTTGCAGCGTGGCGCGCAAGGTGTTGACTATGGCATACAGCACAAGAAACAGCGCTACCAGCAAGATGATGAAAAAATTCAGCGACAAATCGACCCGGAATGGCGGATAAAACAGCACGACATTGCCGGGGTTGAAGCGCGCCAGCACCGCCAGCCCGATAGCGGCGGCGAAGAGGGAAAATAGCCAGAGAAAAAAACGCATGGGATTCGGTGCTCAGGGCCGCGGGCGCGTATTGCGAACGGCGTTCAGGCTATTGGCCAATGTCGGCATTTCAATCGAGAGCAAACTGCCCTGCAATTGCTTGAGTAGTTCCTGCGCCGACTGGGTCTGCTTGGCACGGGTATCAAAGTAGCGATGCAATGCGCGTTCGGCTTCAATAAGGTCACTACGGAAAGCGGCATCATTGCGCGACAACAAAGCCAGTCGCGCATTCAACAGGCGCAGCTTGAGGTTTTCACGTGCGAAGAAGGCTTCACCGGGCGACAGCAGCAATGCTTCGGGGGTAGCGACCGAGCGCACTTGTACCAGTTGGCGCAGTTCATTCCACATGTCGCTGCTCCAGCTATTCCAGCGATCCTGTATCACGCTGCGCCAATCGTCGGCTGAACTGGTTTTTTGCGGCGCGTCTTTAGCGGGTGTCAGACGGCTTTTCGGCGCTGGCGCTACCAGTCCCGGTTTTTCATCAGACAGCAGCGGCATGCTGTCGATCTGCGTAACCAGCGTATCGAGCCGAACGGCTATGCCGGCCAGGTCCACGCTAGGCAGACTTTTCAGATTGTCGATGTCTTTGGCAATCGCGCGGCGGATGGCGATGAATTGCGGCCGGTCAGTGCGGGTCAGGCGAGCATCGGCATTTTGCAGAGCGATCAGTGCGCCGCGCACGTTGCCGGCCAATTGCAATTGCTGGCTCGCTGTTGACAGCACTTGTTCAACTTCGGCCAGCGCCCAGTCATCGCGGTTCTTGGCCAGATCCTGATACAGCTGCTCAAGCGCGAGCTGCTGGCCTTGTGACTCAATCTGACGCGCTTCAAGTACGGCTACTTTGGCTTGCAAGTGCTTGACTTCATCATCCACGCGGCTGGCAATCAGCTTGGTCTGGCTGTTAGCGTTGTCACCGCTTTGCAGGCGCTGCGCGAGTTCGCGGCGCAGGTCGGAATTATCTGTGCGCGCGCTCCACCATTGCAGCGCAAGCAAAAACGCGAGCAGGCTGATCACTATTTTCTGGCGCCCATTGCCCTCGAGGAGTTGACCGGGCCATTGCGGACGCCAGGCACGCCAGACTGGCGCAGCAGGTTTCTGTGCCGGCTGTTCGGGCGGGATGTTTTCGGAAGCGGGAGGTGTAGGCAAATCTGTCATGGTCGTGATTGTATCGCGGCACACAGCGCATCGTCACCGGAACCGGTCTGGATAATATGTTGAAAACCGAGTGAACGGGCAGTCTGGCTGATGCGCTCATGCGGAATGATCAGTTTTTTTTGCAGCATGGCAGTCCAGCCGCCAATGCCAGCAGCTTGTTGCACCATGTCTTGCAAAAAGCGCAAGGCTTCCGAACTGGTGATAACCCAGTCGTTATCTTGCTGCAGCAATGCCTCCAGTGCAGCCACACGCTCGGCAGTCAATGCAGGCGCAAGCCGCCGGTAGGCTGCGATTTGTTCAACGATGATGCCGGCGGCGCGCAGCCGGTCGGCCAGCAGTTCACGACCGGTTTCAGCGCGCACGATCAATACTTTTTTGCCGCGCAGCGCTTCCAAGTCCAGTTCCGGCAACAGAGTCTCAGAGTCAGTGCGGTGCGGATCGCGCGGGCTGATGATAGTCGCAGTGGCATCCGTCACGCCGTGCTGTGCCAGCGCCAACCTGCTGCCGGCACCGACTACGGCCGCTGTGACAGCGCTCGGCCAGGCCGCTATGTGGGCAAAGGCTGCATGAACGGCATTCGGGCTGACAAAAGCAAGCATTGCATAGTCTGTGAGCCGCGCCAGTACCGCTTGCAGCGCACGAGTGTCGGGCAGCGGCTGAATATCAAGCAAAGGAAAAATTTGCGCAACAATGCCACGCGCGGCGAGGCGCGCAGCGAATGGGCCGGCCTGTGCTGCCGGCCGCGTCAGGACAACAGGTTTAGGCATCCACCTGACAGGCTGCAAGTATGGCTGTGGCGTCAAGCGCATGCAGCTCAAGTGCTACGGCGCGCCCGAGCGCTTCCGGATCGGGGGCGGCACCGCTCACTTCTGCCTGCGCAATGCGCTTGCCGTCGGGCGTGGCAACCATCGCACGCAGGCGCATGGTGCCGGCTTCGACGGTGGCAAAGGCTGCCAGCGGTATCTGGCAGCTGCCACCGAAAGTCTTCGACAAGGTGCGTTCGGCACGCACGGCGTGCTCGGTGTCAGGGTGATTAAGGGGGGCCAACAAGGCGCGCAGGTCATCGCGACCGGACAGGATTTCAATAGCCATTGCGCCCTGACCCGGAGCCGGCAGGCTCTGTTCCGGCTCTATGCAGGCGCGTATACGGCTCGTCAGACCGAGCCGCTTGAGGCCGGCAGCAGCCAGAATAATGGCGGCGTATTCACCGCGGTCAAGCTTGGCCAGGCGCGTGTCGAGGTTGCCGCGCAAAGGCTGGATGACCAGCTGCGGGAAGCGCGCCGCGATCAAGGCCTGACGGCGCAGACTGCTGGTGCCGACCACAGCACCGGCCGGCAAATCGGCAAGACTTGCATAGTCGTTCGAGACAAAAGCATCGCGCGGGTCTTCGCGCTCCAGCACGGCGGCCAGCTCGAAGCCCTCGGGCAATTCCATCGGCACATCCTTGAGCGAATGCACGGCCAGATCGGCGTGGCCGTCTTGCATGGCGACTTCTAGTTCTTTAACGAACAGACCCTTGCCGCCGACCTTGGAAAGGGTGCGATCAAGGATTTGATCACCACGGGTGGTCATTCCCAGTATTTCAACAGTGCTGTGCGGATATAATTCAAGCAAGCGTGCACGAACGTTTTCTGCCTGCCACATGGCGAGACGGCTCTCGCGCGAGGCAATGACCAATTTTCCGGAAAATGATGCGTTCAAGGCTGGCTCTCTAAAATCAGGGTCGGGATGACGCAGCGTAAACAGCTGGTCATGCACTAAAAATTGAGCGGATTTTATCACGCGCTCCCATGTGTAATCTGGCCACAAGCCAGTCACACGAACTGTAATTAGCTGAATGCATAACCCTGCCATGGCAAAACAAGAAAACACGACCACCCGCCCTGCCCGCGCCTCTGACCAGGACGCTCCCCTTAAAGAAGATATCCGTTTGCTGGGACGCCTGCTCGGCGACGTGCTGCGCCATCAGGAAGGCGAAACGGTTTTCCAGATTGTTGAAACTATTCGACAGACCGCTGTGCGCTTCCGGCGTGATGCCGACCGCGACGCCGGCGCCGAACTCGACAAGTTGTTGAAAAAACTCACGCGCGACCAGACCAATTCGGTGGTACGCGCTTTTTCGTATTTTTCGCATCTGGCCAATATTGCAGAAGATCAGCATCACAATCGTCGCCGCCGAGCCGACTTGCTGGCCGGCGCCGCGCCCCAGAGCGGCAGCATTGCCGCGACGCTAAACAAACTCGTTGACGCCGGCGTTTCAGGACAGGCTGTGCGTTCGTTTTTTGATGATGCGCTAATTTCGCCGGTGCTGACTGCACATCCAACCGAGGTACAGCGCAAAAGTATTCTCGACGCCGAGCGCAAAATTGCGCACCTGCTGGCACAACGCGATTTGCCAATGATTCCGGCTGAACGCACCCGCAATGAACAGATGCTGCATGCCGAAGTCGCTACCTTGTGGCAGACACGCATGCTGCGCTATTCCCGCTTGACCGTCGAAGATGAGATCGACAATGCACTGTCGTACTATCGCATTACATTCTTGCGCGAACTACCTTGCCTGTTCGACGATATTGAAGATGAAGTTGCCGCACATTTCCCGCAGAAAAATGCGCGCACTTTACCGGGCACTCAAGCCATGGCCGGCAAGCAGCCCTACGTGCAGATGGGAAGCTGGATAGGCGGAGACCGCGACGGCAACCCGAACGTGAATGCTGCCACCATGACGCAGGCGCTGTCGCGTCAATCGACAACGATTCTCGACTTTTATCTGGATGAAGTACATACGCTCGGCGCCGAGTTGTCGATCTCTACCTTGCTGGTAGCAGTGAGCCCGGCACTGCAAGCGATGGCTGATACGTCACCCGACAGTTCGCCTCACCGCACCGACGAACCTTACCGGCGCGCCTTGATCGCCATTTATGCACGACTTGCCGCAACGGCACGCAAGTTGGGTGTGGCAAATATTTTACGGCGCGAAGTCGGGTCGGTGGCAGCTTATGACGATCCGGCTGCGTTCACCGCCGACTTGCTGACCATCGCCGATTCGCTGCGCACCAATCACGGCACGGCGCTGATCCGTCCGCGCCTGAATACCCTGATTCGCGCATCGCAAACTTTTGGCTTTCATCTGGCAACGCTGGACATGCGTCAGAGCTCGGATGTGCATGAACGTGTGCTGGCCGAACTGTTCCGGACCGCGCAAGTTGAAGCAGATTATTCATCGCTGACAGAAGAGCAGAAAATCACGCTGCTGCTGGGCGAGCTCGACCAGCCGCGGCTGCTGTATTCGCCGTATATCGCTTATGCGGATGAAACAGAATCGGAACTGGCCGTGTTGCGCATGGCGCGCTCCGTGCGTCAGAAATTCGGGCCCGGTGCGATCCGTAATTATGTGATCTCGCATACCGAGAGCGTGTCCGATTTGCTGGAGCTGCTGTTGCTGCAAAAAGAAACAGGCCTGTATCGTATCGATACGCTCGACGGCGAGCAGCATGCCGATCTGATGGTCATTCCTCTGTTCGAGACGATTCCGGACTTGCGCTGCGCGGACGACATCATGGACGGACTGCTGTCGATTCCAAAGATCCGCGCGCTGGTGAAACGGCAAGGCGAACTGCAGGAAGTCATGCTCGGCTATTCGGATTCGAATAAGGATGGCGGCTTTTTGACGTCAAATTGGGAACTGTACAAAGCTGAAATCGGCTTGGTGCAGGTGTTCCGCAAACATGGTGTCAAGTTGCGCCTGTTCCATGGTCGCGGCGGCACGGTTGGCCGTGGCGGCGGCCCCAGCCATCAAGCCATTCTGGCGCAACCTAGCGGCACGGTGAATGGCCAGTTCCGCTTGACCGAACAGGGCGAAATTATTGCGTCGAAATTTTCCAATCCAGAAATCGGACGCCGCAATCTGGAGCTGGTGGTCGCTGCGGTGATGGAAGCGAGCTTGATGCCGGCGGCAAGCGGCGGCAAGCATGCCAAGCGTCTGGCCGAATTTGAGCGGGTGATGGAAGAGTTGTCCGAATACGCTTATCAAGCCTATCGCAATCTGGTTTATGAAACACCGGGCTTCACCGATTATTTTTTCTCGGCTACGCCGATTGCAGAAATTGCCGAACTCAACATCGGTTCGCGCCCTGCTTCGCGCAAGTCCACACGCCGCATCGAAGACTTGCGCGCGATTCCGTGGGGCTTCTCATGGGGTCAGTGCCGGCTGTTACTGCCGGGTTGGTTCGGCTTTGGCAGTGCCGTCACCGCGTGGCTGGCAGACGACAGCAAGGAATCGAAATCCAGCAAACTGAAAACGCTGCGCGCGATGTGCAAAGAATGGCCGTTCTTTTCGACGCTGCTCTCGAACATGGACATGGTGCTGGCCAAGACCGATCTGGCGGTGGCCTCACGCTACGCCGGGCTAGTCGCTGATAAAAAGCTACGCAACATGATTTTCAAGCGGATAGCAGCCGAACATACACTCACAATTGAAAGTGTGAACATGCTGACCGGCGAGCGCGAACGGCTAGCGAATGACCCGGCGCTGGCGCGCTCGATAAAAAACCGCTTTGCTTACCTTGATCCGTTGAATCATTTACAAGTTGAACTGATCAAACGCCACCGTGCATCAAAAGATGCAGGACGCAAGGCTGATATTCGCGTGCACCGTGGCGTCCACTTGTCCATCAATGGCGTTGCGGCCGGCCTGCGCAATACTGGCTAACGAATACTTTATAATCAGTCGCTCTTTCGCAGCAAACCAAACATACCAATCAAACATGACAGCACAGCTCTCCAAGAAAGGCGAAGCATGGTCGGCGCGGTTCTCCGAGCCCGTCTCTGACCTTGTCAAACGCTACACCGCCTCGGTCTTTTTCGACCACAGGCTGGCCCGCTTCGACATTCAGGGCTCACTTGCGCATGCTGAAATGCTCGCGCACCAGAACATCATCAGCCAACAAGACTATGCCGATGTGCAGCGCGGCATGACCCAGATCAGTTCAGAAATTGATGCCGGCAAATTTGAATGGCTGCTCGATCTGGAAGATGTGCATCTGAATATTGAAAAGCGCCTGACCGAACTGGTTGGCGATGCTGGCAAGCGGCTCCATACGGGCCGCTCGCGCAACGATCAGGTCGCAACCGATATTCGCCTGTACTTGCGTGCGGCCATTGATGACATCACCCTGCTGCTGCGCGACTTGCGCCTGGCGCTGTTGAAACTGGCTGAAGAGCATGCCGCCACGATCATGCCGGGCTTTACACATATGCAGGTAGCGCAGCCGGTGACTTTTGGTCACCACATGCTGGCTTATGTGGAAATGTTCGGGCGTGACGCCGAGCGCATGGCCGATTGCAGAAAACGCGTCAATCGCCTGCCTTTGGGGGCGGCAGCGCTGGCTGGCACGACCTTCCCGATAGACCGTGTGCGCGTCGCCACCACGCTGGGCTTTGATGACGTCTGCCATAACTCGCTCGACGCTGTATCGGACCGCGATTTTGCCATCGAGTTTTGCGCAGCATCGGCTTTGATCATGACGCATATTTCGCGCATGTCGGAAGAGCTGGTTATCTGGATGAGTCCGCGTGTTGGCTTCATCGACATCGCCGACCGCTTCTGCACCGGATCGTCGATCATGCCGCAAAAGAAAAATCCGGATGTGCCGGAACTGGCCCGTGGCAAGACTGGCCGCGTCAATGGTCATCTGGTTGCCTTGCTGACTTTAATGAAAGGTCAGCCACTGGCGTACAACAAAGATAATCAGGAAGATAAAGAACCCTTGTTCGACACGGTCGATACCGTTACCGATACGCTACGCATTTTTGCCGACATGGCCGGCGGCATTAGCGTCCATGCCGATGCGATGCGCAATGCAGCCTTGCAGGGCTATGCAACGGCAACCGATCTGGCTGATTATCTGGTCAAGAAAGGCTTGCCTTTCCGCGATGCACACGAAGTTGTAGCCAAGGCCGTTCGCGCCTGTGTCGACCGTGGCTGTGATCTTGCAGAACTGACGATTGCGGAACTGCAAACGTATTCTGATTTGATTAATGACGACGTTTATGTCGTGCTTACACCGGAAGGCTCGGTCGCTTCGCGCGACCATGTGGGCGGCACTGCTCCCGCTCAAGTCAAGGCAGCAATACAGCGGGTACGCAAACTACTCGCTTAAATTTTTAGTAGTTCACTTTCAAAGCATCCTGGTCGCTCAACGACCAGGATGCTTTTTTCATTTGACAAACCGTTGCAATAAAACGTCACGCTTTGTGTAGAAGCTTTCTTCCGGTATGCATTGCAATCCGCTCTTGTAAAGGATTAGCAAGCTTCACCTCTATTAATGGCTAAATTTTGGTTCGTCTCTGTTTGCTGCCCAAATCAGCAGTCTGCATGACAGCAATACCCATTCCAAACCAATTTTTTGCCAACGAAAGCCAACTATGTCTTTTTTTATTTCGCTGTACAAATGCATTGATGCGATCAATGAAAAGATCGGGCTGACAATCAGCTGGGCACTGCTGGCAGCTGTCCTGATTTGTAGTGGCAATGCCATCGTGCGCTATACATTCAATAGCAGTTCCAATGCATGGCTTGAAGTACAGTGGTATCTGTTTAGTGCCATCTTCCTGCTGGCTTCGTCCTATACCTTGCGCCGCAATGAGCATGTCCGCATTGACGTCATCGTCGGCAAACTTTCCAAGCGCACGCAAGTCTGGATTGATCTGTTCGGCTTCCTGCTGTTCCTGCTGCCAGCAACGCTGCTAATCCTCTACTTCGCCATCCCATTTGCCTTTGAGTCCATTCGTAACCAGGAAGTCTCCAGCAACGCGGGCGGCTTGATCGTATGGCCGGCCAAGGTATTAATTCCTATCGGATTTTTGTTGCTGAGCCTGCAGGGCCTTTCAGAGCTCATCAAACGTATCGGCTACCTGATGGGCAAAGTCGAGGCCAGTGTTTTCGAAAAACAGTCAGCCACTCCCGAAGAAGAAATCGAGGCGATCAAGAGCGCCAACCAATTAAACTAATTAGAGAGACATATCATGACGGCTTTCCTGATCGCGAACATGGCACCAGTCATGTTCATCACCTTAGTCATTTTTTTACTGTCTGGTTTTCCGGTCGCCTTTTCACTGGCGGCCAATGGTCTTTTCTTCGGATTAGTCGGTATTGAAGTCGGACTACTCAAACCCGAACTGCTGCAGGCACTGCCAAACCGTCTGTTTGGCATCATGGCTAACGATACCCTGCTGGCGATTCCGTTCTTCACCTTCATGGGATTGATTCTGGAGCGCTCGGGTATGGCTGAAGATCTGCTCGACACTATCGGGCAGTTATTCGGGCCGCTACGCGGCGGCGTTGCCTACGCAGTGATCTTCGTCGGTGCGCTGCTGGCAGCCACCACCGGTGTGGTCGCCGCGTCGGTCATTTCCATGGGCCTGATTTCATTGCCGGTCATGCTGCGCTATGGCTACGATAAAAAAGTGGCTTCTGGCGTCATAGCCGCATCAGGTACGCTGGCGCAAATCATCCCACCGTCGCTGGTTCTGATCGTCATGGCAGACCAGCTCGGTCGCTCCGTTGGCGACATGTATCAGGCCGCGTTCATTCCGGGCTTGCTGCTGACTGGTATGTACACGCTGTACATCATGGCTGTGACGGTCTTCAAGCCCAAGGCTTTGCCTGCGCTGCCTGTCGAAGCGCGCAACCTGCGCCAGGAAAATGGTGATAGTGGCGTGGTGTCACTGTTCGCGCTGATCGTTGGTACTGTCGCCCTCGGATGGATTTGCACCAAGTGGTTACTGAGCAGCCGGCCAAATCTGGCACCGGATGAAGCAGCTATTTACGGCGGCGTTATCTGTGTGTTGTTTTCCTTCGTATTCGCACTCGCGAACCGTAAACTCAAACTTGGTCTGCTGTCGCGCATGGCTGAAAAAGTCGTGCTGGTACTGGTACCGCCACTGGCACTGATTTTTCTGGTGCTGGGAACGATTTTCGTCGGTATTGCTACGCCAACCGAAGGCGGCGGCATGGGTGCCTTGGGTGCACTGCTACTGGCCTTGCTGAACCGTCGCCTGTCATGGGACTTGCTCAAGCAGGCAATGAATTCGACCAGCCGCCTGGCTTGTTTCGTATTGTTCATCCTGATTGGCTCAAGCGTTTTCTCACTCGTCTTCAGGGGCGTCAATGGCGACTTATGGGTAGAGCATTTGCTGACCTCCCTGCCAGGCGGTGAAGTTGGATTTCTGATTGTTGTGAACATCCTGTTCTTCGGTCTTGCCTTCTTCCTCGACTTTTTTGAACTGGCTTTCATTCTTGTGCCATTGGTTGGACCTGTTGCCGACAAAATGGGAATCGACCTGATCTGGTTTGGTGTGCTGCTGTCGGTGAACATGCAAACCTCGTTCATGCATCCGCCATTTGGTTTTGCACTGTTCTATTTACGTTCGGTCGCTCCCAAGGAAGTCAAGACCAGCGATATTTACTGGGGCGCGGTACCGTTTGTCGGAATCCAGGTAGTCATGGTGGCATTGATAATCCTGTTTCCAGCCGTAGTGTCGATCGAAAGCAAAACCGACATGAAAGAGCAGATCGAACTCAAGCTCGACATGCCCGATGTCAGTGCCACGCCTGACATGCCCAATGTAGACTTCTCCGTGAGTAGCGAACAAGTGCAGAGCGAGGGTCCGAAACTGGAATTTTCGACAGCAGTGGAAAAGTAAAAGCAGCAAAGTAAAATAATCAGGCAATAAAAAAACCCGCAGCGTATTTCAGCTGCGGGTTTTTTAATGCCAGAACTTTTATTTATGGGCGATCAGATAACTCTGAATAGGCGACTCGCCCACCGAATACCACTGATTCTGGTCCTGACGGAAACGACGCCATGGATCCAGCACTTTTTTGAACTTGGGATTTTTTGACGCTTCCTCATCAATCACTTCCATAGCAGCCTTGTAGCAGGCATCCATGATTGGCTTGGAAAAGCTGCGCAGCTTTACACCGTTTTTCAGAAGCCTGGCCAGCGCAGCCGGATTGCGAGCGTCATACATTGCCTGCATGCTCATATGGGCTTCATAGGTTGCCACTTCGAGTGCAGCCTGATATTCCTTAGGCAGTTTTTCCCATTCTTTGATGCTGACATAGAATGACAATTGCGCACTCGCTTCCCACCAGCCCGGTGTGTAGTAGAAAGGCGCGACTTTGTTGAAGCCCAGTTTTTCATCGTCATACGGGCCTATCCATTCAGCTGCATCAATCGTACCCTTTTCCAATGCAGGATAGATATCGCCGCCAGCAATTTGCTGTGGTACGACACCTAGTTTTTGCATTACACGACCAGCGAAACCGCCGACGCGCATTTTCAATCCATTCAAGTCCTGCGTCGTATTGACTTCCTTGCGGAACCAGCCACCCATCTGACAACCGGTATTGCCACCCATGAAATTCATGATGCCGTATTCTCGGAAGAAATCACGCATCAGCTGACGACCACCGCCCTGATCCATCCATGCGGTCTGCTGGCGCGAAGTCAGGCCAAAGGGAACAGCCGTATCAAACGCAAAGGTTGGATCCTTGCCAAAGTAATAGTACGAAGCTGAATGCCCCATTTCAACTGTGCCGGCCTGAACTGCATCCATCACTTGCAAGGCCGGGACGAGTTCGCCACCAGGAAAACAGCGAATATTGAATTTACCATCGGTAAGTTGCGCAACGCGCTTGGAAAAAATTTCCGCTGCTCCGAAAATAGTGTCCAAGGATTTTGGGAAACTGGAAGCGAGCCGCCAGTTGATATTTGGACTTGTTTGGGCGATGGCCGGTGCTGCTACGATTCCCGCTGCCACCCCTGTGGCAGCTTTTTTAATAAACGAACGTCGTTCCATTACTGTCTCCTAAGTACAAGATTTATTAGCGAAATTATTAATAAATAACCATGTCCACAATGCCGTTTTATCAACGCCATAGAGGAATTCAGACCCCACTGTTAAAACAATGATAATTTTAGGGGCGTGGCTGAGCTGGCTGCAATACCAAATTGATGGGGGATGCAGTGATGTTGTTTGTACGCAGTTCCGACAACATTTCTGCCTTACAAACTAAAATTTCCGACGGTTACCGCGTTTAAAGCCGCAAAGAAATGAATGTGGCAAATCTGCCTCATTCTTTGTTTAAAAATTCCTGTCATTGCGGCAAACAAGAAAAAGCCGACCTTGCTTTCGCAAGGCCGGCTTTTAATTTTTCAGTGATTTATTTGCGTAAAATCAGCTTGATAAAAATCATGCCGCTGAACCAGATACTGCCAAATTTATCCGCCGGCAACGGTCATATTAGCCACCAAAATCGAACCAGTTTGCTTGGTGCCACGGATCAAAGTATCGTTACCGATCGCAACAATATCTTTCAACATTGTCTTCATGTTACCGGCAATGGTGATCTCTTCAACCGGATACTGGATCACGCCACGCTCAACCCAGTAGCCTGATGCGCCGCGCGAGTAATCTCCGGTCACATAGTTGACGCCCTGCCCCATCAATTCAGTTACCAGCAAGCCGGTGTCGAGTTTTTTCAGCATCGCCTTGAAGTTATCGGTGGACTTAGTCCGGGTCGAAAAAATCTTGAGGTTGTGCGAGCCGCCTGCATTTCCCGTGCTCTTCATGCCTAGCTTGCGCGCCGAATAGGTCGAGAGGAAATAGCCCTGTACTACCCCGTCCTTGACGACGTCACGACGCTGCGTGCGCACACCTTCTTCGTCGAACGGTGATGAACCAACGCCACCGACCACGTGCGGGTCTTCGACAATCTGAATATCAGGAGCAAACACGGCCGTACCAAGCGAATCCAGCAAGAAGGTCGATTTGCGATAAAGCGCACCACCCGATACGGCCTGCACGAAAGCACCCAGCAACCCTGCAGCCAGTGGTGCCTCGAACAGTACCGGACACTTGCGCGTATCAAGCTTGCGCGCATTCAGGCGGGACAGCGCACGTTCGGCGGCGTAGCGGCCGATCGCTTCGGGCTTGGCCAGTTTGCGCGGGTCACGTTGCGATGAATACCAGTCATCGCGCTGCATATTCGATCCACGGCCGGCAATCGGAGAAACTGAAATCGAATGTCGCGAATACGGATAACCGGCGATAAAGCCACGTGAATTTGCCATTACAAAGTGTGACTGCTGCGCATGGATGTTGGCGCCTTCGCTGTTGGTGATGCGTTTATCAACGGCCAAAGCAGCGGATTCGGTGCGCAAGGCCAGCTCGACAGCCTCTTCGGCCGACAACAGCCACGGATAACAGAGCTTCAGGTCGCGCGGCTGCGTTTCAAGCAAATCAGCTTCCGGCAAACCGGCGCAATCATCTTCAGCAGTAAAGCGGGCGATATTGTAGGCCGCGTCCACGGTGTCTTTCAGCGATTGCGTTGAAAAGTCGGAAGTACTGGCATTACCGCGGCGAATAGCCTTGCCATGCCCAATATAGACAGTAACGCCAATGCCCTTGTCTTTATTCTGTTCAATTGTCTCGACCTTACCTCTGCGGACAGTGACTGACAGACCGCCACCTTCACTGATTTCAACAACGGCATCAGAAGCCCCCTTTTCTTGCGCAAAACGCAAAACATCGCGGGCAATCTGCTTCAACTGGTCTTGGCTATGCGTAAAAATGGCTTTGTTCATGGAGGCGGTTATTAAAAGAGGGGTCAAAACGGTTATCATAGCAGCCGTTTAATGAATGACAGAGGCCTGTTCACCATGCCCAACGCAAACCGTGGCGCCGTCGGATTCCAATCCACCGAATTCGAGCAAGAATATGAGCGCCCATCAAAATCCCAGCTAAAGCGCGAAATGACTGCGCGGCAAAAACTTGGCGCCATCCTCGTAGGCGAAGCGCGTGATCGCGTCAAACGCATACAAATGCCGGAAGATGTCCGTGACGCGATTCTCGAATGCCAGCAAATCACCGATCATGAAGGCCGGCGTCGCCAGCTGCAATATGTGGGCAAAAAAATGCGCACGCTGGACGAAGATGAAATCGCGATCATCCAGACCACGATCGACAGCTGGAATGGCGCCTCCAAGGCAGAGACTGCTGCGCTGCATGCACTGGAGCGCCAGCGCGACAAGCTGCTGGCCGACGATGGCGCACTGACAGCGCTGTTGGCACGCTATCCGCAAATCGATGTGCAGCAATTGCGTACCATGATCCGCAATGCACGCAAGGAGCAGGCGGAAAACAAGCCTCCGAAAGCGTACCGCGAGATTTACCAGCTGCTCAAAACCCTGCAAGCCCAATCACGCGCGAACGCGCCTGCCGAACCGGAAGAAGATGAAGAAGAATAGAACCCATCCCGATGAGTTGATCATTGGTCTGGTATCCATCTCGGACCGCGCCTCTGGCGGGGTCTATGAAGACCTGGGCGTACCCGCATTGCGCGACTGGTTTACTCAAGTACTGGCCAGCCCTTGGCAGATGGAAACCCGACTGATACCGGACGACCGCGCCACCATTGAAAAAACCCTGATCGAACTCGTCGACGAAATCGGTTGTGATCTGGTGCTGACCACGGGTGGCACCGGTCCTGCGCGCCGCGATGTCACGCCGGAAGCGACGCTGGCAATCGGAACGCGTGGAATGCCCGGCTTCGGCGAGCAGATGCGCCAGATCAGTCTGCAATTCGTACCGACTGCTATTCTGTCGCGACAGGTCGCCGTGATACGCGAGAATGCCGATCATGCCGCACTCATCATGAATCTGCCGGGCCAGCCAAAGTCTATCCGCGAAACGCTGGAAGGACTGAAAGACGCCGATGGAAAATCTATCGTTTCGGGCATCTTTGCTGCTGTTCCGTATTGCATAGACCTGATCGGCGGGCCTTATGTTGAAACCCACGAAGCCGTCTGCAAGGCATTCCGCCCTAAATCTGCCATTCGTAAAATATCCTGATCATGCACACCACCCCGCTACTGGAAACCATTGAAATCACTACCGCTGACAATCCTGCAGCGTCAGTGATCTGGATGCATGGACTGGGCGCCGATGGCGGGGACTTCGTGCCTATCGTGCGTGAACTTGATCTCGCAGGTTGCCCTGCCATCCGCTTCGTGTTCCCGCATGCGCAGACCATGCCTGTGACGATCAACAACGGTTATGTGATGCGAGCTTGGTATGACATCCTGGCGATGGACCTGGTGCGACGGGAGGATGAAGCGGGTCTGCGCAAATCGCAGTTGCAGATCGAGCAATTGATTGCGCGTGAAATCGCGCGCGGCATACCAGCGGACAAAATTGTGCTGGCCGGATTTTCACAAGGTTGTGCAATGGTTTTGCAGACTGGCCTGCGTCATCCGCAAAAGCTGGCCGGCATGCTATGTCTGTCAGGCTACCTGCCTATCCATGCAACCGTGGCGGAAGAGCGCAGCGAGCAGAATCTACAGACGCCAATTTTCATGGCGCATGGCCGCGGCGATGGCGTTGTCACCATAGACCGCGCCGAGACTTCACGCGACTTTTTGAAAGCGCTTGGCTATCAGGTCGAGTGGCATGAATACATGATGCCGCATTCCGTCTGCGAAGAAGAAATCGCAGCCATTGGCCCCTGGCTGCGCCGCGTCTTTACTTGAAGACGATGGTCTTGTGACCGTTGAGCAAAATACGGTGCTCGACAAACCACTTCACTGCCCGCGCTAACACCACACATTCCACATCACGCCCGATTGCTGTCAGCGTTTCGGGCGTCATCGCATGGTCAACCCGCTCCACGTCCTGCTCAATGATAGGGCCCTCGTCCAGATCGCCCGTTACGAAGTGCGCAGTCGCGCCAATCAACTTCACGCCACGCTCATGCGCTTGATAATAAGGTTTCGCGCCCTTGAAGCTAGGCAGGAAAGAATGATGAATATTGATCGCTTTGCCTCGCAAGGCTTCGCACATCGCCGGCGACAAAATCTGCATATAACGCGCCAGCACAACCAGATCAACTTCGTTTGTCTGCACAATTTCCAGTACGCGCTGCTCCTGCGCACGCTTGGCGTCCGCTGACGCACCAGTAGCCAGCGGCAGATGATGGAACGGGATGTTATAGCTGGCAGCAAGTTGATAGAAGTCCGTATGATTCGACACAATCGCGACGATCTCTACCGGCAGCAACCCGCTGCGATAGCGGAACAGCAAATCATTGAGGCAGTGGCCGATTTTTGACACCATCAACATCACGCGCGGCTTGCGCGCAGCGTCATGCAATTGCCAGTTCATTTGCATGCTTGAAGCCAGTTCCGCAAAGCGCTCACGCAGCGCCGCGTCATTCAGCACATCCTGCTCCAGCACAAAATGCACACGCATGAAAAACAGCTTCGACTGCGCATCGCCGAATTGCGCCGAGTCGGTGATGTTGCAGCCATGTTCCGCCAAAAAACCTGATACGCGATGCACGATACCGCGCTGATCCAGACACGAGAGGGTAAGAATATATTCTTGTTTCGGCATTTTATTTATTTGGAAAATCGTTCAATTCAAATGGATTACATGCATATCTATTGTCGCATAGTGAACGGAGATTCAACTTTCGTGCGGTAGTAAATACGGCACTTCGGCTCTTAGGCAATCAAACAACACAAAAGTAAAAAGGAGTAGGAGCAGTGCTTATGCATCGCTAGACAAAATCGGGGTCACAAAATCGGGGTCACAAAATCGGGGTCAGGTCTTGCAATGAAAATCGGAAAATCGGGGTCAGGTCTTGGAAAATCGGGGTCAGAAAATCGGGGTCAAAAATCGGGGTCAAAAAATCGGGGTCAAAATCGGGGTCAGGTCTTGCAATCACGCAGCCAATTCGCATTTTTGAACAAGATATGCGTGAATGCAAGACCTGACCCCATAACCATGACCCCATAACTTGACCCCATAACTTGACCCCATAACTCCTGACCCCATAACTCTTTGGGCAACAGGTCAGCAAAGCTGTCGGTGACTATGCCAGCACAAAACTGTCGGCAGC
>JAOAUN010000052.1:0-5156 GCA_030157545.1 Burkholderiaceae bacterium
CGAGTCCCCCCGCAAAGCGCGCAGGCGCTTTGCTCGTGAGCACAGACATAAAAAAAGGGCTCGCCGAAGCGAACCCTTTTTTCTCTAAGCTTGGTGCCCACGGAGGGACTCGAACCCCCACACCTTGCGGCACATGGACCTGAACCATGCGCGTCTACCAATTCCGCCACGTGGGCTTAAAGAAGGCGTGATTATATAGAATAAACAAGCGAAGTCAACACCACCTTTCAGGTATATTTCATTTAGCCTGTCATCAGAGTCAGCTTTTCGAGCAAACCCGCCGTTCGTCCGTTACACTACTACCGTTTTTATCAACCTAACTATTCATCTTTTGATCCAGTATCCCTACAGTATTCCCAGCCGGGAGGAAATCCTCGGCATCCTGCGTACCGCTAGTGAGCCGCAGACGATTTCAACCATTGCCAGCACACTCGGGGTAAAAGAAGCCGAGTTCGATGGCCTGACCCGGCGTCTGAACGCGATGGAGCGCGACGGGCAGATCAAGCCTGATCGCAAGGGTCATATACAGCTCGCCAATACAGCCAACTTCATTGAAGGCCGCATCTCCAGTCACCGTGATGGTTACGGCTTCCTGATCCCGGATGAGGGCGACGATATTTTCCTGTCCGAAAAGGAAATGCAAAAGGTTTTGCATGGCGACCGCGTGCTCGCTCGCATTACCGGCACTGACCGTCGTGGCCGTCCTGAGGGCAGCATCGTTGAAGTTGTCACCCGCGCCAACACGCATGTGATCGGACGGCTGGTCAATGAGAACGGTGTCTGGATCGTTGCACCCGAAGACAAGCGCATCAGTCAGGATATCGTGCTTGCAGGCTCACCCGGCAAGGCCAAGGTTGGTCAGGTCGTCAGCATCGAGCTGACCGAGCAACCATCGCGCTATTCCCAGCCGGTCGGCAAGATCGCGGAAATCCTCGGCGATATCGATGACCCCGGCATGGAGATTGAAATTGCGGTCCGCAAGTACGGTGTGCCGCATGAGTTTTCTGAAGCTGCCAAAAAACTGGCCGCCAAGCTGCCGTCGGAAGTCAAGGCTACCGACCTGGAAGGTCGTGTCGATTTGCGTGACGTGCCGATGGTGACTATCGACGGCGAAGATGCACGTGACTTTGACGATGCCGTCTATTGCGAGCCGGTCAAGATCGGCCGTGCGCAAGGACACCGCCTGATCGTTGCCATTGCCGACGTCAGCCACTACGTCAAGCCGAATGATGCGCTTGACGTCGATGCGCTTGAGCGCAGCACGTCGGTCTATTTCCCGCGCCGCGTGATTCCCATGCTGCCCGAGAAGCTGTCCAACGGCTTGTGCTCGCTGAATCCGCACGTCGACCGTCTCACGCTCGTATGCGACGCCGTCATCACTGCTAAAGGTGAAGTACACGCGTACCAGTTTTATCCAGCCGTGATTCATTCGGCTGCGCGCCTGACTTATACCGAAGTCGCGGAAGTGCTCGGTAATACCCGTGGCCCGCAAGCCGCCAAGCGTGGCTCACTAGTGCCGCATCTGCAAAACCTGTACGACCTGTTTCATGTGCTGCTGCAAGCCCGGCACAAGCGCGGCGCGATTGATTTCGACACGACCGAAACCTACATCGTCTGCAATGCTGCTGGCAAGATCGAGCAGATTCTGCCGCGTACGCGCAACGACGCGCATCGCTTGATTGAAGAATGCATGTTGACCGCCAATGTCTGTGCGGCCGATTTGATGGAGCGTCACAAGCATCCGGGCATGTACCGTATTCACGCGAGCCCGACTGAAGAAAAGCTTAACCAGCTGCGTACTTTCTTGAAGCAGGTAGGTTTGCATCTGGGCGGCGGCAATTCACCGACGGCTTCCGACTACGCCGAGCTGATGCCGAAAATCAAATTGCGCCCCGATGCCTTGCTGCTGCAAACCATGATGCTGCGTTCCATGCAGCAGGCTGTTTACAGCCCAGACAATATCGGTCACTTCGGTTTGTCGTATGCGGCCTATGCGCATTTCACCAGCCCGATCCGTCGTTATCCTGACTTGCTTACGCATCGCGCCATCAAGGCGATTTTGCAGGGCAAGCAGTACCATCCAAAAATCACGACAGGCGAACTCAACACCAATCTGTCACCCGCTGCGCGCAAGATGCAGGCCAAAGACCGTGCCGCCGGCAAGAAGAAAGCCGAAGGTGATCTGGCCGTCTGGGAAGCGCTCGGCATACATTGCTCGGCAAATGAGCGTCGTGCCGATGAAGCATCGCGCGATGTGGAAGCCTGGCTCAAGTGCTATTTCATCCGCGACAAGCTCGGCGAAGAATTCACCGGCACCATTTCAGGCGTGGCATCGTTCGGCATTTTTGTGCAGCTCGATACCTTGTTCATTGAAGGCATGGTGCATGTAACCGACCTCGGCGCCGATTACTTCCAGTTTGACGATGCACGTCATGAATTGCGTGGCGAGCGTACCGGCATGCGCTATCAACTGACGGATCGCGTAACGGTGCAGGTCAGTCGCGTTGATCTCGATGCACGTCGCATTGATTTGCGTCTGGTCACAGAGCCGGGCATTCGCACCCAGCTTAAAAATGAAGCCAAGGCTGGCGGCAAACAAGCTGCAGGCAAGGGCGACAGAACGCACACCGACAACAGAGATGGCGGCAAAGCCCGCGCCGGCAAGAACAAAGCCGCAGGCAAATCCGCTACAAAAGCCGCTTCAAAGAGCGGCGGCAGGAAGAAACGCTAGACCATGAAATCCAAAATGATTTTCGGCTTTCACGCCGTTACTGCCCGTATTCGTCACGAAGCATCCACCGTCGAAGAAATCTACGTCGACGCCAGCCGTCATGACCGGCGCATGGGCGAGCTGCTGCGTGCAGCCAAAGAAGCCAATGTACGCATCATCCAGACCGACGACCAGCGTCTTGACGCCATGGTTGGCACGCGTCGTCATCAAGGCGTGGTCGCTGCGGCCGGCGAGCTGTCGCTGGCACGCAATCTCGATGAACTGCTCGACGCTATCGTCGGACCGCCGCTGTTGCTGCTGCTTGATGGCGTAACAGATCCGCATAACCTCGGTGCCTGCCTGCGCGTGGCAGATGGTGCCGGTGCCCATGCCGTCATTGCGCCAAAAGATCGCGCAGTCGGCTTGAACGCCACCGCTGCCAAGGTCGCCAGCGGCGCGGCTGAAACCATGCCCTACATAACCGTGACCAACCTTGCCCGCACCATGCGCGAGCTGCAAGAGCGCGACATCTGGCTGACCGGTACGGCAGAAGATGCTGAGAGCACCATCTATGATGTGGACTTCACTGGCGGTAGCGCAATCGTCATGGGTTCGGAAGGTGAAGGCATGCGCAGACTGACACGCGAAAACTGCGACCGCCTTGTTCATCTGCCGATGATGGGTTCAGTCGAGAGCCTGAACGTCTCGGTGGCTTCCGGTGTATGTTTATACGAAGCCCGGCGTCAGCGGATGTTGAAGATTTAAAACAAGAAACCGACCCTTGATCTGATAAGCCCATGTTCACCCGCCTCAAAGAAGACATCGCCAGCATCATCGAACGTGACCCTGCAGCCCGCAATAGCTGGGAGGTAGTGACTTGCTATCCGGGCCTGCAAGCGATCGTCATGCATCGCTGGGCCAGCGCGTGCTGGCAGCATGGTTTCAAATGGCTGGGGCGCTTCATTTCGCATCTCGCCCGCATCCTGACCGGCATCGAAATCCATCCTGGCGCGACCATAGGCCGACGCGTCTTCATCGACCACGGCTTCGGCGTGGTGGTCGGCGAGACCGCCATAATTGGTGACGATTGCACGATCTATCAAGGAGTCACTCTTGGTGGTACATCACTGTCGAAAGGTGCGAAGCGGCATCCGACTCTCGAGCGTGGCGTCATTATTGGCGCTGGTGCCAAGGTGCTTGGTTCGTTCACGGTAGGTGAGGGCGCAAAGGTCGGCTCCAACGCAGTGGTCGTCAAGGAAGTGCCGGCCGGTGCCACCGCAGTGGGTAACCCTGCCCGCATAGTAGAAAAAGCCGTTACGGGTTCACGCGAAGAAGCCGCTGCCCGACTGTTCGCCGCGTATGGCATCACGCCAAACGGCGATGACCCGATCTCGAAGGCCATGCATGGTCTGATCGACAACGCCGCATCGCAGGAACATCAGCTGGTAAAAATCGTGCAAGCGCTGAAGGCGGCCGGCATCGCCTGCGAGACCGTGCCCGAACTGGATAAATTCAATCCGGACCGGCTCAACAAGCTGGTGGAATAAATCTTTACACCAAACGCGGCGACAGACTGGGAAGCGCATTCGCAACCTGCAAATTTTGCGCTGCCATGCCAAACTGGCTGCTCCCCAGCAAAGCCTGCGCCGACGTGACTGAAATATCGGACAGATTGCTGTTCTTCCCATACCCATAAGTCAGTTCCCCGCCAAGGCCAGCCAAATCGCTACTGGCCAAGTGCGCATCAAGCAGCGCCGAGGTGAGCGCCCAGCTTGATACCCCTGCGTTAGCCGACTGCGCCTGATCAAAATGGCTGACTATTTTATCGAAGTTAAACGTCTGAATTTTATTTTCAAGTAGCGAATCAGTCGAATCAGGCGCATAGTTCGTTGACGTGTCAGTCACGAACTGCAAGTTGGCAATGCTGCGATAAACGCTGCTTGAATACCAGTTTTTAAGTGTGATTTGTTCGTTCTGGCCAGTCGCCAATACGAGATCACTTCCTGATTTCGACAACAGCACATCAGCATATGCAATCCCTTTACCCAGAGAGATGGTGTTGTCTTTGCCGGTGCTGGCCAGAATCGTATCCTGTCCGTCGCCACGGTTAAACGCAATAATGTCAGCACCGCTCCCAGTGCTAATGATGTCATTGCCAGGGCCGCCAATGAAAAGCTCATTGCCTGCGCCACCGTTTAGTAAGTCATTATCTGAGCCACCGTTGAACAGATTGTTACCAACCGTATCGTTGAGCGTATCTGCGCCGGCTTTGCCCTGAAGGATATCGTTGCCCGCATAGCCGTACAGCGTGTCATTGCCGTTGCCGCCGTCGAGTTGGTCGTCCCTTGCGCCGCCATACAAAGAGTCATTGCCTTCAAAGCCATTCATGAAGTTAGACGCTTCGTTATAGCCGTAGATGTAATCGCCACCAGCCGTACCCGTCGTG
>JAOAUN010000052.1:5256-9282 GCA_030157545.1 Burkholderiaceae bacterium
TCGTGATGGTGCGTGTCTTGATGGCTACATCATCCCAGCTCACGCCGTCAGCAAAAGCAAACTGCTCAAGACGAGAGTTGGAGCCGTTGAAATAATTGGTCACAGTGAGCTGGTCGGTGCTGCCGTATCTCAGCACCAGATCATTCACACGACGCTCAACAGCAGTGACGTCGCTTGACGCGACGGTGTTGAACTGGACACTGTCGATACCGTCACTGTCGGTGATGCGATCGCTACCGGCGTCACGCAGCAGATAGGTGTCGTTACCGCTGCCGCCCTCCATCACATCATTGCCCGTGCCGGCATCGAGTAGGTCGTTGCCGGTGCCGCCATTGAGCGTGTCGTCCCCCTCACCGGCGAGCAGGGTGTCGTTGCCGGCATCACCGGAGAGCCAGTCGTTGCCGCTGCTACCATCGAGCCAGTCATCACCGGCATCGCCATAGAGCACATCGTTACCCAGTCCGCCGAGCAGCATGTCGTTGCCCGCATAGCCGTTCAGTCTGTCGTTGCCATTGCCGCCGTCAACCCGGTCATCTTTGGCACCGCCAACCAAAGAGTCATTGCCATCAAAGCCGCTCATGACGTTAGACGCTTCGTTATAGCCGTAGATGTAATCGCCACCAGCCGTACCCGTCGTGATGGTGCGTGTCTTGATGGCTACATCATCCCAGCTCACGCCGTCAGCAAAGCTGAACTGCTCAATGCGATAGTAAGAGTTGCTGAAATAATTGATCACGGTGATCTGGTCGGCTGTTCCGTAATTGAAGATCAGATCATCCCGCAAGCGCTGTAGACTTTGAATGTCGGTCGAGGCTACATCAGTAAACCGAACGATATCGTTGTTGCTAATGGTAGTGTCGTAATCGCTTATGAGGTCGTTGTCGTCACCCGCAGAAAATAGATAGAAATCGTTTCCCTTGCCACCTGAAAGGAGGTCATTGCCGATGCCGCCCACAATAATATCTTTTGAGTCGCCGCCAGTGATTTTATCGTTACCTCCGAATCCGTAAATAAGATTTTCTTTATTTAAATTGCCAGAAATAGTGTTGTTACTATCGTTTCCAGAGAAATAATTTTTTCCTATTGTTGCTAGCGCGCGAGAAAACTCGGTTCCGGAAAAGTCACCTTTTTCACGTATCGACTCCAGCACATTCTTCCCAAAATCTCCGCAAAGATTTAAGCTAATTCCAAAATCACCAATTAAATAAATAGCATTCGAAATATTTTTTTCGGCTGCTGTTTGAAGTATAGCTAGAGTGCTACTCACATCTATTTTGAATGTGCTGCTATTCGCATCCCATTTCAGTTTGATACTGTCAAATAAATTTTTAAACTGTGTCTGCAGCATGAGCTGTCCATACAGTATTGTCGATAAGTCATCAAAACCAGACATGAGTGCCTTAGTAGCTTCCGGCCCCGGATCATTTGTACCTGCATTCGTTCCGAACCCCTGAATAAAACGCTCGCCGAGGAACGCTTCAAGTACATACAGCTTACGAGCATCACCAAAATAGGCTCCTCGACTATTGGCCGCGTAGCCATCACTACCAGTCCACAAAAATAGAATGCTTTGCATGAGCAAGATTCTCTTTTCGCCCTTATCTTCAGAGGCAAACGCTTGAACAAGTGCTTTTAATTTTCCGCTCTGGTCGCGTGCCATTGCCTGATGCAGGCTATGCACATTGCCGAATCCCTGTAAGTCCGGCAGGGCGGCAATCTCTGCATCAATGTCGACGATGCTCTGATCAATCGTTCTTGCCGTATCCGCCGCAAACCAGACGTCATCCATGGCACGAACGCTGTCATCGACGCGCGTGTAGCTGCCGACTTGCAGATGCTGATTACCTTGCGCATCAGTGAACGTTTGCGCTTTATAGCTCAGGTTAAAACTTTGCACGCCCAATGAGTCAAGCGATAAAAGCTCGTCATCGGCGAGCTCTGCATTGCTGTCGGCGTCTTTCCACAAGCGGAGTTGCGTAAAGGCGGTGTCGCTGCTATCGATTTTATTGTCGCGATTGGTATCGAGTTCTGCCAAGGCGGCAAAGCCATTTGCTGCTTTACTGCCGCTGGTGAGTAGCGTGTTATTACCGAACAGTTCGCTCCCATCGTCGATGCGGCCGTTGTTATTTCTGTCCCACACCAGTAAGCCATCGTCCTTGCCGACCCAGCCGGTGGTTTCCGCGAATTGGTTGGCATCGTGATCGAAGTGAATGCCAGCCGATTTGCTGATGGTTTCGATACCGTCGCCATCGAGGTCGAGGATGAGGGGGCTGACGGTCGTTTTGGCAATCTGGAATTGAAGCTGAAGATTGCTGATGAAATTGCCGAGCTGGTCGTAGTCGCCGCCGAGGTTGGCGAGATCTTGTTTACCATTTGAATAGTATGAAATAAAATTTTGTCTCCACCATAATTCAACTGGATGAGTTAACGGCGCACTTTGCAAATCATCTATTCCTGCATATCGAAGTGCGCTACTAACAAAATTCACACAATTGCGATTCCATCCTTCATAAATTCCTGGGTTGCGTTGCTGTTGGTAGATGAACGAATTCAAATTGTCATATTGTTCTTGGTTCAAATCATATGACCAACTTTTGTCATAAGCATGGTTTGTATTGTTTGAAATCTCGCCTGGCCCCCACAGATTTAAGTGTTCAGATGGGGCAAATCCGTAACCTTGTTGGTTGCCAAATTCATCAGTTAAAACAATAAATGCATGTGGTACGCCATTACCAGCACCTGAATCAATTCGTACTTCCACAATGAGATTTTTATCTGGCATTTTGCTTCTCCCGAATGTTATTCAATTCGATAGCACGTATGAAATCCATTTTTATCAACTCGGAAATTATCAATCCATTTTTTTGAACGGTCATGTACTCACGTTTAGGAAAAAATTTGATAAAAATTTTCCCATTAAAGGGTTTTTTCTCTAAAGTAGTTTTTATTGAATTTAAAATTTCTTCTTGCTCTTTTTCACTTAAATATCCATAAGCATCAATAGTTATTGTGTTGTGGCTTGCTGCTGAAAATATTTTTTGGTGATCGTTTAAGACATATTTTTGTAATGATTCAACTAAAATTATTGCTTCCGATGTTTCTATTTTTGAGGGCTGTGATCGGTTGAATAAAACTGTTCCTCCTAAAAAAATTACTAATGAAATAAAAATTATTGGTAGTGCAATTTTTTTCACAATTTTCATTTTTTTATCAGTCGCCATTAAAAATAAAAACTTTGCTTGCAGCTGCAGATGGCTCTGTGTATGTCCGCTAATTTGTTTGACGCATCTTGAAATTTTTCATCACTAATGGGCATGTTGCCGAGTGCGCCAAACTCTGCGGTTGCACCTCTGACAAATTCAATCGAAAACGAGCCATCATTGGCATTGATGCTGGCCGCCCGATCCAGCCACGTCGAAAGGATTTCAAGTTGTTGATGCTGCTCTGGCGTTGTAGATGCCATGCTGGCCTGAATGGCGATATCGCGTAAGTAGCGGTAAGCCTCCGGGTAGCGATGTGTATCGTTTAAATTTTGTAAAATTTTAATTTGTGCGTCATTTAATTGAACAGTGTTAGTCATGGCGATCTTTTAAATTTGTTTGAGGGAGATTGAAAATTATTTTTGCAACCAGGATTCAACTAATTTTGTGACTGCAGCATCAACTTCAACTTCATTCGGCATAAAGGCTGGCGAGTAGTTGAAGCGCAGTTCAAGGCCATCCGCATATCGTCTAAGGCTTGAAGTACGCAGACCCGGGCAATCTTTAATTCTGATTAAATTGCCGTTTTTGTCTTTCCTGAAATAGGTCCTCGTTACGCTGTGCGTATTTGGATACCGTTCTTCGTAAACGTCATAGATACCGATTTGTCTTAAGTGCCGTATGCTGAGTTTGGTGACGGGATCAACTACGTATTCTTTGAAATCATTTAGGATGGATTGGCTCATGCTCGGCTTGTCCACATCAAAAGCCAATTTGATAAAAAGCTCAATGCTGTCATCCGCAGGCGTTCTCGATGCAACAGGCT
>JAOAUN010000053.1 GCA_030157545.1 Burkholderiaceae bacterium
CTGGTGCCGCTGGTGGCGTCGACCACATCGCATCAGCGCGACAACGCGCAATGGATGGCGGCTGCCCAAGCGGCAACGCACCTGCCTCAAATTGAAATGACCGCACAGTCGCTGTCGACTTTGCTGCAACAAACAACACGCGAGCAATGCCTGCAAATGGCAGAGGCCGCATACCGGCAAGGCAAGCGCGATGCGAATGAGGCCATTGCGCTGGTGCTGGAAGAATTGGGAAGAAAATGAAACACCGTGTAAAAAATAGTCATTTTGTGGGCCAAGCAGCGCGGTCGCGCTGCGTTCGTCATCAAGCGGCGCAGCCGAAGCCGGGGATGGACCACTGACATGAAACATCGGGTAAAAAATATTCACTTTGTGGGCCAAGCAGCGCGGTCGCGCTGCGTTCGTCATCAAGCGGCGCAGCCGAAGCCGGGGATGGACCACTGACATGAAACATCGCGTAAAAAATATTCACTTTGTCGGCATCGGCGGCTCCGGCATGAGCGGCATTGCCGAGGTGTTGCTGAACCTTGGCTATGTCATTTCCGGCTCCGACCTGAGCCAAAATGCAGCCAGCCGCCGCTTGGCCGAGTTGGGTGCTGTCATTCATATCGGTCATGCGCCTGAGCATGTTGTGGGTGCGGATGCGATCGTCACGTCAACCGCAGTCAAGGCAGACAATCCGGAAGTGATTGCCGGTCGCGAGCGCCAGATTCCTATCGTACCGCGCGCGATGATGCTGGCCGAGCTGATGCGTTTGAAAAGCGGTATTGCCATTGCCGGCACTCACGGCAAGACCACTACCACCAGCCTGGTAGCCAGCGTGCTGGCCGAAGGCGGGCTGGATCCTACCTTTGTCATTGGCGGCCGTCTTAACAGCGCCGGTGCGAATGCAAAGCTGGGCGCGGGCGACTTCATCGTTGCAGAAGCTGATGAGTCTGATGCGTCGTTCCTGAATCTTTCGCCGATGATTGAAGTCATTACCAACATCGACGCCGATCATATGGAAACCTATGATCACAGCTTTGCGAAACTGAAGCAGGCGTTCGTCGAATTCACGCAGCGCCTGCCGTTTTATGGCGTCGCCATCTTGTGTATTGATGACGCGAACGTGCGCGAGATCATGCCGTCCATTTCGAAGATGATCGTCACTTATGGTTTTCATGAAGACGCCGAAGTGCGCGCCGTTGACGCCAAAGCGGTCGGCAGTCACATGGAATTTACCGTCATCCAGAAAGACTATGCGCCGATGGCGGTACGCCTGAACCAGCCCGGCATGCACAACATTCAAAACGCGTGCGCAGCGATTGCGATTGCACGCGAACTCGATGTAGCCGATGCGCATATTCAGAAAGCGCTGCAGGAATTCACCGGCGTTGGCCGTCGCTTTACTCGTTATGGCGAACTGCCGCTGGGAGATAGCAAGGGCAGCCTGACGCTGGTGGACGACTACGGCCATCATCCGGTTGAAACCGCCGCGACCATTGCCGCAGCGCGTGGCGCGTATCCGGGGCGGCGATTGGTGCTGGCTTTTCAGCCACATCGCTACACACGCACGCGCGACTTGTTTGAAGATTTTGTGAAAGTACTCTCCACCACCGATGTGCTGGTGCTGGCCGATGTGTATGCAGCCGGCGAGCAGCCTATACCGGCAGCAGACGGCCGTTCGCTCGCGCATGCGCTGCGCGTAGTGGGCAAGACAGAACTGGTTTTTGTGGAAAACATTGCCGACATGCCTGACACACTGCTGCAACTGGCCAA
>JAOAUN010000054.1 GCA_030157545.1 Burkholderiaceae bacterium
TTTTGCGTCGATACCAGCCGCTATTTACTGGGCGATCATTACGATTACTTCAGGCCACGGCAATGTCACACCGAGCACGACAGCTGGTGAATTCATTGCGCTTATTACCGGCTTCATGGGTCTTTGCATGGCCGCGATCATGACGGGTATTGTCGCGTCAGCCTTTTCAAACCAGATGTCCCGTAAAAAAGCTGCCTATGAAGCGCAACTGCGCGAAGTGCTGGCCGACGGCATCGTCACGAATGCAGAGCAGGAAACCTTGCAGCGACTTCAGCGCGATTTCAGACTCAGCGATGAGGAAGTGCAAAACATGATGCTACAGGCAAAGCAGGAAAAGAAATAAATGCTCAAGACTTTAAAAAGACGTATTTTCGAGGTCCTTGAGGGATCGGTACATGACAGATCCAGCCGACTCTGCGAAATCTTCATTGCGTCAGTGGTGGTCGCCAATGTAGTGGCCATCATTCTTGAATCCGAGCATTCGCTTCATGAAAAATTCGAACACGCATTCCACTTGTTCGATATGTTCAGCGTCGCACTTTTTTCTGCAGAATATGTATTGCGCGTTTGGTCTTATGCGGAAAAATACTCCGCAGAAAACGGCGGAGCGTGGCGTGGCCGCAAAGAATATATTTTCAGTTTTTACGGCTTCATCGATTTTTTCGGCACCATGCCTTTTTATGCGCAACTGCTGTTCCCGGGACTGGATCTGCGCGTGCTGCGCATCTTCCGGCTGATGCGTATTTTCAAACTTTCACGCTACAACAGTGCGCTGGCGGATCTGGCCGAAGCGATCAAGTCCGAGCGTGATTCGTTCACCTCGGCGATGTTCCTGCTATTGATCTCCTGCCTTCTTTGCTCGTCGCTGATTTATATCGCCGAAGGTCATTTACAGCCGGAAGTGTTCCCGTCGATTCCGGCGACGATGAAATGGTTCATCCTGACCATCATCTCGGGCTGGGGCAACGTCGACCCCGTGTCCATCTTCGGTGTAGTGCTGGTCGTAATCACGCAAGTGCTCGCCATTGCGCTGGCTGCGATCCTGACTGGCGTCGTTGCCACTGCCTACACCACGCAGGTCAAACGGCGCGAAGCGATCTATGAAACCGAGATCCGCGAAGCGCTTGCCGACGGCATCATCACCGGGGATGAAGCCGAGCATCTGGAAAAACTCAAGGCCAAGTTCGGCATGAGCGACGAACAGGTCAATGCGATTGCACAGCAGGTGCGGTCGGAGAAGAAATTGGCGGCTATGCCTGATGCTGCCTGATACGTCGAACGACGGTGGCTTTCGCAGCACAAGCCATCGTCAAATTCCTGACAGTAAAGTCAGTATTCAAACGCAGTTCAAGTTTGACTAACGCTGCGCCACAAATACATATCGGTTCAAGCTAAAGAAGTAAGCATCACGTTCTCCCATCGCCCGCGCATCAGCCTTCCACGCCGAGATATCCTGCGCTGTCAGGCCATTTCGGCCACTGGCAAAGCTGCCGATCACATCCATCATCCCTATGCTGTAGGTCTGCGGGTCATACGCCAGATTCAAGATAGGCACAATCTCGACTTGCACTGAATTGAATCCGGCCTGTTCCAGGCGGCGCTTCAGTTCGCGCGGCAATTGCGGATGCGGTATGTGTTCATTCCAGGTATCAAGTACCCGCCGCATGCGCGCATTGTCGCTGCTGGCCCAGACCGCGGACTCCCAGTCGGTATCAACCAGCAGCACCCGGCCACCCGGCCTGACTACGCGCGCCAGTTCGGCCAGAGCCATATCAATGTCTTCAACATATTCATAGACCTGCGTGGCAAGCGCAATATCAAAGCTGGCGTCGGGATACGGCAAGGCCGTCACATCGGCCAGCGCAAACGTCGCCTGCGGACTTGCTCCGCAGCGCTGGCGCGCAATGGCGAGCATAGGCTCGGCGATATCAACGCCGACAACGCTGCCATTGGAACCGACAGCTTGCGCGAGCGCCTGCGTCGTCATGCCGGGGCCACAACCGATATCCAGCGCCCGCTCCGCCTGCTGTGGCGCCAGCAGCGCAAGCACAGTGTTGCGCTGCGCGACGATGTCAGGCGTCAGGTAGATGGCTTCGATACGGCGTGAAGTGGATTCGTCAAACTGCTCTTGCGCACTGGGCGCATTGCTTGGCTTTGTCATATGAAAAAAATCAAGTGGAATTGAGATGGCGTGGTTAATGTAGCGCATTCAAGCCATCCAGCAAGGCTTTGTGCAAACGTGCCGGCTCCTGCATTTGCGGCGCATGACCCAGCTCGGGAAACAGCACCAGCCTGGCACCCGGTATAGCCTGTGCTGCACGACGCGCCAGAAGCGGATAATTGCCAAGCCGCGCTTTGATTTCCGCGCTCACCAGATCTTTGCCGATGGCGGTGTTGTCCTTCTCGCCAATCAGCAGCAGCGTAGGCACTTTGATCTGGCCGAATTCATACAGCACCGGCTGCGTGACGATCATGTCGTATAACAGGGCCGACTGCCATGCCACCACTTCCTTAGCGGGGCCGCGGAACATCCCGGCCAGCATCTGTACCCACGGCTCGTAGTCGGGCCGCCATTCGTTGACGTAATAGGTCACGCGTTCGTAGTTACGGATGCGCTCGGCCGTCACCTGCAATTCGCGCTGATACCACTGGTCGACCGTCAGCGACGGCACGCCCTCGGCCTTCCAGTCTTCCAGACCGATAGGGTTGATCATCACCAGCTGCTCGACGCTGTCCGGATACATCAGCGCATAGCGCGTGGCCAGCATGCCACCGGTTGAATGGCCGATCAGTGTTGCGCGCTCAATCCCTAGCGACGTCAGCAGCGCTTTGGTATTGGCAGCAAGTTGCTGGAACGTGTACTGGTAGGATGCCGGCTTGGTCGACTTGCAGAAACCGATCTGGTCAACTGCAATCACGCGGTAACCCTGCTGCTGCAAAAAACGCAGCGTGCCATCCCAAGTCGCCGCACAAAAATTTTTGCCATGCAAAAGCACCGCCGTCCTGCCGTTAGGCTTGGGCGCTTGCACGTCCATGTAGGCCATTTGCATGGACTGGCGTTGCGAGGTGAATGCGAAACGCTGGACTGGTTCGGGATAGGTGAAGCCTTCGAGCTCGGGTCCGTAGATGGGGTCAGTATCAGTTGCAGATGCCGGAACAAGCCACAGGAGTGCCGTTATCAGGCAGGCGCTTAAACAGCGCTGTGCATAGTGTGTGCAGCTATTCATAGTGAGTCCACATTCTCAGTACTTTGATTATTTTTTCTTCTTTCAGGACTTGATAAACCAGACGGTGCTGAATGTTGATGCGTCTGGAATAAGCACCGGACAGATCACCAACCAAGGCTTCATAGCGAGGGGGATTTTGAAACGGGTTAACAGCAATAACTTCAAGCAGTGCCTGCGCATGTTCTTTCAAACCTGCTGATGCCAGTTTTTTTGCGTCTTTTTGTGCCTGCTTTGTATAAACAGGCGTCCAGCTCACCACTTCAGTACCTTGGTAGTTTTAGCTAGCGGGGTTGCCATGCCTTCACGCAAAGATTCACGCATACCCGGAATCGATAATAAAAACATCGTTTCCTGAATGGCAGACCAGTCTTCCTGCGATACCAGTACGGCGTTATTTCTCTTGCCGGTTATGACAACAGGCTGATGCGAATCTGCTGTCTCATCAATGAGCTTAAAAAGTTTACTGCGCGCTTCTGTCGCACTGAGCACATCCATTTTGACCTCCAAAATTACGTACGCTTAATGGTACATAATAGTAGATCATTTAACGCTCCCGGCTCAATACAATTTTCAGCTTCTGTACAAAATTGCATAAATTAATGCAACACCCTCTCATGATGCCGCTCGGTCATGAACAGCGCCGCCGTCAAGCCCACCACTGCACCAAACATGACGTAGTAAGCAGGTGCCAGCGGTGTACCAGTCTCTTTAATAAGCCAGGTCACAATCAGCTGCGCAAATCCGCCAAACAGCATGACCGCAAAGTTGTAGCCAAGCGCCAGGCCGGTCGAGCGTACACGCGCCGGAAACTGCTCGGCCAGCGCGGTTGAAATCGGCCCGAGGCCGACAGCCACAGCGCTGCACAGGCAGATCTGCATGACGGCCAGCCGGAACAGTGCGGGCTCGGCCTGTAGCCATGCAAATAGTGGATACGGCAAAACAAAATAAAGAGCGGATGCAGCCATCATTACCGGACGGCGACCAAAGCGGTCAGACAAGGCACCGAAAACCGGAATCAGCACAGTCAGGCACAACAGCCCCATGACCTGCGCAATGAACGCATCCGTTAGCGGAATATTCAGCTGGGTTTTCGCATAAGTCGGCATGTAGATCAGCACCACGTAGTACATGATGGTGCCCGACAAAACCAAACCGAAAGACACCAGCACGGAGCGCCTGTGCGCATGCCAGATCCCCGGCAAGCTGGCTTTGTCCGCGCCAGACTGGCTGGCTTCGATAAAAGCTTCAGTCTCTTGCATATGCCGCCGTATGTACAGACCGACGGGTGCTATCAGCAAGCCGATGATGAACGGTATGCGCCAGCCCCAGCTATCTATCTGCTCCGGCGACAGGCCCTGCGTAATCAGCATGCCGGACAAGGCTCCTGCCAGCGCGGCGATGCTTTGCCCGACCATTTGCAGCGAACCATAAAAACCGCGCCGGTCTGGCGGCGCGCTCTCGACCAGAAACGATGTCGCACTGGCGAATTCGCCACCTGTCGCAAAGCCTTGCAGCAGTCGCGCCAGCACAATCAGCAGCGGCGCACCGGCACCGATAGCGGCATACGTCGGCGCAAAGGCAATCAAGGCCATCGCTATCGTCATCAGCAAAATGATCAGTTGCAGCGCTGCCTTGCGACCTCTGCGGTCTGCGTACAAGCCGATGACAATGCCACCGACCGGCCGCATGAAAAAGCCGACACCGAAGGTCGCCATGGTCAGCAGCAGCGACGCGTATTCGCTATCCGAAGGGAAAAACAGGCGGGAGATAATGACGGTTAAAAAACCGTAGACAACGAAGTCATACCATTCAAGGGCATTGCCGATGACGGCAGCGATAATCTGGCGGTTGCGCGGGGCTTGCTGCATCGGCGTTTCCTTTTATATTTTTTCTGGTTCTGACTGCTGAACCTGAACTTTACACGCTTGAGCTGCAAGGATAATTTCTTATTGACTTCCGGGCTACGCCAAAAGCAGAGGAATCAATTATTCAGAGACAAAGCCGCTCCTGACGGTTTGTTAATCCGCATCGTAACTACTTTGGATTCAGCCTGACCGTTCTGGTCTGTCAGGGTGATGCGAATGCGGATTACCGAATTGTCGGACGTATCGCCATTCACGCGCAGATTGATGCCCTGCACGACCTTGTCATAATCAGCTACAGAGGCGTCGCCGGATACAGAGACCGTGCCTTTCGTATTGTCGACACTGGACTCGATGTTTGGCGAGTTACCCAGCTCAATCGTGGCCTGACCAGCGGTGAAACCGTCGAGTATCTCAAACGATGCACTCTGAATGATTTTGGTCTCCGCCTGACCGGCGCTCAATGCAAAGATTTTGCCGACCGGGATGAGGTTCTTGTCTGACTGGCTCAACGGCGCTTCTGAAATCTTGATAACTGTTGAGGTGCTGCTGGCATTGCTGGCAGTACCGGTAGAGGACTGCTCCGTCGCCACCACCGACCACCCTGCTTCCGCAGCGGCGACTTTTACGGTCGTAACAGCAGATGTGGACGGCTGGGCCGCTTGCGTACTTAGTTGTGCATTGCTACGCAGGCTTTCAGGCGCAGAAGTCGGATACGCAATTCCCATCGGACGCGGGTCCGGCGTGAGCCGCATTCCACCCAGCGCTATTTGCAACGTGCCCGGCTCTATCATGATCGCGCCGCCGAGCGCCTGCGCATCGAGCATGCCGCTGGCCGAAATTGTGCCTATCCTCATGCTGCCGGTTTCATCGCGCAAAGTGATCGCTGCACCGACAGCAGAAATGGTACCAACAAAATTATTGCCCGTATTACCCAGCGTGATCGCCGCCGCACTGCCGTTATTTGCTGCCTGCAGGCTGGTCGTGCCTTGCGCCACCAAAGTGGCACCAGCGGCCTGACTGATGCTGCCGCCCGTGGTCGTCAACGTCAAGTTGCCGCCGCCATTGACGTCGCCCAGTATCAGCGCACCCGCTGTCGCCAGCGTAATGTCTTGCCCGCGCACGGTGACCGCCTGCGTAAACTGGTTAGTCGGATCAGCCAGCACAATATTGCCGCTGCCGGCGTTGATTGCTGCCTGCCCGTTGACTGTGAGGGTGCCGGTCTGCGTGACGCCGCCGGTTGCGCTCGTTACCGCGAGATCGCTCCCAACCGAAATAGTCCCCAGGCTGACGGCGCCGCCGCTGGTAATGTCAAGTGTGGTGCTGCTGCTGACGTTACCCAGGGTCAGCGCATCAGCCGCACGCAGCTCGATTGCTGCACCGCTTGCATCCACCGTGCTGGCAAATTGATTGGCGGCGTCTGCCAGCGTGATGACGCCAGTTCCAGCCGTCAGTTCAACAGCACCCGTCACCACCAACCCGCCGGCCTGTTGTGTGATGGCGTTGTTGCTACTGTTGGCTGTCAACGTTCCACCGATCGTGCCGGTGCCGAGCGTCAGCGCGCCTCCGCTTTGCAAGCTCAGGTCGGCATCAATATCGAGCGATCCGAGCTCCAGCGCATTGCTGGCAACCAGCTCCGCGCTGCCCGCCGTGACCGCTACTGTTGAGCCAAAATCATTATTTGCATTGTTCAGAACGATAGCGTCAATACCGGCATTGAGCGTACTCGTACCGCCAATGATCAGCGCATCGGTTTGCGTAATACCACCGGTTGCGCTCGTCACCGCGATATCGGTTCCAACCGTAACGGCGCCAAGGATGACGGCACCGCCGCTGGTAATGTCAAGTGTGGTGCTGCTGCTGACGTTACCCAGGGTCAGCGCATCAGCCGCGCGCAGCACGATCGCTGCACCGCTTGCATCCACCGTACTGGTAAATTGATTGGCGGCGTTTGTCAGCGTGATGGAGCCGGTTCCCGCATCCAGATCACTGGTACCGCCAACACCAAGCACACCACTCTGCGAGATGTTGCCGCCGCCGGTTTGCACGGTCATGTTTTGTACAACCAGGGTCTGCCCGAGTTCGACATTGCCGCCGTTGGTCGTAATCGTCATGCTGCCGGCAATACTGGCGTTTCCGACAACAGGATCAAAATCAAGATTGCCTGCAGCCAGCGTCAGGGTCAGGTTGGCGGTGGCACTGACCTGACCTAAGGTCAGCGCATCAGTATCCTGTACCAAAATATTGGCACCGTCGAGGTTCACAGTTCCCGAAAAATCATTGCTGATATTGTTGAGCACAATATCGGCAGCCAGGCCACCCGCCGTTGCGGTGAAGCTGCTATCGGCAGCGGCAATAATGACGGAGCTAGCGGCCTGCGTGATTGCGCCGTCCGTACTGACAACAGCAAGACTGCCGCTAGTGATATTGAGCTGGTCCAGCACGACACCACCAATGCTGTCTGTCACGGACGCCGCTGTTGCACCCAGCGAAACGACGCCATTAAAATCATTTTCTATATTGGCCAGCGTGATCGTGCCGCTGCCTGCCTGCAGGTTCGCGTCACCAGCTACAACAAGAGCGCCCTGCTGCGTCAGATTGCCATTGCCGTTCACTTCCAGATTGCCGCCTGCTGTCAGAGTGCCGAGATCAATCGCTCCCACGGCAATAAGTGTGATGTCTCGATTCGCAGCGACCGTGCCAAGCACCAGACTACCAGCCGAATCTGAAACTGCCAGATCACGCCAGCTACCGGTATTCGCGTTGGCAAAAGAGACCGTTCCAGTGAAATTATTATTCGCACCATCGAGAACCGCGTCCTGATCCGCCGTCGTGTCAGCGGTAAACAGGGTGTTACCGGTCACCTGCAGCACGCTGCCTGTCGCTTGGGTTACGCCACCGGCGCCTGTGGTCAGCGACAGGTTGCCACCTACAGTCAGGTTGCCAAGTTCCTGCGCCGATTCGCTAACAATCTCCAGATCGTGCGCAGTCGTGATGGCAGAGAATTGCATTGCATGGGCGCGGATCACGCTATCGACGCCTAAATTCAAAGGGGCACGATACGTCTGCGCACCTGTGGTCTTGATCAACCCGCCGTTGATGTTGGTGCTGCCAGCAACATCCGTTGAGAAACTCGCCAGCGCCGTTGTCGCGCCAACTGCCGCATTCAGCGTCGTTATGCCACTGTCATTGATTTGCAGGCTGAATGCGCCATCAATTGCTTTGTCAAATGTGATCGAGCTACCCGTCAAAATGGAGTTATCAGCCAGCGTGATGATGTCGTTCCAGTTTTGCGCAGCCGTCGTTGTCACAGCACCGCCGGCGAGGATGGTCGAGCCGAAGGCGTCCGTCGTCACGCTGGCAACATTGACGCTACGATTAAAGCGTGTGACCCCGCTGGCGTTGACGGTCAGGTCATAAGCACCATTGACGGCTTTAGCAAAGCTCACGTCAGTGCCTGTCAATATCGTATTGTCAGCCAGCGTGATGATGTCGTTCCAGTTTTGCGCAGCCGTCGTTGTCAC
>JAOAUN010000055.1 GCA_030157545.1 Burkholderiaceae bacterium
ACTGGACGCGCAGCTCTGGCAAAATCTGGAAACACTCGAGGAGGAAACACATATGTCTTACGTCTGTTCAGTTGAACGCATCGGGATGGAGAAGGGCCTTGAAAAAGGTCTGCAGCAGGGGATTGAGAAAGGGATTGAGCAAGGGATTGAGCAAGGGATTGAGCAAGGGATTGAGCAAGGAATGCAGCAGGGTCAGGCCCGCATACTGCGCATACTGGCTCGCCAGCTAACACAGCGCTTTGGCGATGTACCCGTCTGGGTCACGCAGCGTCTGAACGAGGCGAGCGTTGACGAACTCGAAGCATGGGCAGAAGCGGTGCTATCGGCCGACTCCATCGATGCTGTGTTCGTCGAGTCGCGCCATTAAAGTTCTGAACGCGCCGGCATATAAACATTCAGCCAATTTGAAACTGCCAATTGGAGTCTTTTAAGATAACCAGCACGCCATCCATTCAGGTGATGACGTGCTGGTTTCAGTGCTGCTTTTTATAGATTTTTAGCTGACTAGATTGCGTGACGGAAGCTCAGTGAAATTTTTATTTTCAACAAAATTTCCCGCTGATTTGACGGCCGCATACCGCGCGTCATAATTCTCAAAGACCTCAGAGATTCTTTCGCTAAAAGAACTAGGCAATGTTGATTTGTGGCGCTCTTCAACTGCACCAAGGTGTCGCATCAGGGCCAGGATCGGCGCATTGTCGTGCACGCTTAATGAGGCGTCCGGACTGGCATCGTATTGCATCAAGGCTTGCAATCCTGTTTCAGGCAAGCATTCTTCCGCTAGCAACCGGCGCAGCTCGTCCTGCAGATTGCCTTGGTCATTCAGATATTCAGTGACGATATGGTTAATCGTTGTATCGGACCAGCCCCTGTCTTGAGGACTCTTCAATTCGTAGCCGCGCAAGCTGGCTCTGGCGATGATTTTTTTGGCCTCGGCTGGCCTTGACCCCTGTGCCCCAGCTATTATTTTGTTTGGCTGTTGCGATGAAATCTTTTGCTTCCTGAAATCCGCTCAGTTGGGTTTCGAACAAGCTCACAATATGCTGCTTAGCCAGCATGCGCATGAAAGATCTTAAAAAGAATTTTTTTAAGGTCAATTCGAAAAAATCGTTTCATTTTTTTGAATAATAGTTTGTGGGCGCCGCTCGGCTTGCTGACTTCAAAGTCCATCAGAATTAATCGGGCTCTACGTCAAAACGCTTCGCTACATTTTGAAAGACCTCCCGAATTTTTCGCTCTAATTCGAATGGAATTTTCATGGTAGAACTGGTTTTTAGTTCTGCTATTGCGCTCATTAAATCTTGCATTTGAATCATGTCTGCCATACTCACTTCATGATTTACATGGGTTGCACAGTAAATTAATTTATTCAGGCCAGGAAGAATGTCTAGCCGATTTTTAAAATTTTCAAGGATTTCAGTTTTCAGATTCACGGGATTGTCCAAATAAGCTTCGACTATTTCATCCTGACTGGCGCCGTTTATAAACCGCGTCCATTGAAATGCGGGCTTGGTTTTAATATCTCGGTGGCCATGTAAAATCGATTTGGCAATCACGTTAGTAACCATGCCGGAATCTACACCTTCTCCCCATTTAAGATTTCGAATATGCGACATTAATTTATTGGCTTCCAGACTTGTATTAAAAACAGCTTGAGACAAAATATTCAGCATGTGCCGCTTCGCTTCATTGCGCATCAGTGGACCCAGGAAAAATTTTTTCACCTTGAATCCGAATGAGGTATCGCCCTGCTTACCGAATAAGAACTTGGGAGGCGTATCAACTTCCGGCACTAATTTGATATCCACCATCAGTACTTCTTCGGATGCGGACTGTTGACGGGCAGTAGGGCCAGCTTTCATTTTTTTTCCTTCTCATCGTTTAGCCAGAATTTTTACGCATGGATAAACGTCAAAGACGGCAGAACGTCTTACCTAGCCAGTCCGCCGTATCAACAATAAGGCCGCGCCGTCACGGCGCCCAGCGACGAAGTTGCTAAGTGGCCAGGCATAACAGACATGTTGGAGGATTTTGAATTTCAATCATCCCATTCTGTGCTATCCCCTTTGGCATCATTGCCTTCAATTGCATTTCTGCGGGACTTCTGTTTATCTATGAGCGCTTGATTGAAAGTGGGGTCTGTCTTGGCTTCAACTGTGGGCTCTCTTTTTGCATTTGCTACAGTCACTCGCAATTTAATGCCAGTACGAATTTCATTCAGCAGTTGATCGGCAGACGATTTTTCTGCTGCGTTCTGCTCTTGCAAGGCGGGACGCACCAGGTCTTGCGCAGGTCTTGATGGCATTGCGCTGCTGTTATTGGAAATATTTGGTCTGCCAAGTGGTGGTGCGGGAGGCGGCGCGGCGGCTGCTACAGGCCGCTGATCTTCTGCCGGCAAAGAAGCTGGACTGTCCTCTGGCGGTAGCGAATGCGGCTGCCACAATTGAACAATCTCTGCTGCGTTTAAGGAAAGAAGTTGGTCGGTAGAATCTAATTCCGGTCGACCATTTCTGGAGGGGGGCAGAGGAGCTTGTTTACTGGTGAGGGGTTGTTGTGCGTTGAATAGCGGGGGACGTCCGACTGTCGAAGGAACAGGTGGTGCCTTCTTACTATTATTGGTTGTGGCATCAGATGCGTCACTTGTTGTGCTTGCACTTTGACTTGCTTCGGCCGGAGCTGCTCTAAAAAAAATGGGGACGACTTCCGCACCTACAGGCAAGTCCTTATCAGCGTCAGTCAACTTCCCTTCGGGGCGGCCAAATTTATCTTCTCCGGTTGTTAATCTGTGCCCTTTGACATTGATGATAACGGGCAAATTGCCGTCTAAGTCGCACAAGTTGTCTGCTGCTTTTGTCACTCCATCACGCATATCGGAGAAAAAGCGTATGAAATGTTCCAGTGGGCTGACACGGGCAGGGCGCTGGAAGCGGACAATGCAATTGCCCTCTTTTTTTTCGCATTCTTCCAGCGGAATGTCGTTCGCAAAATTGCTTTTTTGGATAATGATGCTGTTGATCAGACCACCCATACGGCCTCCTGAAATACTTGCGCAATCGGCTGCGATCCTGAATCCGGACATGGCTACTGCCAACCTGCTGCCAAAAAGCAGGTTTTTCACTGGGTGTGTATCTTTTTCATAACAAAAGTTCTCCGAATTCTGTCTGCAGCAAAATTCTGGAGGCTGAGATTTAGCTTTCGCTGGAAAGCAAGTCGAATGTCGAGAAATAAAAGGCTGCGCAGTTTTTGTAGTCCCGACCAGCGCAAGTCGCGCGTTACTTGCTCGGGAAATAAAACTGCTTAAAAATTTTCTCGTTGCGAAACAGTTTGAACGGCAGCGAAGAGCCTATTTGCGCTGTCTTTGGGGAATTTTAACGTCAGCTTGACTCAGGCTGCGCCATTAATCAGGGTTGTTCGGGGCGTCCGAACACTTCCACATAAGTGGGATAGAACGAGCAGTACATGACGATGGTGAGGATGACTGACAACGGCGTCAGCAGCATCACCGTCACCAGGGTTTTACCGAGAAGCAGAGCCAGCACCGCACTGACGAAGGCCGGCAAGGCTATGCCGATGACGATCCAGGCGAGTCCATAGGCCAGGAAGGCCATGCCGCAGCGGCGCACCGCAAAGAAGCTGTAAAAGACAGCCTTGAACAAACCCATGCGCTGCCACGCAGCGAGCGGGGCTGCATGCCAGAAAGCCATTGCAAACGGCGTGTAGACCAGACCGGCCACCAGCATTGCCAGCGGCAAATCTGTCATTGGCAATTTTTCTTCATCGGCCGTTATTTGTCCCGACATCAGTTTCCAGAACATGCCGTCGTCAACCAGTGACGATGCCGCTATGGCGATGAGGGCGGCCAGCAAATACAGCGAACCCAGCCGCAGCAAAGTGCCCAGGGCAGGCGAACGAAATCCCGTCAGCAGTATGTTCGGCAGTACTTTTTTGCCCGCTTCAATCTGCACACAGGCCTGCATGAATGCCATCGAAAACACAGGCACCAGCAGCAGCGGCAGCAGTTGACCTATCAGCGGGATTAGCGACAGCGAGAACATCAGCAGCATATACAGCAGGAACAGCATGGCCAACTCGGCGGGCTGCTTGCGGAAAATCGCAAAGCCTTGTCGTATCCAGTTGATGCCGGTGTTGGCAGGAATTTTTTCCATGTTCAGGGAAGCGCTTCTACAGTGTGGTCGATACGGTGCCGCAGTATGCGCTCAAAATGCGCAGGGTCATGCGGCGTGAGCATTTCGGCTTCGCGTGGCAAATAAAAATCATACAAGCGCGACAGCCAGAAACGCAGCGCAGCGGCTCGCAGCATCGCAGGCCAAGCATCGTGTTCGGCGGCACTGAACGGGCGCACCGCATGATAGGCATCAAGCATGGCCCGCACGCGCGCAGCATTGCTTGCACCGCTTTCCAGATCAATACACCAGTCGTTGACGGTGACGGCGACATCGAACAGCCAGGTGTCGCAGCCGGCAAAATAAAAATCAAAGAAACCGGTCAGGCGGTCGCCATCGAACATGACATTGTTGCGGAACAGGTCGGCATGAATCGGGCCGGCCGGCAACGCAGTGTAGATTTCAGAAGCGGCAAAGGCCTGCTGGAAGTGCATCTCCGTGCTTAGCAGATGCTGATTCGCTTCCGTCAGGAAAGGCATCACTACCGGCGTTGTTTCATTCCACCACGCGAGGCCGCGCAGATTTGGCTGGTATAGCGGATAGTCTTGCGCTGCCAGATGCATTTTGGCGAGCATGGAGCCGACTTCGGCGCTGTGCACAGTCTGCGGTGCAGGCTGCCAGTCGCCTTGCAGGCGCGTGACGATCGCCGCTGGCTTGCCATGCAACTCCGAGAGTATCTCGCCGCGGTTGTTGGCAATCGGCGCCGGCACCAGTACGCCGCGCTCGGCCAGATGGCGCATCAGGTTCAGATAAAACGGCAGCTGCTCGAAGGACAGCTTTTCGAAAATCGTCAGCACATACTCGCCGCTGTCGCTGCCAAGAAAAAAGTTGCTGTTCTCAATGCCGGAAGCAATGCCCTTCAACGAGTGCACTGTGCCAATCGGGAATTGGGCAGCCCAAGGCGCGAGTTCATCCAGAGTGACGGGTGTAAAAACTGCCATAAGAACGAAGAAAAGAAATCAGGAATTCAGAAAAGGTAACCAGCTCGGTTATTGTCGCAAACCGACATTGTTCAGCGCTGGGATGGAGGCGGCAAGCCGTTGTTGCTGCGGTTTGGTTTGTCTTTAGATTTGAATTCAAAAATCTGCCATTGCGCACCACGCACACCGCCATGCCCGTCTGCAGTCTGCTCGCCCGGTTTGATGTAATAAGTATTGTTGCCCTCCCTGACGCGCACCGAGGTCACTGCATTTTGTTCGCGAGTCTGGGTAATCTCTTTGGCGCGCGGCGTTGGCGTGGTGACCGTCACCGCAGGTTCGCCATCGTCAGGCAGCATCTCGAGCGCTGTCTTGTTGCCGGCTGCTTGGGCGCCGCCGGCCAGCAAAAACAAGCTTGCCAGAGCAAGGGCGAGTCGCTGCAGGGCAGCAGCAGGCTGAAACTTGAGCTGGTACATAAACGGTTTCATGCGGTGGTCTTTATGAAAAGTGCGCCAGCAAATGCGCACGGGGCGTTCATTTTAACAAATGCATAGCGCCAGCCTTCAGAGGAACGAGCGTGGCTGATGCTCGGTCTCCGACGGCACAATGTCGCGCTCTTCATAAAATGCAAAAATGGCATCGATCACATTTGCCGGTTCATCAATCAACTGCACCAGTTGCAAGTCTTCCGCAGTGATCATGCCGGTGCTCGCCATCTGTTCATGCATCCATGCCAGCAGACCGCGCCAGAACGTGGTGCCCACCAAAATCACCGGAATATGCCGCGTCTTGCCGGTCTGAATGAGCGCCAGCACTTCGGACAGTTCATCTAGCGTGCCAAAACCACCCGGTAGCACTACATACGCATCGGCATACTGTACAAAGGCGACTTTGCGCGCAAAAAAATGTCTGAAGGATAGTGAAATGTTTTGCCAGGCATTGCTGACCTGTTCATTTGGCAGTTCGATGTTCAAGCCGATCGACGGTGATTTCCCTTCAAACGCGCCCTTGTTGGCGGCTTCCATGATGCCGGGGCCACCGCCGGAGATGACGGCAAAACCGGCGTCCGACAAACGGCGCGCAATATCGGCAGCGATGGCGTAATAAGGATTGTCCGGTGCGATGCGTGCCGAGCCGAACATGGAGACTGCCGGACGTACCTCGGAGAGCCTTTCGGTGGCATCAATAAACTCTGCCATAATCGTGAACATCTGCCACGACTCGCTCGCCTTGCGTGAAGTGGCGCGCTCTACGTTGGTCAACTGCCGCAAGCGCGGCACTTTTTTCCTGTCGCTTTCCATATGAATAAAACCCTATTGCTGGTGGATGGTTCGAGCTATCTGTACCGCGCTTTTCACGCGATGCCTGATTTGCGCAATGCGCAAGGGGCGCCCACTGGTGCCATCTACGGCATGATCAACATGCTGCGCCGACTGCGGCAGGATTATCCTGCAGCATACATGGCCTGTGTCTTCGACGCAAAAGGCAAGACCTTCCGCGACGACCTCTACGCCGACTACAAAGCCAACCGCGCATCCATGCCGGAAGACCTGGTCTTGCAGATCGAACCTATCCATGAGGCCGTAAAAGCCATGGGCTGGCCTATCCTGATGATAGAAGGCATAGAAGCTGACGACGTCATCGGCACCTTGGCCGTCAAAGCCAGCGAAGCCGGACTGTCCACCGTCATCTCGACTGGCGACAAGGATCTGGCGCAGCTGGTCAATGAGCAAGTCACGCTGATTAACACCATGAGCAATGAAAAACTCGACCGCGCCGGCGTCATCGCCAAGTTTGGCGTGCCGCCCGAGCGCATTGTCGACTACCTGAGCCTGATCGGCGACACCGTCGACAACGTCCCCGGCGTGCAAAAAGTCGGCCCCAAAACCGCCGTCAAATGGCTGACCCAATACGATTCGCTGGATGGCGTCATCAGCCATGCTGCAGACATAGGCGGTGTCGTTGGCGAGAACCTGCGCAAGGCGCTGGACTGGTTGCCTATGGCCCGAACACTGGTCACCGTGAAATGCGATTGCGCACTGCCCGAGCATGTCACGTCGATTGTGGAATCCTTTCCGCAGGCAGCCGAAGACAAGCAGGCGATGCTGGAATTTTTTACGCGCATGGGTTTTCGCAGCTGGCTGCGTGACCTGACGGCCGACATGGAGAAGGCAGACGGTAACGCGGCTTCAGGCGCAACCAGTATTGCCTCTGACTCTGAAGAGGCCGCGCAAGGTGCATTGTTCGCGGCCGATCCGCCGTCCGTCATTGATTACGAAACCATACTCACCGGAGCGCAGCTGGAAAAGTGGATCGCCAAAATCGACGCGGCTGAATTGACAGCAGTCGACACCGAAACCACGTCGCTGGACCCGATGCGCGCGCAACTGGTTGGTATTTCTTTGTGTGTGGAGCCCGGTGTCGCTGCCTATATTCCGGTGGCACACAACTATCCCGGCGCACCGGACCAACTGCCGCGCGGGCAAGTCCTCGCTGCACTCAAGCCCTGGCTCGAAAATCCGCAAAAGCCCAAGCTAGGCCAGCACCTCAAATACGATAGCCATATTTTTGCCAACCATGGCCTAGCCCTGCAAGGCATTGTGCATGACACCTTGCTGCAGTCGTATGTGCTGGAGTCGCACAAGAGCCATGACATGGACAGTCTGGCCTTGCGCTGGCTGGACAAGAAAACCATCAGCTATCAGGATGTTTGCGGCAAGGGTGCGTCGCAAATCTGTTTCGACCAGGTCGGCATAGAACGCGCTGCCGAATACGCTGCCGAAGACGCCGACGTCACATTGCAACTGCATCGCGCCATGTGGCCGCGCATTATGGCCAGCGAAAAACTACGCGCCATCTATCAAACGATAGAAATGCCGACATCGATAGTCTTGCAGCAGATCGAGCGTAATGGTGTGCTGATTGACAGCGCATTGCTGGGCCAGCAGTCTGCCGAGCTCGGGAAACGCATGCTCGATATCGAGCAGCAAGCGCATGCGCTTGCAGGCCAGCCTTTCAATTTGAATTCGCCAAAACAAATCGGTGAAATTTTTTTCGACAAGCTGCAGCTGCCGGTCGTGAAAAAAACGCCGGGCGGCACGCCATCTACCGATGAAGAAGTGCTGCAAAAACTGGCCGAGGATTATCCGCTGCCGAAAGTGCTGCTTGAATACCGCGGACTGACCAAGCTCAAATCAACCTACACCGACAAGCTGCCGAAGATGGTGAACCCGACCACAGGTCGCGTGCATACCAACTACGGTCAGGCTATTGCCGTCACCGGCAGATTGTCGTCGAATGAACCGAATCTGCAAAACATTCCGATCCGAACTGCAGAAGGCCGCCGTATCCGTGAGGCTTTCATTGCCGCGCCGGGTAGCGTGATTGTGTCGGCCGACTATTCGCAAATCGAGCTGCGCATCATGGCGCATCTGTCAGGCGACGATCATATGTTGCGCGCCTTTGCTGCCGGTGAAGATATTCACCGTGCGACAGCGGCCGAGATCTTTGGTGTGCCGCTGACCGAAGTCAGCACTGAGCAGCGCCGTTATGCCAAGGTCATCAACTTTGGTTTGATGTATGGCATGAGCGCATTCGGATTGGCAGGTAATCTGGGGGTCGAGCGATCGGCCGCGCAGATGTACATGGAAAAATATTTTGCCCGTTTTGCCGGTGTCAAAATGTTCATGGACGATGTGCGTCAGCAGGCCAAGTCGCAAGGCTATGTGGAAACCGTCTTTGGCCGTCGCTTGTGGCTGCCTGAAATAAATTCGCCGAACGGCCCGCGTCGGCAGGGCGCCGAGCGCGCAGCCATCAATGCACCTATGCAGGGTACGGCAGCGGACTTGATCAAGCTGGCAATGATCGCGGTGCAGAACTGGCTGACAGAATCAAAGCTGGCTTCGCTGATGGTGATGCAGGTGCATGATGAATTGGTGCTCGAAGTGCCGGAGTCCGAGCTGGCGCTGGTGCGGGAAAAACTGCCGCAGTTGATGGCCGGTGTCGCACAGTTGAAGGTGCCGCTGGTCGCGGAAGTGGGCGTGGGACCGAATTGGGATAAAGCGCATTAAACCAGAGTGAATAAAGACGCTGGGGTCCAGTGGCGTTCATTACCTTAAAGGCATAGAAAAAATGAACCGACGTGACTTTATGCAAACTACCTTAGGCACCACCTTCGCCGCCGCTGTGTTGCCGGCGCTGGCGCAAAACCCGATCACGACAAGCAGCAAAGGGCTGGAAGTGGGGCAGGTCAGCATCGTGTCTGGTGGACGGTCCGTTCCTGTTTATCTCGCACAGCCTGAAAACAAAAAGAATCTGCCGGTGGTGCTGGTGGTGTCTGAAATATTTGGTGTGCACCAGCACATCGCCGACATTGCGCGCCGTTTTGCACAGCTTGGTTATCTGGCGCTGGCGCCCGACCTGTTCGTGCGGCAGGGTGATGCGGCCAGCTATACGTCCATGCCGGAATTGTTCAAGGACATTATCAGCAAAACGTCGGATGCCGAGGTGATGCAAGATCTCGATGCCTGCGTGGCATGGGCCGGAGCGCATGGTGGTGATACGGCAAAACTGGGCATCACCGGTTTTTGCTGGGGCGGACGCATCACCTGGCTCTACGCAGCACACAACCCCAGAGTGAAAGCGGCTGTCGCATGGTACGGCAAGCTGGCAAGTGACAAAACACCACTGCAGCCGCATAGCCCGCTTGAGCTTGCCGCGTCATTGCGCGTGCCGGTTTTGGGCCTGTATGGCGGCAAGGACGGCGGCATTCCGCTGGAGTCTGTCGAGAGAATGCGCGCTGAACTGGCCAAAGGAAAGAGCGGCAGCGAGTTCGTGATTTACCCTGAAGCCGGCCATGCCTTTCATGCAGACTACCGGCCCAGCTATGCTGAAGCGGCGGCCAAAGATGGCTGGCAGCGCTGCATAGAATGGCTGCACAAGCACGGCGTCTAGCGCTGTTACGTCATTCGCCGAATTGCTCAAAGCCCCGCCCTATGGTCTAATCCTTGGGCTTTTTGCATTATTCGGGGCTAAAAATTAATTCCACGCTGTCTTCCATCTTGTTGGCCACTACGCTGGCCGGCGTCATCAGCATTTCCGCCGCTGCCTTGCTCTCTTACGCCTTGTTGTCGAAGATGGTCGAGCGCATGGTCAGCCTGTCGGTGGGCATCCTGTTGTCGACATCCCTGCTGCATGCGCTGCCTGAAGCCTTCGAATCGGGTGCCAACATGCACGCCTTGTTTGCGACTTTACTGGCTGGCTTGCTGGGTTTTTTCCTGCTCGAGAAGTTTGCGATCCTGCGCCACTCGCATCACTACGAAGGCGACGGCCATGGCCATGAACATGGCCATGATGCGCATGAAGCAGGCAAAGCCGGCTGGATGATTTTGGTGGGCGACGGCCTGCATAATTTCACTGACGGCATCCTGATTGCCGCCGCCTTTCTCGCCGACCCGAAGCTGGGCCTGATCACCGCGCTGGCCATCATTGCGCATGAAATACCGCAGGAGATCGGCGACTTCATCGTGCTGCTCAATGCAGGCTTCAGCAAAATGCGCGCGTATATGTACAACCTGATTTGCAGCCTGATGGCAGTCGTTGGCGGTTTGGTCGGCTATTACACATTGGGCAACGGCATGGAAGCGATTCCGTATGTGCTGGTGCTGGCATCGTCCGGTTTTATTTACATCGCCGTGAGTGACCTGATGCCGCAGATGCAAAGGCGTGCGACCCTGCGCGAGTCAGTGCCGCAGTTTATTCTGATTGCGATTGGTGTGGTTCTGGTGGTGGTGCTAACACACCGTTTTCACGTGCATTGAGTGATGCAAAAGACACTGGATCTCGTTTCGGCCACGGCCCGGCTTGCAAGCCAGGCCGCTTCGGCCCGGCGTATTTAGCCCTGACTTCCTGTTGCGACCGGCCGTGCCGGATCGCTCGACCATTCACTCCACGAACCCGGATACAGGGCCGCACCGGATAGTCCGGCAATCTCCATCGCCAGCAAGCTCTGGCAGGCTGACGCTCCCGAACCGCATTGCATGATGGTGGCCTGTGGGCTGCTGATGATGGCGCTGAATTCCGCGCGCAATTGCTCGGCTGGTTTGTAGCGACCATCAGCCTGTAAATTATCTTTGAAGCAGCGATTTTTCGCGCCCGGTATATGGCCAGCTACCGGATCGATGGTTTCATTCTCGCCGCGAAAACGGTCCGGCGCGCGTGCATCAATCACCAGACGTGCAGCTTGCTTCAGGTTGGCCACTACATCGTCGACCGATACGACCGGTGTCAGTGATGTCTGCAGCGTGATGCTGCCGCGCGGTCGGGACATGAGCTCTGCCGTCATGGCGCCGCCACTGGCTTGCCATGCCTGCAGGCCGCCATCCAGCAAGGCCACGCCGTGATGTCCGACCCAGCGCAGCATCCACCAAAGTCGTGCGGCAAACATGCCGCCATGTGCGTCATAGACCACCACTTGCGAATTCGGATACACACCCCAGTGACGCAACGTTTCGATAAAGACGGCAGGGTCTGGCAATGGATGGCGGCCGCGGAATTCTCCGTGCGGCCCGCGTGATTTGTCGGATAAATCCACATCCAGATTCGCATGCTGTGCGCCCGGAATATGCGCGTTCGCAAATGCGGCTGCACCGGCAGCAGGGTCGGTCAGTTCGGCGCGGCAGTCGAGGATGATGAAGTTGGGGTTGTTGATGTGTTGCGTCAGTTCAGCTGCGGAAATCAGGGTAGTGAAGGGCATCAAAGTCTCCTGTTATTTTTCTCGGAAAGCGCTGTTGCTGCTACTTCTGTTGCGACTGCTAGTGCTGATGGTAGTGTTGCGGACATTATAAAAGGTCGCGGCCATGCCGCTGGCAAGGATGATGGCAATACCCATCCAGCCCGACAGGCCCGGATGGTCACCCCAGATCAGCATGCCCCAGATACTCGAAAAGACAATGCCGGTGTATTGCAGATTGGCGGTCACCAGCATGGCGCCGAGCCGGTAGGCGCGGGTCATCGCGATTTGCGCGACGGTCGCGGTCAAGCCTATGGCCAGCAGTAAAATAAATTCGCGCGTACTGAGGGCATGCAGAATATGCGGCGCGCCTGTCGCGATGACGCTGCCGGCCAGTCCGCTTAGTAAACCGGCAATCACGCCGCTGGCGGAAAAGTAGAACACTACCCGATATTCCGGTTCGCCTAGCTGTCCAAGCTTTTTGACTTGGATATAGGCCAGCGCAGACAGCACGCCCGAGATCAGCGCGACCAGACCGCCCAGCCACTGCTCGGCATGCATACTGGGTTTGAGCAGCAGCGCAACCCCAACAAAGCTGGTGACGATCGCTGCCGCCAGTCCCCATTCAAAGCGCCGTTGTCCGTGCCACCAGCCTAGCGCAAAGACGATAGCCGCAATCCAGATCGGGGCCATGTAGTTGAGCGTCATGGCGGTGGCCAGCGGCAGCTGACCAATGGAAAAAAACCACAGCCACAGAGCAGTCACGCCAACGCTGCCGCGCCACGCATGGTGCCAGGGGAGAGTGGTGCGCAGGGTGCCGCCTTGCAGCCGCACCATTGCGGCAATCAGCAACACGCCGACCAGGCCGCGGAAGAGTACGATTTCAGACGTGGAGCAGGTGTCTGAAGCCAGCTTCACGCATACGCCCATGATGGCGAAGACGAAGCTGGCAAACAGCATCCACAGTGACTGCATGCGGTCTACGGGGCCGGCCTGATGTTGCTGATTTCGATACGGCTGCCAATCCGGCTTCGATACCATTCATGGAAGTGCTGCATACCATCTTCCATTGGAGACTGGTAAGGGCCGACTTCATTGACCCCACGATCGAGCAAAATGCGGCGGCCTGCATCCATGCGCAGCGCGATCTCGTCGTCTTCGGCGCAGGTTTCCATATAAGCGGCACGTTCGGCGGCGATGAAGTCGCGCTCGAACAGCACGATCTCTTCCGGATAGTAGAACTCGACCACGTTGACAGTTTTTTGCGGGCCCTTGGGCCAGACCGTGGAAACCGCGAGCACATGCGGATACCACTCGATCATGATGTTAGGGTAAAGCGTTAGCCAGATGGCGCCGTAAGGCGGCGCTTCGCCCTGCCGGAAGCGCAGCACTTCTTCCTGCCATTTTTTGTAGATGGGCGAGCCGGATTTTTGCAGCGCATGGTTCACGCCGACGGTCTGCACGCTATAGCCTTCGCCGAATTCCCAGCGCAAGTCGTCGCAGGCAACGAAACTGCCCAGCCCCGGATGGAAAGGTTCGACGTGGTAATCCTCCAGATAAACTTCAATGAAGGATTTCCAGTTGTAGTCACACTCATGGACTTCGACGTGGTCAAGCATGTAGCCGGAAAAATCGAGGTCTTTGGTGACGGCCAGATTTTTCAGCATCTTGCCGACATCGACGCCATTCTTTTCAAACAGCAGGCCGTTCCAGCGATCGAGTTTGGTCTGCGACAGATTCAGGCAGGGTGTTTCGCCGAAATGCGGCGCACCGATCAGTTCGCCCTTGAGATCATAGGTCCAGCGATGCAGCGGGCAGACGATATTGCTGGCATGGCCGCGCCCCGACAGCATCTTGGCCTGACGATGACGGCAGACGTTAGACAGCAGTTCCACGCCTTGCGGATTACGGACCAGGATGCGGCCTTCGTTTTCCCATGCGAGCGCAGCATAGTCGCCGACATTCGGCACCATCAGTTCATGCCCGACGTAGCGCGGACCTTGCCTGAATAAGTCTTGTATTTCTAATTGCAGCAGCGTGTTATCAAAATAGACGCTGACTGGAAGCTGCGCGTTAGATCGCGCTAGCCTTGAGAGACTGGCCAGATCGGACATCTCCACCCCCAAATTAATTTGCACCAACCTAAGAGAGAAAGAATCCGCAAAAACCTGTGTTCAATTGGAATGAAACGGAAATTTTGGACGAGCGGCGGATTATAACCCCGACAAGCTAGGGAAGGAACCCGGATTTACCACTTTTGAAAGTTAAATTGATAAGCTAACTTGCTGCCAGCTTGTCGCTTACTTGTCGATTAGCTATTGAAATATCCGGCCTGCCATCGCATTTCTACAAGCTGTTAATTCGCTGATGGCAGGCGTTTGCACTAAAATACGCCCTTCCTTACAAGAGTCACATCATGTCCAAAAAAATCGCCGCCGGGCAGGCCAGCGCCACATTTGAAGAAGCCATGGCTGAGCTTGAAGAACTTGTCGCCCGCATGGAAGCCGGTGAATTGCCGCTCGAAGCCTCCGTTGCGGCCTATCAGCGCGGCTCGGAACTGGTTAAACATTGCGCGGCGCAACTTGAGCGCGTGGAGCGTCAGGTCAAGCTGCTCGAAGGCGATATGCTGAAACCTTTCGCGACCGATCTGGATGAAAGCGAAGAATGAGGCAGAGCTTTACTGACTGGCAGCGCTCGAGGCAGACCGAGATGGAAACGGTGCTTCACTCGCTGTTGCCGGAAACGACGGACGCGCCGCAGCGTTTGCATGCAGCGATGCAGTATGCAGTGCTCGATGGCGGCAAGCGCGTGCGGCCCTTGTTGGTCTTTGCCGCCGGCGAATTGTTCGAAGCCGATACCGTCAACATGGCACGTGCTGCAGCAGCAGTCGAACTGATTCATGCGTATTCGCTGGTGCACGACGACATGCCTTGCATGGACGACGATGCGCTTCGGCGTGGCAAGCCGACCGTGCACAAACAGTTCGACGAAGCGACCGCCTTGCTGGTTGGTGATGCGCTGCAGGCGCAGGCTTTCGAGATACTGGCCAACAGTCCGCTTGAAGCGTCGCGCAAAGTCGCCATGCTAAGCACGCTGGCGCAGGCAGCCGGTTCGCGCGGCATGTGCGGCGGGCAGGCGATTGATCTGGCAGCCGTAGGCGAAACGCTGACGCTGGCCGAACTTGAACAAATGCATAAATTGAAAACCGGCGCCTTGCTGCAAGCAGCAGTCATGTTGGGCGCACTGGCTGGTAAAACTTTGCTGGCCGCAGAAGCGGCCGCCTTGCATGCGTATGCCGATGCCATTGGCCTCGCGTTTCAGGTGGTCGATGACATACTCGACGCCACCGCCGATTCCGCAACGCTGGGCAAGACCGCCGGCAAAGATGCGGCCGACAACAAGCCCACCTATGTTTCTTTGCTGGGGCTGGATGCTTCGCTGGTGCTGGCAGAAAAGTTGAGGCTGGACGCGCATGGCGCACTCCTGCCGTTTGGCGATGGGGCGGAACGACTGCGTGAACTTGCTGATTTGATTGTGCAACGTAAGACTTGAGTGCTTGTTTGAAAGTGTTTAATTATTTAATGGATGTCGTCAATGGCAGTGCGCACAGGCGTTTATGCTTATGCAACGAAAGCCGGGATCCATTGTCTTTCGTAACTCAACAAAAGTAATTTTTTGAATATACAGACAGACACCAAGAGTTAGTCTAAAAGATAGAAGATAGCCCGAATGCAACAGACCGACTTGCTGGAAAAGATCAACGACCCTTCAGCGTTACGCAAATTGTCGCGCCCCGAGTTGCATACGCTCGCCGACCAGTTGCGCGCGTATCTGCTGGAATCTGTCTCAAAGACCGGAGGCCATTTATCTTCCAATCTCGGCACAGTCGAACTGACGATTGCACTGCACTACGTCTTCAACACACCGGAAGACCGCATCGTGTGGGACGTTGGTCATCAGACCTATCCGCATAAAATTCTCACGGGACGGCGTGAACGCATGAGCACCCTGCGCCAGCAAGGCGGCTTGTCCGGTTTTCCAAAGCGTGACGAGAGTGTGTACGACACCTTCGGCACTGCGCATTCATCGACGTCTATCTCTGCCGCGCTCGGCATGGCGCTCGCAGCGCGTACCAAAGGCGAGAGTCGCCATGCGGTCGCTGTTATTGGCGATGGCTCCATGACGGCCGGCATGGCCTTCGAAGCCATGAACAATGGTGGCGTTTATGACGACATCAATTTGCTGGTGGTCTTGAACGACAACGACATGTCGATCTCGCCGCCGGTCGGCGCGCTCAACCGCTATCTGGCGCGCCTGATGTCGGGTAAATTTTATGCCGCTGCCAAGAACGTCGGCAAATCCGTTCTGCCGCCGGGCATGCGCGAGCTGGCGAGGAAATTTGAAGAGCACGCCAAAGGCATGCTGGTGCCCGCCACGCTGTTTGAAGAATTCGGCTTCAATTACATCGGCCCCATTGATGGCCATGATCTGGAATCGCTGGTGCCGACGCTGCAAAACCTCAAGCACCTCAAAGGCCCGCAGTTCCTGCATGTGGTGACGAAAAAAGGACAAGGCTACAAACTGGCCGAAGCCGATCCGGTGCTCTATCACGGTCCCGGCAAATTCAATCCGGTAGAAGGCATCAAGCCCAGTACCGGCAAGCTGACCTACACGCAAGTATTTGGCGACTGGCTATGCGACATGGCCGCGCAGGACAACAAACTCGTCGCCATCACACCCGCCATGCGCGAAGGCTCCGGCATGGTGAAGTTCGAGCAGAAATTCCCGGACCGTTACTACGACGTCGGCATCGCCGAACAGCATGCGGTGACGTTCGCAGCCGGTCTGGCCTGTGAAGGCATGAAGCCGGTGGTTGCGATCTATTCCACCTTCCTGCAGCGTGCGTATGACCAGCTGATCCATGACGTTGCTCTGCAAAATCTGGATGTGACCTTTGCGCTCGATCGCGCCGGTTTGGTCGGAGCCGATGGCGCAACCCACGCCGGCAATTACGATATGGCCTTCCTGCGGTGCATTCCCAATATGGTCGTGATGGCAGCTTCGGATGAAAACGAATGCCGGCATATGCTGACCACCGCCTATCACTATCCGGGCCCGGCAGCGGTGCGTTATCCGCGTGGCGCCGGTATTGGCGCTGCAGTCCAGCCTGAGCTCACTGCCATCGAATTAGGTAAAGGCGAAATCAAACGCCATGGCAAGCAAGTGGCAATACTTGCATTTGGCACCATGCTGGCACCGGCATTGCAAGCTGCAGAAGAGTTGAATGCAACCGTCGCCAACATGCGCTTCATTAAGCCGCTGGACGCGAAGCTGGTCGCGCAACTAGCTGCGAGCCATGATGTGCTGGTGACAGTGGAAGAAGGCTGCGTCATGGGCGGCGCCGGTTCGGCAGTAGCCGAAGCGATGGCAGCTGCCGGCATCGCCAAGCCCCTGATGCAACTCGGACTGCCGGATAAATTTATCGACCACGGCGATGCGCAACAACTGCTTGCACAATGCGGGCTTGATGGCGCCGGTATCGCGGCGTCAGTCAGGCAAAGGCTAATTAAGGACGAACCCAAGCTTGTGGTCAATCACATTTGAATCTGGCTGATTCAAAAAAATGAACTCGCCTTCTGGCGATGAGTTACCGCCGCCATTAGTGCTGCGCAGTCAGGATGCAATGGCCGTCCTCGAAAAGCCTGCCATTTTGAGAAGAACAGGCGCACACATCAGAGAGACTTACAACATTCCGCTTTCAGTCGGAAGGGCTGCATGCAACCACAATAAGATTTGATTTTTTATTGAAGGCAAGCGGAGTCAGCAACCAGAATTAATGTCTCCGGCGTCCCTTTTCCCACAGCACATCGCCGCCGCCAGCGTGGCGGTTCAGCACCCGTGCCAGCACGAACAGCAAGTCAGACAAACGGTTCACATACTGGCGCGGCTGCGGGTTCAATACATCGGCTTTGCCGAGTGCCACAATCGCGCGCTCGGCGCGGCGGCAAACGGTGCGGCACACATGTGCCTGCGCGGCAGCGCGTGAACCGGCCGGCAAGATGAACTCTTCCAGTGTCGGCAGCGTTGCATTGTATTTTGCCAGCAGCGTATCCAGACGTGCGACATGCTCGTCGGTGATCATCGTAAAACCCGGAATGCAAAGCTCGCCGCCAAGATCAAACAGGTCATGCTGTATCGTCACCAGTTCTTCACGCAAATCGGCCGGCATGTCTTCACACAGCAGCAGGCCCAGATGCGAATTCAGCTCGTCCACATCGCCCATTGCCTGCACGCGTAGCGCATCTTTGTCAATCCGGCTGCCATCCCCCAGGCCGGTGGTGCCATCGTCGCCGGTGCGCGTGGCTATTTTGGAAAGTCGCTTGCCCATAAACTGGAATCTGTAAAAGTAGAGGGGTTGAGAATACGGCAAAAACGCAGTATTAGCTTAGGGAAAGCTTAAAGAAGGGCCGCTAATCGGTTTATCCTCATTGTGCAGAGTAAAATGCGCGTCTGAGGAGACTGATATATGAACCATCCTGTTCAACTGGCTGCGCTCAAGCGCCCACTACCCGAAGCATTTTTAACGGCGCTGCAAGCGCTCTTTGGCGAACGCCTGTCAACAACGCTGGCCATGCGCGAGCATCACGGTCGGGACGAATCGTCTTACGATCCCATGCTGCCGGACGCGGTTGTCTTTGCGCACTCGACCGAAGAAGTCGCTGCTGCCGTTGGCCTGTGCAACCAATACAAAGTGCCCGTCATTGCCTATGGCACTGGCACCTCGCTCGAAGGCCACATACTGGCACTGTCGGGCGGCATCTGCATCGACCTGTCGCAGATGAACCGGGTCGTCGCGCTCCACCCGCAAGACTTGACCGTAACTGTTGAGCCTGGCATCACGCGCAAGCAGTTGAATATCGAGATTCGTGACACCGGCCTGTTCTTTCCTATCGATCCGGGCGCTGACGCGTCCATAGGCGGCATGGCGGCCACACGCGCTTCCGGCACCAATGCTGTTCGCTACGGCACCATGCGCGAAAACGTACTGGCGCTGACTGTCGTCACGGCGGAAGGCAAGATCATCAAGACCGGCACACGCGCCAAGAAATCGTCGGCTGGTTATGACCTCACGCGGGTGTTTGTCGGCAGCGAAGGCACGCTAGGCATCATTACCGAAATCACGCTGAAAATTTATCCGCAGCCCGAGGCGATCTCGGCAGCTGTCTGCTCCTTCCCGGACATTGCCAGCGCAGTCAACACCGTCATTCAAACCATACAGATGGGCGTGCCGGTGGCGCGCGTTGAATTCCTTGACGAAAACGGCGTCAAGGCCATCAACAAACACGACAAGCTGACACTGCCTGAAAAATCTTTACTGCTGTTTGAATTCCATGGCAGCGAGCATGGTGTCAAAGAGCAGGCCGAGGTGGTGCAAGAGATCGCTGCCGAGTATGGCGCGACCGGTTTTGAATGGGCCACGCGTCCGGAAGACAGGACAAGACTCTGGCAGGCGCGTCACAATGCGTATTTCGCCATCTTGCAAATGCGTCCCGGCAGCCGAGCCATTTCGACTGACTGCTGCGTGCCGATTTCCCGCCTGGCAGAATGCCTGCTTGAGACCAAAGCGGATTGCGAACGCGAAAACATTGTGCATTCCATTATTGGCCATGTCGGCGACGGTAATTTCCATGTGCAGATGCTGGTAGACCCGACTGATCCGGCCGATATTGCCCGTGCCGAAGGCGTCAATGAGCGCATGGTCGCGCGCGCTATTGCCATGGACGGCACCTGCACCGGCGAGCACGGTGTTGGCATGCATAAAATGGATTTTCTGATTCAGGAACACGGCGAAGGCGCAATCGACATGATGCGCGCCCTCAAGCATGCGTTTGATCCGGAAAACATTTTGAATCCCGGCAAAATCGTTCGCTGGTAAATTTTAATTTAGACGCATTGCAAGGTACACATGGCAACACGCATTCCGCCGGTTCACGCTCTGTCTGCCTTTGAGGCGGCGGCACGACACGGCTCTTTCGCATTGGCAGCAGAAGAACTATGCATCACCCCTTCAGCACTTTCGCACCGTATTCGCTTGCTGGAAGAATTTGTAGGTGAGCGTCTGTTTTTGCGCGATGGCCGCAATGTTGGCTTGTCCGAATTTGGTCGCCGCTATTTGGACGTGGTGCGCCAGGCCTTGCGAACACTGACTGATTTTCCCATGCCGCGCCGCGCCGCTTCCGCGCAGCAGCGGGTAAAAGTCACGGCGCCGCCGACCTTTGCACGTTATTTACTGGTGCCGCACCTTGCCTCTTTCACCGAGCAGCATCCTGAGATCGCAGTTGAAATTTATCTCTCGGTGCCACTTTACGACCTGGCTTTGGCAGAAAGCGATGTCGAAGTGCGCTTCGGTCCGGGCAAATATCCGAATCTGCAGTGCGACAAACTTTTTTCGGAGCCGACATTTGCCGTTGCCAGCCCACAGTACTTAAAGCAAGTTGGCGCGATCAATACGCCGGCAGATTTGGAAAAAGCCACGCTGATCCGTTCAGCCTTGGAACCCTGGCAGCCTTGGTTCGAGGCAGCCGGTCTTGACTGGCCGGAGCCATCAGCGGGTGTGCGTGTTGATGATTTGGGGCTGCTGCTGGAAATGGTCAAGCATGGCCATGGTGTCGGTCTCACGCGCGAGCACTTTGCCCGCGACATGATCGCGGCGGGCGAGATAGTTCGCCTGTTCGACATGCAAATGGCGTCACCACCGCATTCCTATTTCGTCGTGTATGAAAAGCAGGTCAGCGAACGTCCGGAGGTGGTCGCTTTCCTGCAGTGGATGCAACAGACTTTCCGCAATATTTGAGTTTTGTTGGCGGACTTTTTCATTCTTTCTCTTTCTGCTTAGAGACAGATCAAGACTTTTGCGTCAGCGTTTTCAGCGTCAGGAACTGCCTATTTTGACGAGTTACTCATCGCCGGCTTGCACATGCAACCGGCATGAAAAATTTGAAAATAGGAGTCACTGCGATGAGAGCAATTGATGGAAATCAAATAGCCGATATTTCAACACCGCGCACCGAAAACCCGCAGCAACAAATACAGAACATAGCCGCCGCGCCAGTGCAGCCCATTGGGCCCACGATGTTGCAGCCAGAGCCGCAGCGCTCGCCATTTCCCACTTCGACAGCTTCAGCCACAGGGGGATTGCTTCTTTCCAGTACGGAGCCGCAGGTCATCAGCGAGGATGAAAGCAGCACGGCAGGCAAGTCGCAGCAGAGTCTGGCGCAGCAAATGCAAACAGCCATTCTGAAGCCTAACAGCGCAGACATTCTGGACTTGCTCGAGAAGGGAATATCACCACTCGATAACGTTCCCGATATGGGATTAAGCTTTGTGGAATTTGGCATGCTCTGGCTGAGTGCCGAGCGGTCAGCTCTGCATGAGATGCTCAAGCGCATACCCACCGCGCAGCGCAATGCAATGGCCGATAAACTTTATTCGGCTGCTAAAGGCAGGGCCAACGCGCTGGGTTTTGACTGCTTGCTGAAATGGGGCGTGCCCGCCAATCAAAAAATCTTCAATGACATTCTGCCCTGCATCTCGGAACTGAGCAGTCGGGGTATTGCTGATGGCATGAAGATGTATCTGAAAAATTATCGGCAACACCTGCCTGATATGTCACTCGATTTGGGTGATGCTTTGTTATTGGCCGCAAAAAACGGCCACACGGCATGCATTGAAGTCTTGCTCGACTTTTTTGATGTTCAGGATGACACACACTGCGAGCAGATATGCAAGGCACTGGAAGCCGCTGCATGTGCAAGTAGCATTTCAGTCTCCTCGACCCTGATCGACTGGCTGAAGAATAGCAACGCCTTCGACGAAGAAGATTTTTTCCCACTTGAACAATCACTGACCACCATCCCGGATCAGGGATTGTTCTGTCTTGCCGAAGCAGGATATCCATTTACGCCTGAAAGCTTCCCGCTTGATCGCCCTGAGAAAACTATATCGGCGATTCAGGACATCCTGTTTGGTAAAGGCCTGGCCTTGAGTCCCTTTTCCAAGTTATACAATGCCCAGCCTCAGGATTTGATGGAGGTCTGGGAGCGCATCAGCCAGTGTGAAACATTGAATAACAAGCACCAATTTGATTTTGAGCCGACTTGTTCAGAATTGCTATTGCTTGGTTTCCGCAAGCCAGTGGCAAACTGGCTGACCGATATGCTGAACGCCTGTTTGATGGCTGGCAGGCAAAAGGGCAGCAACCCGAGCAAGCTATCGGATAAGCAAGTGCAGATGCTGGGTATATTCATGTTGAACGAGTTGCAGATTATCCCGCCAGAACTGGAATCTTCCGATACGTTGGTGGCATCACAATGCCGCATGCTGGCTGATGTGGCTAAGCATTGCATCAATACGCAATTTAAAAGCGCCGAATTTTTTTTCAGCCAATGCATCAACAGCATGCATAAAAATATGGAGGTCGATACTGTCTGGTTGAACAAATTACTAAGAAATCAGTTTGGCTTGCCAGATAGCTTGATTAAACATATCGACAGCGCACTTGTTAGTGCGCTGGAAGAAGGTCTGAGTTTGCCGGTTGTGAAATTCGAACTGCAAGGCCTTACATGCAAAGAAACGCATGCGCTGCTGGAGATGCAGGTGATGCAGAATGCTTTACGCTGCATGCCTAAAAAATTACTGAAAGTACTCGATTCTCATGCGCTCCTGGCAGATGCCAATGCGGCAGAAAATCATAATATTGCCGGATTCATTGTTTATGAAGGCGGAACAAATACGCTGATCCGGCAGTTCTGTCACAAAATGCAGGCACTGATAGATGCTGGCAGGGAGCGTATTGAAAGAGTGGTGACGGTAAATGAAGCTGTGAAGAGCGATGCGGATTCCGGTTCGGATGAGGAGGACGGAGATTCCGGATTTGAGTCCAGCACGCCTGATTAAATTTGCACTCAAGCCTGTTGGAACAGGCTGTTCGTAAAAAATTTCATCAGTCCCGCAAAGCTTTTCAGTCAAATCCCTCAGTGAAGTTCAGCATCTCGGCTGGGGGTTGGTTAAACTAACGGCCTTATTGTATTTTCTGCTTTAGCACAGAGGCCGCCCATGAACGCTCCTACCGAAGCGCCTGCCATCGCGCAATTTGCGCTCGCCCGCCAGCGTGAAGTCGTTGACGCGCTGCGTGCTGTTTTGCCTGCGCACTGCGTGCTGTTCAATGAAGAAGACACCCGTCCCTACGAATGTGACGGCTTATCGGCATACCGGCAGCTGCCGATGGTCGTGGTGTTGCCTGAAAATGAAGCGCAGATTGTAAGTATTTTGAAAACTTGCAAGCTGCTCAAGGTGCAGATCGTGCCGCGTGGCGCCGGCACTGGCCTGTCGGGCGGAGCAATGCCGATTGCCGATGGTGTTGTCGTCTCGACTGCGCGCCTGAACAAAATCGTTAAATTTGATCCCTACTCGCGCACTGCCGTGGTCCAGCCCGGCGTGCGCAATCTGGCCATCTCGGATGCGGCTGGCCCGCACGGCTTGTATTATGCGCCCGACCCTTCTTCGCAAATCGCCTGCACCATAGGCGGCAATGTCGCCGAAAACTCCGGCGGCGTGCACTGCCTCAAATATGGGCTGACCGTGCACAACGTGCTGCGCGTGCGTATGGTCACCATTGATGGCGACATCGTCGAACTCGGCAATGCGGGCATGGACGCCGCCGGTCTTGATCTGCTGGCGGTCTTTATCGGCTCCGAAGGCATGCTCGGCGTGGTCACCGAGGTCACTGTCAAACTGGTACCCAAGCCACTGACGGCGCGCGTGATCATGGCGTCGTTTGACGATGTCGTCAAAGGCGGTAATGCCGTGGCTAACGTGATTGCCGCCGGCATCATCCCTGCCGGTCTTGAAATGATGGACAAGACCAGCTCGCGCATGGTCGAGCCGTTCGTGAAAGCTGGCTACGATATCAACGCTGAAGCTATTTTGTTGTGCGAATCCGATGGCACGCCAGAAGAAGTCGAAGAAGAAATCGCGCGCATGACTGACGTTCTCAATGCTTCCGGCGCCACCGCGATTGCGGTCTCGCGCGACGAAGCCGAGCGCCAGCGTTTCTGGTCCGGTCGTAAAAATGCTTTCCCCGCTGCCGGCCGCATCTCGCCCGATTACTACTGTATGGACGGCACCATCCCGCGCAAGCATCTGGCGACAGTTTTGCTGGGCATCGCCGAAATGGAAAAAACTTTTAGTCTGCGCTGCGCCAATGTATTCCATGCCGGTGACGGCAATCTGCATCCGCTTATTCTATTTGACGCCAACACACCGGGCGAATTTGATCGCGCCGAAAAATTTGGCGCCGCCATTCTGGAATTATGCGTCGAAGTCGGCGGTACCATCACCGGCGAGCACGGTGTCGGCATTGAAAAAATCAATTCCATGTGCGTGCAGTATTCGGAGCAGGAGCGAGATGCGTTCTTTGCCGTCAAACGTGCCTTCGATACCGCCTTCTTGCTCAACCCGGATAAAGCTATTCCTTCGCTGGTGCGTTGCGCCGAATACGGCAAGATGCATGTCAAGCGTGGCCTGCTGAAGTTCGCCGATCTGCCGCGCTTTTAATAAGTAAAAATAATGGAACAGCAACTGCAAGTATTTAAAGACCGCATCGCCCACGCCAGTGCCAGCAAGAGCGCGCTGTGCATCAAGGGCAGCGGCACCAAAGACTGGTACGGCCAGACTCCCGTTGGCGACGTGCTGGACACGCGCGCATACAGCGGCATCATCGACTACGATCCGACCGAATTGGTCATCACCGCGCGTGCCGGTACTACCTTGCGTGAAATAGGCGCGGCACTGTCGGCAAAAAACCAGATGCTGGCGTTCGAGCCGCCGCGTTTTGATGGCCTGGCCACATTAGGAGGCATTGTCGCCAGCGGCTTGTCCGGCCCGCGCCGTATGGCAGTCGGTGCTGCGCGTGACTTTGTGCTTGGTGCGGTGCTGATGGACGGCAAAGGCGAGGTGCTGCATTTCGGCGGACAGGTGATGAAGAATGTCGCCGGCTATGATGTCTCGCGCCTGCTGGCAGGCTCCATGGGCACGCTAGGCTTGCTGCTCGAAGTATCGGTCAAAGTGCTGCCGCGCCCGTTCGCGCAGCATTCGCTGCTGTTCGCAATGTCGGAACAAGACGCGCTGCATCAAGTAAATGTCTGGGGTGGTCAGCCCTTACCGATCTCGGCCACTAGTTGGCACGACGGTCAACTGGCCGTGCGTTTGTCTGGCGCGCAGGCTGCAGTCGATGCAGCGATCAAAAAAATGGGTGGTGCCGAATTGCCGCAGGCAGAAAAATTCTGGGACAGTCTGCGCGAGCAGAGCCATGCGTTTTTTGCTGATGCGCCGCAGGGTCTGTGGCGCCTGTCAGTGCCGACCGTTGCGCCAGTGCTGAGCCTGCCCGGCAGCCAGCTCATAGAGTGGGGCGGTGCGCAACGTTGGCTCAAAACCACCGCTGATGCCGGCACCATCCGTGCGGCAGCAACACAAGCGGGGGGGCATGCAACGCTATTTAAAGGCGGTGATAAATCGGCAGGCGTATTCCAGCCGCTGCAGCCCGCGATAGCGCGCATCCACCGCAACCTGAAAACCGCTTTTGATCCGTCCGGTATTTTCAACCCGGGCCGGATGTATCCCGACCTCTGATTATGCAAACCAATCTCGCTGATTTCATCAAGAACACTGCAGAAGGCCAGGAGGCCGATGCGATTCTGCGCAGCTGCGTGCACTGCGGCTTTTGCACTGCCACCTGCCCGACCTATCAACTATTGGGCGATGAGCTGGATGGGCCACGCGGCCGCATCTATCTGATGAAACAGGTATTGGAAGGTAAGGAAGCGACCCGCAAGACGCAGCTTCATCTGGACCGCTGCCTGACCTGCCGCAATTGCGAAAGCACCTGCCCGTCAGGCGTGCAATATGGCCGTCTGGTCGATATTGGCCGCGGACTTGTCGAGAAGCAGGTGCGGCGTCCTTTGTCCGAGCGTATCGTGCGCTCGGTTTTGAAAGAAGCACTGCCACGCAAATGGCTGTTCACGCCGGCGATGAAGGCCGGCCAGCTGATGCGCCCGCTGTTGCCGAAGGTCTTGCAAAACAAAGTACCCGTTGCGCATGATGCCGGTATCTGGCCGCGGCGTCAGCATGCACGCAAAATGCTGTTGCTCGACGGTTGCGTGCAGCCTGCGATGTCACCAAATATCAATTCCGCGACTGCGCGTGTACTGGATGCGCTTGATGTGCAGCTGGTCGTCGCACCGAAAGCAGGTTGTTGCGGTGCGATCCGGCATCACCTGAATGACCATCAGGGCGGAATGGACGATGCGCGCCGCAACATCGACGCCTGGTGGCCATATGTCGAAGCAGGCGCAGAAGCTATCGTGATGACGGCTTCCGGTTGCGGCTCCATGGTCAAAGATTATGGCCACTTACTGGCGCATGACGCGGCCTATGCCGAACGTGCAGCGCGCATTTCTGCCATGACACGGGACCTGTCCGAAATCATGCCGGCCTTCGAGGATGAACTGGTTGGTAAGCTAAAAGAAAAAATCAGCAAGCGCGTGGCCTATCACCCGCCTTGCACGCTGCAGCATGGTCAGCAGATTCGTGGCAAGGTCGAAGGCCTGCTGCGTGCGGTAGGTGTCGATGTGAAGTTGTGTGCCGACAGCCATCTGTGCTGCGGCTCGGCCGGTACCTATTCTGTGTTGCAGGCCGAGCTGTCGTATCAGCTGCGCGACAACAAACTGAAGAACCTGCAAGCGACGGAGCCGGAGATGATCGTCTCTGCCAATATCGGTTGTCTGACCCATTTGCAATCCGGCACCGAGACGCCGGTGCGGCACTGGATAGAGCTGATCGATCAGGCGCTGTAACTAGCAAGCTGGCAAAAAAGTTCGGACCGCTGCGTTGCTGGCAGTCCGAACCCGCTGTGCTGACTATATGCACAAATGACTTTACAAGCCCTGATGCAGATCGCGCTCCGTCGGGTTGCCCTCCCATTTTTCCTCATCGGAATCATCCGCTTCGCTCGGTTGATCGACGATCACGCTTTCTGAGACATTTTCTTTTGAACTCCGCTGCGATGCCGAACTGCTGATGGTCCCTACCTCTGAATCATCCTCACCGATAGACTTCAAGTCCGGTGCACGGGTAACGACAGTTTTGTTTTCTGTGTCAGTTTCGAAAGCCTTCAACAAGGCGCGGATCACGCCGCTATAAAAGGGACGGGCCGTAAATCCCGGCGGTGCTATGAGTACCACTGCAGGCAGTGCGTGCCCAAGGAACATCAGCAGCGGATCAGGGCTTGCCCGCCAACTCTTGGTCAATTCGCTGACCAGAGCGGTTGGCACCAGCGACAGGATGCGGCCTAATACTTCGGACAAGGTGTCGCGTATGGCCTCGGGCGAAAACTGAGCCCAAAACTCATAGCGCAGGGTGCCAAGTACACCTGAGCGCAGCGTGGCAGCAATCAAAGCTTTGTCGGTCTTGCGTAGCGCCTTATTCAGATTCGATTCGGTCTTGTCCTTGGGATCTTTATTAAGTTGATTACGGTACGCCGTGATTTTTGCCTGCAGGTCATCGCGCAGTGATTGCAGAGCCGCGGCCTCGGCAGCGAAACATTCTCGGGTTGGCAACGCAGACTGTTTTGCGTTTGGATGTTTGCTGCGTTGTTCTTGCTGAGCCAACAGATATTCCGCGCCTGAGAATGCGCCTAACAAGCCATGCATTGCAGCCTCGGCGCCCTTGCTGGCCCAACTGCCACCGGCCAGGAAGTGCGAAATGCCAGCGGCTGCGATCGCCTTGAACGTGTAGTTCATGCTGTAGCTGTAATAACCAAGTTCTTCCGTCATATAACGGTCGTAAAACAAACTACTGAATGGCTTTTCCTCTTTCAATCTTTCCGTGATGCTGATTTTGTCGGTCTTGGTCGTGTCTTTGCTGGCGTATTTGGGTTCATTCGACTCGCCGCGCCACCAGTCACGCAGCGCAGAGCCGCGCAGCTTGAAGTGGTTGTTCAATTCACCCATGGCATTGCTGGTCCAGGCTCGCTGCATTACTTGCTTGGCCATGGGCGTGGCGGTAATCACATGCAGCGTGCCGGCCACGCTCGGTGCGCCTACCCAGCTGATCGCTATCAAGGGCCGCGGTACGAAGCGGGACAGCGTATTTGCAATCAGAAAAGAGACAGAAAAAGCGGAGGCACCTGCAAGCAGGGTATAAGCGCTTGTCGAAAACAGGCTTGCGCCGGTGGTGCGCTCAAGTTCAGCAAGCATGTCGGTATGAATTTTTTCCAGCCCGCGCGTCTGAATCGATTTGACGCTTTCAATTAAGGCCTTGTAGGCTTCTTCTTTCTCCTTGCGAGTGGGGCGGGGTATTTCCGGAAGTTCTTTCTCCTCTAACTTGTCGCGTGCTTCGATCAGCTTCCCGACTTTAATAAAAAATTTCCGCTGTTTTTTTTTGTGTTCAACCAGCATCTTTTCTTTTTCTGCAATTTCACTGGCAGTGCTATGGCCATCTTCTCGCATACGGTTTAGCTGCGCTTTGATACTGGCGACAAGCAGGCCCATCTGGTCGCCTTCAATTGCAGCTTTTTCTATTCCAAAATCGATTTTATCGACGGTCTTGCGAGCTTGCAGGCTTAAGCGCAGCTTCAGGTCTTCGGGCATGATCAGCGTACTGTTGCGGGCGTTTTCATGGACGCTGTGCATTACTGACGAAAAGCTGTCGCTGTCTTTACTGTTGCCATCGCTACTATTTTCGCCAACGACTTCGCTGCTAGCATCGCCAACGACTTCGCTACTATCATCAAAGCGAGCCTTGCCTCCATTTTCTGACACCGGTTTTGGCGAGATGATGGCTGGCTCTGGGCGACGAGAGGTTTTGGTTCGTATCAGTTCGAGGAGGGCCAGGCTTTTTTCTGACTTGCTAACGCCTGGATGCTGCAGCGTTGGTCTGGCCGTGCTTGACGAACCCTCGGGCTTGGCCACCGGCTGTGGCGCACCGTCAGCGCCGTAGTGCTTGAGCAAGATCTTTAGGCTATTTATGTCACCCTGTATCTCTGCCGTTTGGTTCATAAGCTCTTTAATCTTGTCCTGATTGCCGGGCGAATTGATCAAGCCCCTAATTTCCTTTGACAGGGCTTCCATGGCTTGTTCGCCATCGTCCAGCATGTTCTGAATGGTTTCCAGCGCATCGGGCGCATCGGACTGATCTTTGGTATTTGACCCAGGAGCAATTTCAGAATCAGAACTTCTTTCGTTTGATGAAACGCTGTCGGATTGATCGGCGTTCGCTGCGATTTTTTTTATTTGTTTTTCAAGCTTCGCTTTCTCTTGCTTCAATTCCCGGAGGCCTTTCGCCAGTTTTTTTGCACGCTTCTCCTGTCTGTCATCATTTTGCGCGCGATGCAGATTTCTCTCCGTCCTGCGTATCTTTGCGTTGAGTTCTTTAAGTTTTTCAGTGGGTGATTTCTTCGGTGAGGCAATATCACCTTGCACATCAGACGAAGAACTTTCTTCTTTACGAATATTCTGTTTGTCCTTCTGCTTTATTTCAGCCGAAGCGATGCGGTTTTTCTTTTGCTCCTTTTCTTGATGCTTAGCATCGGGATAGGGTGACGCTGTGGATGAACTTGCATGCAACTGCACCAGATCAGGCGGTGTTGGCGTGCCTGGTGTCGCCGGCGTGTTGGTGCTCGCCGGAACTGCAATCCTTTTGCGTGGAGGCGGTACGGGAGGAGCCGAGTTATTCGGTGTGTTTGGGACCGCAGTATTCGTGGGAATTATATTAAGCATCACGCCTCCTAAGCCATTGCTTGCGGAGCGGCATTGAACGAGTTCGCGAGGATCTCGGGTACCGGTAGCAGGTTGGACGGGTCGAGCAGGTTTTGCTTCAGGCTGAGTGCATGCTCGCTATAGCCTTGCAGGATCTCGGCCAGATCTTCTCCAGTCATTAGTTCTGGATAAAGGAATTGCTGCACAAAGATCAGCGTATCGCTTTGCTGGTCGAGGCCGTAAACCCCGGAAGTTTTGCTGCCGGTGAGCAGATTGATAGCGAGTATGCGCTCGAGGATTTGTTCCCTATCGAAGGCCGGTAGTTTGCCGATGTCGATGTAGCAGAGGATGCGGTCCGGTGCCATATCTTCATCGAAAAAAAGGCCGATGCGCACGCCATCGACATCAATAATATTGGTCTTGCCGAGAGCATCCGGGTCCTTGCATTCGAGCTCTAAGCTGGTTGAATGGCACAAGGCCATAAACTCTGTTTGATCCATTTTGTCTCCTCCGATTGATTTCAAATCAAAAGAGGCTGACCAATTTTTATTGGATAAAAAAGTGAAGATTTACCCGGCCAGCCCTCTACTTGGCGTATCGAAAAAATAGGTAACTTCGCTTTGACTATGGTTCAGCAGGACAGAAAGCCGCTTAATCGGAACCACCTAGCAAATTACGGTCGATAAACGAACTTTTGCAACTTCGGAGGAAGGGGAGGGGGTATTCAAAAGGCAGCCGGAAAAGCTGCCTGATGCTATTTCAAAAATCTCGCTATCTGCTTCAATGCATGACGCAGGATCATGCAGCCAGCAAGGCTGCGATTTGTTTTTCAAGTTCTTGCGGATTCGTGGTTGGTGCGAAACGATCTGTCACCTTGCCGTCTTTACCTATCAAAAATTTGGTGAAATTCCATTTGATGCCCTCAGTACCTAAAATGCCGGGTGCTTGTTTTTTCAGCAGCTTGAAAAGCGGGTGCGCATGTTCGCCATTGACATCGACTTTGGCAAACAGCGGGAAGCTGACCCCGAAATTTTTTTCGCAAAACGCGCCTATCTCTTCTGCATTGCCCGGTTCCTGCCCGCCAAACTGATTGCAGGGAAAGCCGAGCACCGCAAAGCCCTGGTCTTTATATTTTTCGTAGAGGGCTTCGAGGCCCTTGTATTGTGGTGTGAAGCCGCATTTGCTGGCGGTGTTAACGATCAGGAGTACTTTGCCGCGCCAGTCAGACAATGCGAGCGGGGCACCGGACAGGGAATTGACGTTGATTTCATAAATGCTGTTCATGGGATCAGTTTCATTAGATGAGGTGCTGCAAATAGTAGCAGCCCGCGCTGCTTTCTGCCGGCGGCTGCTGATGAGGGATAATGTTAACCTATGTCCATACCCATGAATTTGCACCTCGTGCAACAAGCCCTCGTCAGTGCTGCGCAAGCCGCCGGTCGCGATCCTGATGCCATTCTGCTGCTGGCCGTTTCCAAGACCTTTGGCGCCGATGCCGTGATACAGGCTGCCGATGCCGGCCAGCAGGCCTTTGGTGAAAACTATTTACAGGAAGCGGTCGACAAGATCGTTGCTGTGCGTGAGCAGCGTCCCGATCTGAAGCTGGAATGGCATTTCATCGGTCCTTTGCAAAGCAATAAGACCCGCCCTGTGGCCGAGCATTTCGACTGGGTGCACGCAGTTGACCGTGAAAAAATCGCGCAGCGCTTGTCAGACCAGCGCCCGCCCGCTCTGCCGCCATTGAATATCTGCCTGCAAGTCAATGTTAGCGGTGAAGCTAGTAAGAGCGGTGTCACGCCGGCCGAATTGCCCGCGCTGGCGCAAGCGGTGTCGCAGTTGCCTAACTTGAGGCTGCGCGGCCTGATGGCCATCCCCGAGCCGGCGCAAACAGAAGCGCAGCAGCGCAAGCCGTTTGCGCAATTGCGAATGCTGCAACAAGAACTTGCGGCGCTCGGCATTGAAACCGACACGCTGTCTATGGGCATGTCTGCCGATATGCCTGCTGCCATTGCCGAAGGCGCGACCATCGTGCGTATCGGTACCGCTATTTTTGGAAAGAGAGACTATGCAAACTAATTTGAAAATCAGTTTTATCGGTGGCGGCAATATGGCGCAGGCTTTGATCGGCGGCCTTGCTGGCAAGCTCACCGCTGCTGAAAATATTCATGTCGTCGATGTCAATCCGGATGCACTTGCTGTGCTCGCGCAGCGCTTTGGCGTGCGCACTGCGCCGGCGATTGATGCCACGCTCGCTGCGTCTGACGTGATCGTGCTGGCAGTCAAGCCGCAACAGATGCGGGAAGTCGCTGCGGCACTGGCGCCGTATATCAAACAGCAACTGGTACTGTCGATAGCCGCCGGCATACGTGCAGTCGATTTGTCGCGCTGGCTCGGTGGCCATGGCGCGATTGTGCGCACGATGCCGAATACACCGGCGCTGGTTGGCATGGGTATCACCGGTCTGGCGGCGATGCCGGGGGTGTCTGCGACGCAGAAAGAAGCTGCCGAATCTATCCTGCAGGCGGTCGGCCAAACCGTCTGGCTAATGGATGAAAGCCAGATCGATGCTGTCACCGCCATCTCCGGCAGCGGGCCGGCCTATGTGTTTTATTTTATCGAGGCCATGCAGCAAGCGGCGCTCGAACTTGGCCTGACGGCAGAGCAGGGCAAGCAACTCGCGCTGGCCACCTTTGCCGGCGCTACCGAACTGGCTATGCAATCGGCAGAGCCGGTTGCGGTATTGCGCGAGCGTGTCACTTCCAAGGGTGGCACCACCTATGCCGCACTCACAAGTTTGCAAGCCAGTGGTGTGCAGCAGTCCATCGTGCAGGCTTTGCATGCAGCTGCCGCCCGGGGTAAAGAACTAGGGGAAGAATTCGGAAAAGACTGACCCGAGTAAGCGTGGCCTGGTAACAGGAAGCTGACTGGAACCACGCTAATTCCGATGTTCCTTAGAGAGTCATTTTCCTAAGGGCCGGCATGCAAAAAATTACCAACACCATCGCAGTTGGCGTCGCCGCTGGAGAAAATAATTCGTCAGTTTTTTCGGTGTCCGAACATCAATCTGTACCGGTCATACGTAGCTTGCGATCACCCGAGCCGGTTACAGATTTTTCCTGTCTGCCGCGTGAAGTGCGGCATGAAATTTATGGCTGGGCGACGCGGCCGGTGCAGCTTTTGACTGGCCTGCCAGCGCTGGCAAAAACCACAAAATTCCAGCGCGAAGACGTGCTGGATTTCATGTGCAACGATGAGCGGGGTATCGCTTTTCGGCAAGCCTTGCAGGCTGTTCAGACTGGTTTATGGCATGACAATGCCAAGGCGCTGCTGGGCAATGCAGACAAATTGCGAATGGCGTTTGGTATCAGTTCAAAGCGATTGAGCAGCACTGCGGAGGAGGGTGTCAGCGGGCAGGCTGCGATTGACGCCTTGTCAAAATATATTGCTGTGCAGTTTTGTTTGCGCCATGTTGTCATTAATTTTGAAATCAGCCAGCTAATACGATGTGTTCGGAGCAAGCCGGTCAAGATAGATGCATCGGGCATAGGGCGTGAGCGTTACCTTAATGAGCTGGTGCCGGCGCTGGGTTTGGTGAATCCCGATTGCCAACTGATACTCGATCTGTCCAACAACGAATTGCGAACAGACGATTTGTTGCCGCTGCTTGCTTTCATCAAAAAATCTCCGATCATTTATCAACTGGACCTGAGGAATAATTTCCTGTGCGAAGGCGAGGAAGCCTCTTTGCCTTTGGCCGCGCTATGCAAATTTGTCAGCCCCTTGTCCCACTTGTATCTTTCCAATACCGGTTTCAATGATGCGAGCGCACACTGTATTGCGTCGATACTGAATAAAAACCCCTGTCTGATGCATCTCGACTTGCGCAACAATGCCTTGACTGAAGCGGGCACGCTTTCGGTGATCAAAGCAGTTGGCTATCAAACAGATTCCGGCCAATGGCAGGTGAACAGAGTGCTGACTGCTGTGCGCTTGCAAAAAAATAATTTCATGATGAATGACACGATTAGTCAGGCAATTATTGAATTACAAAATGTACTCGATGCAGATTGCAAACCAAAAAATGATGATCCATTTTCAGAAATTGGCGTGTATGTGGTTCAGGTTGATGACGTTGATTTGGCTCACACAGCCTTAAATCAGCTCATCATTTTTTATCAGGAAATTTTCGCAAAAAATGCCATCGCTGAAAGCCTATAAAAATACGACGAGGAACTAGTTTGTAATTAGCGTTCCCGACTTTGCTTGCGTGCCACTCTGAGAATTGGCGCGACTCAAAATATATAGGTAAATCCGCATGCAAAAAACTGGTAATCGCATAAGCAATGTCATCGACAGTGCGCTGACAAGCACACCCTTCAATGTGGAAGAAAGCGGCGACGTGCAAAAAGGCACACCGGAGGGTAATCCCTTCATGTTCGTGCCATCCACAATCACTACGCTGGAAAGTATTCCAGCCGATGTGAAAAATCTTATTTTTACCCACGCCGCCATGCCGGTGGAATTTCAACAAGGTTTGGTGGCGCTGGCAAAAACATCAAAAAATATGCGCAGCGCAGTACGGGAGTTCATGCGCAAGGATGAGAACGGTAAGGTATTTTCTACTGCGTTGAAAATCGGTCCGGCACCGTACTGGCAAGCACAGGCTAAAGTACTTATCCGGAATGCCAAAATCTATCGCAAAGAGTTTCTGGGAAGTGCAGCCAGTGTCTGCAATAACGTGTCTATGAGGCTGAGCGGGGAGATGGCAACCGGTGCCCTGACTCGCTTCAAGGCGATCGAGTTCAATCTATGCAAGTTTGATTTTAATCCGGCAGTCAGTGAGCAAATCAGCAGCATCCGCGGCAAGCCGCTGAAGATCAATGCCAGCGGGTTCAAGGGTGAACTCGCTACGCTGCAAAGCATTCTGCAGACGGCATTGTCAGCAGTAGATGCGAGCTGTCCCGTCATACTGGACTTGTCGATGAATCGCATGCGAGACACAGACCTGCATCCTTTGCTTGCGTTCATGAAAATCAAGCCCATTATTTATCAGCTCAATCTTGATGGAAATCCGCTTTGCACAGGCAATCAGGCTTCTGCAGTACTACCTGAGTTGTTTCAACTGAAGACGCCACTGTCACACCTGTATATGAAAGAAACCGGATTTAATGACGCCACTGCCCTCGCAATCCGGGATGCTCTGGCAGAGCATCCCTGCCTGCAACACCTTGATCTGCGCTCCAATACGCTGACGGAAGCCGGTGCGCTACCCGTCATTCATGCTGTCGGGTCGGAACGGCAGGATGGCGTTATCCATGCCAATACAAGCCTGCGTGGAGTGCGTCTGCAAAATAATTTGTTCAAAAATGATGTGGTCCTGAACGATGCTGTCAATCAGGCACTGTGCTGTTGGAAGAAAGCGATGGAAGGCAGGCCTGAATTTTTTGATGATACTTGCGCCCCGATTGTGCAAATCGAAGAGATCACTTTATTTTCGGCGAATTACTTCGATGAAGCTGCTTTAAAAAATCAACATATTGCGAATCAGGCTGCAGAAGATCAGCGCCTGTAAGTCAGCGACCAGCAAGATAGCGGATTGTGCACGCCCGGCTCAATCCGCTTGACTTAACTCTGCTGGGCCAGTTGCCCCAGATCCCACAGCGGCAAAAATATTCCCAACATCAGCAGCAATACCAGCCCCCCCATCACGGCCAGCAAAATCGGCTCGATCGCACTACCCAGTCGACCGACTTCATACTGCACTTCTTCCTGATACATCTGCGCGACCTGTGCCATCATTTTTTCCATTTCGCCGGTTGCTTCGCCGACGGCGATCATCTGCAATTCCATTGCCTTGAAAATGCCGGCGGACTGTGCAATGCGCAGCATGGTCTCGCCGCGCGTAATGCCGTCCCTCATTTGGTGGATGCGTTTCTCATAAAACGCGTTATCAACCACCTTAGCCACCAGCGTAAATGCCTGATCGATCGGTACGCCGCTTCTGCATGCAATCGAAAACGACAAACAAAACCGCGCAATACCAGCTTTCGACAGAATGCTACCGATCAAGGGTAGCTTGAGTTTAAATTTATCCCAACGATACCGGCCTTCCGATTGCTTCAGATACAAACGAAAACCATAGATCGCAGTCATGATCACCGCAATCACCAGCCACCAGTAATTTACGGCGAAGTCGGACACGGCCAGTAAGAGCCGCGTCAACGGCGGTAGTTGTACCTTCATGCTGGTATAAACTTTTGCAAACACCGGAATTACGAAAATCGTCAGGATGCCGATTGCAACAGATATCGCGATGACCACAAAGGTCGGGTAGCGGAGTGCGCCCTTGATTTTCTGTTTCATGTCACGCTCGAATTCGAGTTGCGCGAACAGCCGCACGAAAATTTCTTCCAGCTGTCCAGCGCCTTCTCCCACGCGAATCATGCTCACATAATAGTCATCGAAAAATTTCGGATGACGCGCCATAGCCGTTGACAGCTCCAGTCCTTTATCAAGGTCTTCACGAATTGCACCGAGCAGCGCAACAAGCCGGATATTAGTCGACGACTTTTGCATGCCGGCCAGGGCCTGCAGCAACGGCAAACCAGCTTTCACCATGGTGCCCATCTGTCTTGTGAAAAGCAGTAACTCCGTGGGCGACAACGAGCCTTGCCCTTGAATTTTTGTCAGCCATTGCGGCTGTGGCTTGGCCTGCGGAATAGGCCGAATCATCACCGGCGTGATGCCGGTACCCAGCATCCATTGCGCGACAGCCTGCTGATTTGGCGACTCGATCTTGCCCTTAATGAGTTCGCCGCGCTGGTTGCGGCCTTCGTAAGTAAAATTATCCATCAGTCTTCAGCCCATGAGACCACTTTCATCGCTTCGGCCACCGTTGTTTCGCCCGCCAGCATCAGCGCGAGCACGCGGTGTTCTATCGTTGTGTTACCCATAAATTCGGCAGCATCACGTTCGAATTCGCTGAGATCGCCGCTGCGCAAGGCGCGCGCCAGAGGCGGCGTCATTTCCAGAATTTCGTGCACACCAGTGCGGCCGCTGTAGCCGAAGCCATTGCAGCGCGTGCAGCCTTTTCCATGCGCGAGACTGCCGGGTGCAACTGGCTCTTTGACGTGGTGCTTGAGCCATGCGCTCTCATCGTCGTTTGGCGTGTACGGCTCTTTGCAGTAGGTGCAGATCACGCGCAGCAGGCGCTGCGACAACACTGCCAGCAGTGTGGACGCAATCATGTAAGGCGGAATACCCATGTCGATCAAACGGCCCGGCGTCGTCACCGCGTCATTGGTGTGCAAAGTCGATAGCACCAGATGCCCGGTCATGGCAGCGCGGGTCGCGATCTGCGCAGTTTCCTGGTCCCGGATCTCACCGATGAAAATCACATCCGGATCCTGCCGCAAGAACGAGCGCAGCACGCGCGCGAAGTTGAGGCCGATTTTTTCATTCACCTGCACCTGCACAATGCCGTGCATGCGGTATTCCACCGGATCTTCGCACGTCAGAATCTTGACGTCCGGCTGATTCAGCATTTGCAGCGCGCCATACAGGGTTGTGGTTTTGCCGCTGCCGGTGGGGCCGGTCACAAGGACAATGCCGTGCGGCGACTTGATCGCCCGCTCGAACATGGAAAATACATCGGGGTGCATACCGGTTTCTTTCAGTTGCACCAGACCCTGCTGCTGCATCAGCACCCGCAGCACCACAGATTCACCATATAGCGTCGGCAAGGTTGAAACCCGCACATCAAGCTTGTGAATACCGGAACGCACCGCAATCCTGCCATCCTGCGGCAGCCGCTTTTCGGCAATATCGAGTCCCGCCATCAGCTTCAGGCGTACCACCAGTGGCGACGCAATTTTCAAGTCTGCTTCGGCCTGCACATACAGCGCGCCATCAATGCGGTAGCGCACCACCAGTTTTTTTTCTTGCGGTTCGATATGAATGTCGGAGGCCCGCACCTGCGCTGCATGGTCGAAAATGGTTTGCAATAGTTTTACGACAGGCGCATCGACATCATCGAGTGATGCACCGATCAGGTTCAAGTCAACGATGCCATTGTCGCGGTCTATATCACGTTCGACCTCGCGTGCAAATTCACCCAGCTGTTCGGTCTTGCCGTAGACCCTGTCGAGCGTCATCTGCAGCGCATCCTTGTCAACGCGAGCTACCTCGATCGGGCGTTTCAGCAAGCTGGAGATGGTGTCTTGCGCACGTAAATTGCCGGGGTCGGCCAAACCCACCAGCCAGGTGTCGGCACGGTCTTCCAGCAGCACGGCCAGCAAGCGGCGCGCATGCGTCTCCGGCAAATTCTGCGCCAGTTGCAGATCGACTTCCTGCCTGAACAAATCGACGAAAGGCATCGCTGTCCGGGGCTTGCGGCGCTCAACGCCATCCCACATTTTTGCCTGCAATTCATTCTCCATCAGACTAATTTCCCTTGTTGTTACGAGTGCCGATCTGATTGACCCGCTGGCGCGCTTTTTGTACGTCATCGGTCCACGCTGCGTCACTCTGGACAATGGTCGGCTTTAATAAAATCACCAGCTCGCGCTTCTGGTTTGCTCTGCCAGTGTTGCCAAAAAATACGCCGGCGACCGGCAAGTTTCCCAGGCCTGGCACTTGCGAGCGATCTTGTGTGCCGCTCTGGCGCATCAGTCCGCCGATCACAATCACTTGACCGTTTTTGGCGCGCACCACACTGTCGGCTTCGGACGCGCTGCTCGACGCCAGCGGCAGGGTCAACTGCCCACCCGAGCCCAGATTGATATTCTTGTTCACGGTCGTCACCTGCGACACGGACGGTCGCACATGCAAAATAATGTTGCCGTCGCCATTAATCTGCGGCAGCACATCGAGCACTACGCCAGAGAAGAATGGACGCAGCGTGACATTCGGCGTCGTCGTGATAGCGCCACCGGCAGATGGCGTGGTAGTGCCACCGGAAACGCCGGTGACAAAAAATTCATCAGTGCCGATTTTCAGCACTGCCTTCTGGTTGTTAAGTGTCGAGATGCGCGGGCTGGACAAGACTTGTACTGCGCCCTGCGTTTCGAGGAAGCTGATCAGTGCTGCGAAATTTGTACCCTGCAGCGCCAGCCCGAATAGCGTGCCACCGGCAGCGGCGGCGCTGGCCAAGTCTAATCCCGGCTGGCTTGCCAGATTGTTGCTGCTGAGCGGCGCACCGCTGGACGAATTCGACAGTTCACTGCCGGGCTGGATGACGCCAAGCGAGCCGCGATTATTGCCATTGACGCGAAAGCCAGACCAGTTAATGCCGGTCTGGTATCCATCGGAGAGTTGTACCTCAAGGATTTTCGCTTCCAGTATGACCTGCCGTTCCACCGAGAGCTGAGTGGCCTTCAGGTAGTCGCTGATATCGCGCAGTTCTTTCGGCATCGCGCGCACCACCACTACGCCGGATTGCGGGCTGATGACGACACTGCGGCCATTGCCTGTCGTGCCTATGATTGCCACTAGCGCGGCTTTGACCTCGGACCAGAAATCCGTATCGGAGGCAGTCGAGACACGGCTGCTGTCGGACAGACGTGCGCTCGGTGTAGGCATAACTGGCGCACCGGCAGCGCCGGCCGAAGGTGTGTCAGTCAGCGAGCCGGCCGAAACGCGCGTATCGGAATTGCCCTTGCGACTGCCATTCAAATAATTCACTTGAAAGACTTTGGTCTCAAGCGCCGGCATCTTGACCAGAATCCTTTTCCCAGTGATCTCGTAGTCGATGTCATACATGTCGCGTATCGCATCCAGCGCTTCCGTCACGGTCACATCTTTCATGCGCGCTGACAGCTTGCCCGTAACGCCGGGATGTACCAGCATGGTGTAGTCGGTGCCGCTGGTCAGGGCTAAAAAAAACTGCCTGGCTGGTACATTGTTGAGTGACAGGCTGACCCGTGCTTGCGGTACCTCCGGCGGTGCGGCAGGTTCCGGTGGCGTCAGGACGGCATCCGGCGCCTCAGCTGCCTCAGGCAAAGGCCGGTTTGCCAGCGCCTCTGCCAAGGCCTCGTCCACTGCCTGCCGCAATGGCATCACGGGCGGCTTGGTCGCACAGCCGGCAAGGCACATCAGAGCAACAGCGATCAGGTTTTTTTTCATGATGATGTTTCATCCTTCTTTGTGTCTGTTTGAAAACGCAATACGGGTTTTTTTTGAGAGACAGTTGTTTATCTATCCTCGTCCCGATGAAAATCGGGACCCAGTGGTTTTCGTTGCACAATAAAATCCATTTGCACCGCCCTCATTTATCTCTCAACAACTCAAGGGACATACAGCGGCAAAGTACGCGGCCCCTTGCGCGTTTTCACGACCACCGCATCTGGCAGAATCGTCTGAATCTGCATACCGTTAAACATCTCCCCTACCTGCAGTACTTCGCCATCAATCACGACCGTGCTGCGCTCTGCGCCGATCAGTACCATCTGCAAGCGCGGCAATGGTGGCGGAGATGGCGCAGCACTTACGACCGCATTGCCGCTACCGCCGGTCTGCGGCCTGGTCGGGTCATGCAGTGCTTGCGCGGCGACATGGGTACCATTCAGCACAAACAACAAGCTTAAAAAAAATAAGGATAGTTTTTTCATTGCAGTGGCGTCACTTTCTGCTCGCTCAGCGTTTGCAGGTTCAGTCGCAAGATCGCGTCCGGATATTTGGCAACTTCGAGTTTTGCTTCCAGCCAGAACAGCCGCTTCGGATAACGTTTTATTTTTTCCAGATACGGCAGTAGCGCCAGGTAATTTCCCTTGATGACGATTTCTACGCCGTGCTGATGAATCACTGCCGGCGGTGGCGCTGGCGGCGCCGAACCGGCAATCATCGGCGGCGCAGGTTTCAGTGCAGGTTTGCCATCGGCGTCAAGCGGCGCGCGTGGCAGCAGCGGCAGCACCGGCAGAGTCCTTAACGACACCAGCTGCAAGCCGGGCGTGGTGTCGAGCAGCGACTTCAGCAAGGCTGTCAGTTTGAGCGATGTGCCATCGTCTTCCGACAGCAGGGCATCGGTTTCGGCAATCAGGCGTATCAGTTTGTCGAGTTCGGCTTTTTTTCGAACGTCACTGTGCTGCGCCAGTTCGGCGGACAGTGCGTCGATCTGATGCCGTGATTTTTCGGTATCTGCCAATAGTGTTTCCATTTTTCCATTCAATTGCCTGAAGCGTTTTTCCTGTGGCGATAACAGCAAACTATCGATTAAAAAAAATACCAGCACGACAGCAGCGAAGAGCATCAGTACACGTTCGCGCAGCGGTTTCTGTTCGAACAGAATGGCAAGAGCTTGCAAGGTGTGCTGGTTTTTCATTTTTTTTAGCGCAGCTTGAAGGCGAAAATCCTGGGTTGCGGCGTTTCTCCAGGCTGCGCCGGCGGCAATTGCGTGATGTCGACTTCACTGAACAGCGCGTCGAATTTTTCCATGCATGCATTGAGCCGGCGCGCATAGCTCAGCACCATATTTTTTTGCAGCGCGCGTCCTTCGATCTGAACACTGCGGCCGGCATTGCTGATCATGATCGACGTCAGCCAGACGCCGGGCTGATTAATTTTTGCCAACATCTCGAGTTGCTCGCCATAGCCGTTGATGCTGCCTAGTTCGCCATTTTTCAGTCGCTCCAGAATATCTTTCGAGACGCGGGTTTGCGGCTCCAGCGCGGCAATCTGCGCGGCCAGATTGCCCGGCGGCTCACCCAGTTTGCGCTTCAAAGACTGCACAATGGCTTGCTGACCCTGCAAGTGCTGCTCGGTACGTAGCACCATCTGATGCAATTGGTCGGCCTGTATTTTTTGCCACTCTCCGTAAGCGAGCATCCACAACAGCCAAACTGACAGCAGCAGCAGTGAGCGCTTTGCAGAAATTGCGGGTGAGGCTGGCGCGCGCGGCAGCAGGTTGATTTGCTGGCTCATGAAGACTTCTCCATGCCGCGCAATGCCGCACCCAGCACGGCAAAGTAGCGCATGCCAAAGGCCGGGTCGCGCAATTTCGGCACCAGTGACAGGTCAAATAATGACTCCAGTGACAGCATGTCAACCGGCTCGCTGACAGAAGCAGCGAGCTGCTCGCAAAAATCGGGCGGCGCGCCGGCCACCAGAATGCGCCCCAGTTGCATGAAAGGCAGGTTGTCGTGCAGGGCATCCACAGAGCGCTGCACCTGCAGCAGAATGCGTGCGTAAATTGCGGCGCGCCGGTCCGGATAGTCATCCATGCTGGCGATTGGCTCGGCAATCAGGCGGTCCATGTAAAGCTCGCCATGCCAGGTGAACGTGATTTGCACATGACGCACACCAAACGACACCATGCCCAGCACCTCGTCCGGCTGCTCCGCCAGCGCAGCAATATTGCGCTGCGCAGTTTCACGAATATCGATAGCCCGCAGCCGCAGCCTTGCCTCGCGAAAGCTGGCGGCGTACTGCTCCATCGTCGCGCTTTTGGCCCCGATGGCATACAGATCTTGTTGCTTGTCGGGTTGCCAGCTGGCCGTGGGAATGCTCATGTGCTCAACCACCGCTTCTTCGATGGCGAAATCTAGAACCGGCGCCAGTTGCCAGCGCACGCTCTGCGCCAGCTCGGCTGCCGGCACAGCCGGCTCGGGCAATACTGAAACACGATAGTCGTCGCGCGGCAGCAAGAGCGCATAAGGGTGATTCGGCGTGGCCAGTTGCGTTGCCATCGCCGTTAATGCGGCCGCTTGTAACGCGGGTTCCTGACTATCCCGTTCCAGCGATGCTACGCCGAGTACCTGCGGCAGATCGCCTTTGCGCTTGGGCGCTGCAACAGCGGCACCCAGCAAATGATGCTCGCCAACCGAGATGGCACACCAGCCTTGCGGCGTGCGCAGCCTGCTCAGTTGCAGGCGCTTCCTGAATGCCGTGATGGTCTCGCGCGCTAAAGTCGGCCAGTTCATCAGTAGGGCTCCCACCAGTTATACGGCTGCATAAAGCTGACCAATCCGCGCGGGGTGGCAGGGTCGACATTTTTCAGGCACGCAAAGCCGGCTGCCCACTGATCGGTAGTGACGCCACTTTTAGTGATGTGAAAATCGGTCGGCACGCCGCTGGCAAACAGGCTGTCGATGCCGCCGGAGGAGGCAGGCTTGTAGGCGTACCAGACCTCGGAATACATATCGGTATAAATCGAGGTATAGCGCTCCAGTAGCACCAGCGGCATGTTGACTGCGCCAAAGGTCACCGAGGTCAGCGTGTCATTGGTATTGAAAGACTTGGCCGAGAACCCGAATACGAGCGTGTCGGCGCCCTTGCACCAGCCGGCCGTACCTGTGGCGCTGGTGCCACTGCTGCGGCCATCGGTGACCTGGCCCATCACGATATTGGAAGTGCCGGTCGTACCCTTGTTGGAGGCGGAACTGCCGTCGGCATAGGCGCCCAGATAGGTCACGCCTGTACCTTCAAAAATAGCGCCGACAGCGACATAGTTACGGTCGGCTTCAAGATTCTGGTTAACGTAATAGTCGCCGATGGAGGTCGTGGTGGCGATCGTGCCGCGTCCGCCTACGCTGTTGAGGCCCGAGCTCGATTCAATATTCCATCCCTGCGTGCAGGTGCCGGCATAGGTGCCGGTCTGGTTGCAGGTAGTGGCAGAGGCGTTGGGTCCGCCTGAATCGAGCTTGCGACGGAATGCCAGGTTGCTGACGACGACGGAGTTGGCCTGATAGGGGGTAATTTTTTGCGTGATGTTGCTGGTGTAGCCACCGAAGCCGGAGCTGCCAGCCTCCGTCGGCGAGCAGTAGGCAACATCGAGACTGACAGTGCGCGCCGTCGCGCCGACGTTGGCTTGTGTCTGGATGCGGCAGCCTTTGCTGGTCAGCAGGCCGTTGCAGCTGGAAGCCACTGCCATCGAGCTGATCTGGCTGGCGACAAGGCTGTAGCTGCCAGCACCGAGCGCGCCGGAAGGCTGCGCGCTGTTGGTGCAGGACAGCGGGCCGGCATTGCGCATTTTAGCCAGTGCGATTTCAACACCGCTGTCAGCCAGCATCAGTGCCTGCAGGCTTTGAGCGTGGATGACAGCGGCATAATTATTTGCTTCTGCTGCCGACAATAAAAATCGCATCGACGTTGCCACCACGACTAGCAGCAGCAAGATCGCCAGATAGGTAAATGCGCCGCGCTGGCGTTGCATGGCGGCGTTCATTTTGCAGCTCCCCATGCGCCATTGCGCAAGACCACGCGCGTGCGCAACGATACGGGCGTCACGCCGGAATTGCCGGCCGGCGTGATCGTTAGTGTGATGTCAATGAAGTTCAGCAATCGGCCGAAGTTGGCGTCGCCTACCGTCAGGGCAACCGGTGTGGCGGTGCTGCCAAAAGACCAGTAGGTAAATTGCAGGTTGGCGACTTTGTCGCTCAGCGTGTTGGGTAAGACTGCGCTGCAGCCAGGGTAGCTGGTTGACTGGTCCAGCGTGGCCAGCGTGCCGCTCTTGCGTAGTGCAATGCTGGCCACGCTGGTGCCTGTGGTGCCGCCGGAGCGCTTGAAGCAGATGCCGTTGCTGCTGCTAGCGCTGCTGCTGGTGTAGTCCAGCGCCTTGAGCTGGAAGCCGCTGCCGGCGGCATCGAACTGGGTCTGGCGCAATTCGCGCACGATGCGTTCGGTTGCATAACGCAGGCTATCCACCGCATCAAGATTGTTTGCCACGCGAGCGCGCGCCGTAAATGCCTGTATCAAAGGCTGCACCGAAGCCGCCGCCAGTATGCCGGTCAGGACGATCACGATCACCACTTCGATGAGCGTAAAGCCGCGGATGGCAGTCATGGCGTCGGGACGCATATCAGCTATTTGCCAGCAACAGCGTGACCGTTGCCACGGTGCGGCCGCTACGGGTCATGGTGACGAGCACCTGCTTGCAGCCAGATGCCGGAACCGGACAAAGGGGACTGGAAGACGCACTGGTGATTTGTACGCTGCGCATCAGCGCGGTACCAGTTAGCGGATTTTCCATCGGATAGGCGCAACTGGCTGACACGGTAGCGCAGCTGGCGCTTTGCAATGGTACGTAGGCATAGCCGCGGTTTGGATTGCGCCGGTCCGCCAGCACCATTTCTGCACGCTCCTGCGCGTACTGCATGGCGCGCGATGACGCATCGATATCGGCGACTCGTTGCGCGGCTTCACGCGATACCGACAAGAGTGAAACGACGGCACCAAAAAAAACCACCATCAAGATGACCATCTCGATCAGGGTAAAGCCGCGCATGGTGTGCGTTTTCATTGATATACCGCAGTACTGACAAAGCCGGTGCCGGCCGCTACGGTGACCGTGGCCATTAGTGTGCTGCCAACGAAAATTTGGTAAGTGGAACTGGCAGTCGCAAGCGGACGTCCGAGCAAGTCGAATTCAATTTCGGCAGGGCCGCTGAGTGAGACGCCGCTCTCGAGCGCAATGCAGAAAGGACCGTTATGCCCATGGTCGATGATGACTGCAGTGGGGTTCGGACAACTGGCGGCAGCCGGTGTGGCATTGCTGCATGCGGCGGGTGTGGAACAGGTGACGCGGTAACTTGCAGAGTCGGACTGGAATTTCAACGCCTTGCCCCATGAGAGTGCCAGCATGCGGGTATGGCGCAAATTGTCAGCCAGTTTCAGGGCTTGGTAGCCGGCGGTGCTCTTGCCTGCACTGGGCATCATTTTCGGAATGACGTAGGCAGCGAGAATGCCGACCATGGACAGCACAATGATCAGTTGCATCAGTGTGAAGCCACTGTTGCCGTGGACTCGCTGGAATGCGGTGTCCCTGATGATCATGAGTTTGTTCCATGGCCGGTGTTTCAATAGTTATCTGTAATGCTCGTACTTAGCAACCAGTCAATGTAGTGGTGTAGTCAGGTGGCGTGGTCGCAGTTGCCGCGGTATAGACCACCTTGCAGCTTGCCGGCGTGGTGGCGCCTGCATGCGAGACCGTGTTGGCTGTGGTGGTGGTGAAGTCCGAAGCCGGTGACAGGGTCACGCATTTGAGCAATTCGGTCGAATCAGCTGCATACCCATAGACTGTGCCAACGGTCGCATTGCAGGCCGAGACAGAACCGGTAGCACCACCCTGATTGGCGATCTGCGCTGCGGAATAAACGGCGGTATTGGCCGAGGCAAGACTGCCGGTCACGCCCTTGATGGTGGCAGCGCGTGCGTTGCCTGCCAGGTCAGTCATTTTTGGTAGTGCAATGGCTGCCAATATACCGATGATGACGATTACGATCACCAGCTCGATGAGCGTGAAGCCTTGATGTTTGTGCATGATGTGCAGTCGGGTGTTCATGAAATGGCTCCTTGAAATAATTGCAAACTTGCGGGCAGCGTGGTCAACCCGACTGATATTTTTGAAGTCAGGCGGCGTGCCTTAACAGGGCGGGCGTAGCGATGTTTAAAAACCGCTGCTCGCCTTTCCGTATGACATAAGTTAATCCTGAGTGAGACTACTTAGTCAGTAGAAAAGAGGGGGAAAAGCAGTGTTGTTCGGGTACTTGAGGAATAGAAGTTGTTGCGATCTATGGCGAGAATTTTTTCCAGGGGGCGGAACGAAAGCGGTTGTAGCCGATTAGAATTGAACGCTAAATAATATCGAGCCCAGCCGTGCCAGCAGCCAGATCACGGCTTTTCGATTCTTTGCCGTAGAGCTTCAATGCCAGCCGCAAGTCGTTCACGGAATCGGCATTGCGCAGCGCGTCTTCCATGGATATCTTGCCAGCCTCGACCAGGTCAAACAGCGCCTGATCGAAGGTCTGCATGCCAAGTTCGCGCGACTTTTTCATGATCTCCTTGATCTGGTGCACATCGCCTTTGAAGATCAGATCTGAAATGAGCGGAGAATTGAGCATGATCTCGACCGCGGCACAGCGTCCGTTACCCTCTTTCAGCGGGATCAGCCTTTGCGAAATCATGCCTTTCAGGTTCAGCGATAAATCCATCAGCAATTGCTGGCGCCGTTCTTCCGGAAAAAAATTCACGATCCTGTCCAGCGCCTGATTGCTATTGTTTGCATGCAGTGTGGCCAGACAGAGGTGGCCGGTTTCGGCAAAGGCAATTGCATGGTCCATTGTTTCACGGTCGCGGATTTCACCGATCAGAATCACGTCCGGTGCTTGTCGCAAGGTGTTCTTGAGTGCGGTATGCCAGTCGGCGGTATCAGTGCCGATTTCGCGCTGTGTGATGATGCAATTGATGTGCGGATGCACATACTCGATTGGATCTTCGATGGTAATGATGTGGCCGTGGCTGTTCGCATTGCGGTGCCCGATCATGGCCGCCAGCGTGGTCGATTTGCCGGAGCCGGTTGCGCCTACCATGATCACTAAACCGCGCTTGGACATCACGACTTCTTTCAACACCTGCGGTACGTGCAATGCATCGAGTTCGGGAATATCGGTAGTAATGGTGCGCAGTACCATGCCGGCTTTTGCCTGCTGCACGAAAGCTGATACGCGGAAGCGGCCGATGTCGTCGGGGCTGATCGCGAAATTGCATTCTTTCGAAATGTCGAATTCTACGCGCTGGCGTTCGTTCATGACTGCCTGCACCAGTGCTGCCGCATCGTCGGGCGACAGCGGTTGTGTTGATACCGGCATCAGCTTGCCGCTGAATTTGATGGCAGGCGCAAAGCCGCTGGTGATGAACAGGTCGGAGCCGCCCTTGCTTTTCATCAGCCGCAAAAGCTCATGCATGAGTTTTTTTGCGCTGTCGGATTCCATTTGTCAGCCCGCGAAGTTTTCAGGGGTCTTGGCAGCGCTGCGTGCCGTAGCCATGGAAATCTGGTTGCGCTTGACCAGATCCATCAGGCTTGCGTCCAGCGTCTGCATGCCGAAGCTGGCGCCGGTTTGTATGGCCGAATACATTTGCGCGACCTTCGCTTCGCGAATCAGGTTGCGTATCGCCGGTGTGCCCAGCATGATTTCGTGCGCGGCAACGCGGCCACTGCCGTCCTTGGTTTTCAGCAGCGTCTGCGAGATCACCGCCTGCAATGATTCGGACAGCATCGCGCGCACCATTTCTTTTTCATCGCCGGGAAAGACATCGACAATCCGGTCTACCGTCTTGGCGGCCGATACCGTATGCAGTGTGCCAAACACGAGATGTCCGGTTTCTGCTGCCGACAAAGCCAACCGGATGGTTTCGAGGTCGCGCAATTCGCCGACCAGAATGACGTCCGGGTCTTCGCGCAGTGCCGAACGCAAGGCGGCAGAAAACGAATGCGTATGCGAGCCCACTTCACGCTGGTTGATCAGTCCTTTTTTCGATTCATGCACGAACTCGATCGGGTCTTCCACCGTCAGGATATGCGCGTATTCATTTTCATTGACATGATTGACCATCGCCGCCAGCGTGGTGGATTTGCCCGATCCTGTCGGGCCCGTCACCAGCACCATGCCGCGCGGTTTCATCGCCAGGTCGGCAAAGATTTTGGGTGCATTCAGGTCTTCCAGAGTCAGGATTTTTGACGGGATGGTGCGCAGTACTGCTGCCGCACCTCGATCCTGGTTGAAGGCATTGACGCGGAAGCGCGCCAGGCCCGGAATCTCGAACGAAAAATCGACTTCAAGATGTTCTTCATACGTCTTGCGCAGCGCGTCGTTCATGACTTCATAAATCATGCCGTGCACGTCTTTGTGTTCCATCGCAGGCAAATTGATGCGCCGCACATCGCCGTTGACGCGAATCATGGGTGGCAAGCCAGCCGACAGATGCAGGTCGGAGGCCTTGTTCTTGACGGAGAAGGAAAGCAATTCGGTAAGGTCCATGGTCTGTCATTCTGACCTGAACGGAATGGCACTTACAAGAAGAACAGAGGGGAATTTACCGCGCTGTTGTGAAGATGCGGCAGAGCCGGCGAGCGCAGTTCGTTAGCCGAGAACGATGCCCGCAAACACCGCTGCACCCAACCAATTGTTATGACGAAAGGCGGCGAAGCAGGCCATCCGTTCGCGATGGCGAATCAGCGTCCAGTGGTAGAACGCGATGCCGGCGGCAATTACCAAGCCGGCATAAAAACCTGCGCCCAGCCCGAGCTGCCAGCCTGTGACCGCGATCAGCCCCAGACTGATCGTGTAGCAAAACATCACGGCCAGCACATCAAAGCGACCAAAGGTGATGGCCGAAGTGCGGATACCGATTTTCAAATCATCTTCGCGGTCCACCATCGCATATTCAGTGTCGTAGGCAAGCGCCCAAAATACATTGGCAAGCAACAGCACCCATGCTTGCGGCGGCACTTGCCCCATGACCGCTGCATACGCCATCGGAATACCGAAGCCGAAGGCAATCCCCAGATAAGCCTGCGGCAAGGCGAAAAACCGTTTGAAGTAAGGATAGCTGCCGGCAATCAGGACCGCGGCCACGGAGAGTTGTTTTGTCAGTGTGTTGAGCGGCTGTATCAGCAGCAAAGCCAGCACAGCCAGTAGCGCGGCGACTGCCAGCGCCTCCCAGGGCGCGAGCTGGCCGCTGGTCAGCGGTCGCTGCGCAGTGCGTTCTACATGCTTGTCGAAATCGCGGTCGGCGTAATCATTGATGGCGCAACCGGCCGAGCGCATCAGCACAGTGCCTATTGAAAAAATGCCGACCAGTTGCCAGTCGGGATGGCCGCCGCTGGCCAGCCATAGTGCCGACAAGGTGGGCCATAACAGGAGCAGGCTGCCGATCGGTTTGTCCAGCCTTAGCAGCTGCGCATACAGCCGCAGACGATGGCGCAGAAGGGTGGCAAACCTCATTTAATTAACCCTCTAGCGGCAGAGCATCCGGCAGCATGCTGACGCCGTTCAACTTGCAAGACAGCACAGCCTGACGCAAGACTTCGATGGCACCTGCGCGGGTAAAACTTTTACGCCAGGCGATGACGACACGGCGTGAAGGGACAGGGGCTTTGAACGGCACATAGCGCAACATGCTGTTACTGTCGGGCTGTAGCTGCACCGACGCTTGCGGCAGCACTGTAATGCCGATGCCGGAGGCAACCATATGCCGTATAGTTTCCAGCGACGAACCTTCAAAAGTGCGCGCAATACCAACGCCGGCAGTCGAGAAGCGCGACATTTCGGGGCAGACTTCGAGTACCTGGTCGCGGAAGCAGTGGCCGGCACCCAGCAGTAGCATGGTTTCGCTTTTCAAGTCTGCGCTGCTGATAGCGGCACTTTCGGCCCAGTGGTGCTGACGCGGCAGCGCGACGACAAAAGGTTCGTCATACAGTGCCTGTACATTCAAACCCTGATCCGGAAATGGCAGCGCCATGATCGCCGCATCAAGCTCGCCGGCGCGCAGCAATTCGATCAGCTTCACTGTGAAATTTTCCTGCAGGATCAGCGGCATTTGCGGCACGGTCTCTATCATCGTGTGCACCAGCTGCGGCAGCAAGTAGGGCGCGATGGTGTAGATGATGCCCAGCCTGAGCGGACCGACCAAAGGGTCCTTGTTTTGTTTGGCAATGCTCTTGATGGATGCGGTCTGCTCCAGCACGTGCTCTGCTTGCGCGATGATCTGCAGCCCGATCGGTGTGACCGATACCTCAAGGCCGCCGCGCTCGAAGATGGCCACGCCGAGTTCGTCTTCGAGTTTCTTGATCGCCACCGACAGCGTAGGCTGGGCGACGAAACAGGCTTCGGCGGCGCGGCCAAAGTGCTTTTCGCGCGCAACTGCCACGATATATTTAAGTTCAGTCAGAGTCATGGGCGTAGTTTCGCATAGTCGGTGCCTACGAGGCAAAACTGAGAAAGACGCTGGATCCCAGCCTGCGCTGGGATGACGTTTATTAATCTACCGTCGCCCCAGCGAAGGCTGGGGCCCAGCGTCTTTCGTATTAAACCCGCAAGAAATCCTCCCGCGACCCCAGCCAGCGCGCCAGATGCGCTTCGGCCACTGCCGTATTCTCGATCAACAAACGCTGAGCCAGATTGCGCGCCAGCTCAACCAGCCACTGATCCGTTTCCAGATCGGCAAAACGCAGCATCGCCTGCCCCGACTGGCGCGCACCCAGAAATTCACCAGGGCCGCGAATTTCGAGATCGCGGCGCGCGATCTCGAAGCCGTCGGTGATTTCACGCATGATCGCCAGCCGCTGTTTCGCAATCATGCCAAGGGGGCTTTGAAACAACAGCAGGCAAACGCTGGCTGCTGCGCCACGTCCGACCCGGCCGCGCAGCTGGTGCAATTGCGACAAGCCGAAACGCTCCGCATGCTCAATCACCATCAGCGACGCATTCGGCACATCGACGCCAACTTCGATGACAGTGGTCGCTACCAGCAGCTGCAATTCGCCACGCGCAAACGCATCCATCACGTGCTGCTTTTCCTGCGTCTTCAACCGTCCATGCACCAGACCGATCTTTAAATCTGGCAATGCTGCTGTCAGCGCCGCATGGGTATCGGTGGCGGTTTGCAATTGCAAGGCTTCGGATTCTTCAATCAGCGGGCACACCCAATAGATCTGTTTGCCATCCAGCGCTGCCGCATGCACGCGCGTGACGACTTCATCGCGCCGGTCCTGATCGATGAGCCGCGTAACGATCGGTGTTCTGCCCGGTGGCAGTTCGTCAATCACGGAGACTTCCAGATCGGCGTAATACGTCATGGCCAGCGTGCGCGGGATCGGGGTAGCCGACATCATGAGTTGATGCGGCACGCTGGCGACGCCCTTGTTGCGCAGAGTCAGGCGCTGAGCAACGCCGAAGCGATGCTGCTCATCCACGATCACCAGCCCGAGCCGGTCGAAGTTAACGTCTTCCTGTATCAACGCGTGGGTGCCGATGACAAGTTTGGCTGCGCCGGACTCTATGCGTTCGCGTGCGGCCTCTTTCTCGCGTTTTTTCAGGCTGCCCGTCAGCCACGCGACTTCAACGCCGAGCGGCTCCATCCAAGCGGCGATTTTGCGGAAGTGCTGCTCGGCCAGAATTTCAGTCGGCGCCATCAAAGTTGCCTGATACCCGCTGTCGATGGCTTGCGCGGCAGCCAGCGCCGCGACGATGGTCTTGCCGCTGCCGACGTCGCCTTGCAGCAGTCGCTGCATAGGGTAAGGCGCGCGCAGGTCGCTACGGATTTCGTCCAGCACCCTATGCTGTGCCGCTGTCAGTGCAAACGGCAAAGCGAGCATGAAAGCGGTGGATAAATTGCCAACGGTCGTCAGCATTGGCGCGCCCTGCTGGCGGCGCGCTGCTTGTGCGCGTTTCATTGACAACTGCTGCGCGAGCAGTTCATCAAATTTCATGCGCGTCCAGGCCGGATGGGTGCGTTCCATCAGCGCGTTTTCATCAACGTCTGTGGGCGGGTTGTGCAGCAGGCGCACTGCGTCTTCAAACGGGATCAGATCCAGCGACTTGCGCAATGCATCCGGCAGCGTATCGTGCCAGTCTGCGCGTGTCATGGCAGCAGAGATCGCTTTGCGCAGCAGCGTCTGCGACAGGCCTTCGCCGGCCGGATAGACCGGTGTCAGCGCCTGCGGCAGCGGCGCGCCTTCTTCCACGGCCTTGACAATCGGATGCACCATCTCGTTACCAAAAAATCCGTGCCGCATTTCGCCACGTACGCGCAGGCGTTTGCCGATAGCCATCTGGGCGGCCTGACTGCCGTAAAAATTCAGGAAGCGCAAGACCAGTTCGTCGCCGTCATCGCCAATTTTTACGACCAGTTGCCGGCGCGGCCGGTATTGCACGTCACAACTGCTGACGATGCCTTCGACCTGCACCGTGTGGCCGTGCAGCAGGCCGGCTTCATGCAGCGAATAAATCCGGGTTTCGTCCTCGTAGCGCATGGGCAGGTGCAGCACGAGCGCCATGTCGGTGGACAGGCCCAGGCGGGCCAGCCGGTCTACGGTGCGCAGGCTTTTGGCCGGAGCGGATTTTTTTTTCGGTGCTGGCATAGGATTCTATTTTCAGAGCCAGCGTAGAATACCGGCTTTTCCTCATTGTTTGCCAGCGCGATGAAAGCCGCTGGGTCCCGGCTTGCCCGGAATCCGGTGTCGTCTGTGCACGGACCATCATGTATTCACTCTCAGACTTCGATTTCAGCCTGCCGCCCGAACTGATCGCACAACTCCCGTTACCCCAGCGCGCCGGCTCGCGCCTGTTGCAAGTGACAGACTCGGCGCTCATTGACAGCGCCTTCGCCGATATCGTTGCGCTGCTCGAGCCCGGTGATCTGCTGGTCTTCAATGACACACGCGTCTTGAAAGCGCGTTTTTTTGGTGTTAAGGAAACTGGTGGCAAGGTCGAGGTGCTGGTCGAGCGCGTGCTTGATACGCGTACGGTGCTGGCCCAGGTTCGCGCGTCGAAGTCGCCGCCGCCGGGCACGAAAATCAATCTCGCGGAGGCGTTTGATGTGACAGTCGGAGAGCGCGCCGGCGAGTTTTATACGCTGCATTTTCCGGATGACGTGATCGAACTGATCGAAGCGCATGGCAAGCTGCCGTTGCCGCCTTACATAGAACACGACGCCGATGAGGTCGATGCCGAACGCTACCAAACCGTTTATGCACGCACACCCGGCGCAGTAGCGGCGCCGACTGCCGGCCTGCATTTTGATCAGAGCATACTGGACCAGTTGCGTGCCAAGGGCGTGCAGTTTGCTTATGTGACGCTACACGTCGGCGCCGGCACTTTCCAGCCGGTGCGCACCGAGAATTTGTCCGAGCATGATATGCATAGCGAGTGGTACACGATCTCGCAGCAGACCGTTGATCTGGTGCAGAGCACGCGTGCCGCCGGCCGTAGCGTGGTGGCTGTCGGCACCACGAGTATGCGTGCGCTGGAGTCGGCTTCGCAAACCGGCACGCTGGTTGCGGGCAGTGCCGACACGCGTTTGTTCATCACGCCAGGCTATCGCTTCCAGACAGTCATGCGCTTGCTGACCAATTTTCATCTGCCCAAGTCGACCTTGCTGATGTTGGTGTCAGCCTTTGCCGGCTATGACCGCATTCGTGCTGCGTATGCGCATGCCATACAAGAACGCTATCGTTTTTTCAGCTATGGCGATGCCATGCTGCTGAATCTGGAAATCAAATCATGAAATTTACTTTGCTTAAAACGGACGGCAATGCCCGTCGCGGCCGCCTTGAAGTCAAGCATGGCGTGATCGAGACGCCGATCTTCATGCCGGTAGGCACCTACGGCACGGTGAAGGCGATGTCGCCGCTGGAGTTAAAGGAGATTGATGCGCATATTATTCTGGGCAATACCTTTCATCTGTGGCTGCGTCCCGGTCTTGACGTCATTAAAAAATTCGGTGGCCTGCATCGTTTCATGGGCTGGGACAAACCCATCCTGACTGACTCTGGCGGCTTTCAGGTTTTTTCATTGGGCGCGATGCGCAAGATTACCGAAGAGGGCGTAAAGTTTTCGTCACCTATCAATGGTGACCGTTTGTTTTTGTCGCCCGAAATCTCGATGCAGATTCAGCGTGTGCTGAACTCTGACATCGTCATGCAGTTCGACGAATGCACGCCGTATGAAATCGATGGCCGCGCCGCGACGCGCGAAGAAGCCGGTACCTCCATGCGCATGTCATTGCGCTGGGCAAAGCGCTCGCTGGATGAATTCAAGCGGGAAGCCAACCCGAACGCATTGTTCGGCATTGTGCAGGGCGGCATGTTCGAGGACTTGCGCGAAGAATCGCTCGCCGGTCTGGAAGAGCTGGATTTTGATGGCGTGGCCATCGGCGGCCTGTCCGTCGGCGAGCCGAAAGAGGACATGCAGCGCGTGCTCGCACACATAGGGCCGAAACTGCCTGCGCACAAGCCGCATTATTTAATGGGCGTCGGCACGCCGGAAGATCTGGTTGAAGGCGTCGCTAACGGCATTGACATGTTTGACTGCGTGATGCCGACTCGCAATGCGCGCAATGGCTGGCTGTTCACGCGCTTTGGCGATATCAAGATCAAGAATGCAAGGCACAAAGATGAAGATATGCCGCTGGACGAAAGTTGCGACTGCTACACCTGCAAGAATTTCTCGCGCGCCTACTTGCATCACTTGCATCGCGCCGGCGAAATTCTGGGCGCACGTCTGAACACCATTCATAATCTGCATTACTACCTGCAGTTGATGCGCGAGATTCGCGCTGCGATCGACAATACAGAATTTTCCGAATTCCAAATCAGATTCAAGAGCGACCGCGCAAGGAACTCTGCCGTGTAGTTTTTCCCTCAGTCCATGCTGTTTCCCTTCTATCACAGGAGTATTCGCATGGACAATTCACCACCGATTCCACCGTCGGGCACCCGTATGCCCGAGCCACACAGGTCACCGCCTCAAGGTACGCCGCCGCAGCAAGTGCCGCCCCGTCGGCCCATGATGCAGCAATGGGTAGATGAGCTCAGTTCTGGTGAGGACTCCATCGAAGAACTATGGGCTATCCCGGCCGATGCAGAGCCGCACGACTGGATGCACAGGCTGATGCCGCTGTCCCGTTTCTGTTGCGAGGCCGGCGAGCTGCTCGTTGAATGTGGCCCGGATGTCGTATTGGGACAAGCGAGGGTATTGCTGGAGCAGGGCGCCGCACTCAATGAAATTGACGCTGTTACCGGGCGCACGCCACTGCACTGGGTGTGCCACGGCGGCTGCGTAGAACTGCTGGCTTTCCTGTGCGAGCAAGGTGCGGCCCACATGCCGGACATGCTGGAGTGGAAGGATAACAAGGGTGCAACGCCCTTGTACCTGGCCATACAGTCTCCGCTGTTGACGCAACCCGCACCGCTGATCGAATTCTTGCTGAAGCAGGGCGCGCAACTTGCGCAGTTGCCGAACCGGGGCAGTGAACTGCTGCATACCGATTTTTTGACGATCACGATCGTCACCTATCTTGAGGCTGCAGGTATCAATATCGACGCAGGCGACCGCTTTCGCGAAACGCCGCTGCTGCGTGCCTGCACCGGCGGCAAGCTGGCGCTGGCTGAATACCTGCTGCAGCATGGCGCCAACCCCAACCCGCACGGGCTGTTTCAGCGCACCATACTGCATATTGGCGACCTGAAACCGGAGGCAGCCCTGCTGCTATTACGCAATGGCGCTGATGTCGATGTCAGCGACGAACTGGGCATGACGCCGCTCATGTATGCCATCAATTGCGAAAACATGGCGCTGGCACGCGTTCTGGTGGAGCACGGCGCTTCCCTTTACAAAAAGTCGGTCGATGGCATGAGCGTGCTGGATCATGCAAGGCAGGCAGGCGAGTCTTTCACCTTTTTTATTGTCCAGAAAATGGGGCTGTTGCCTGACACCAGACCGGCATCCAGCTAAATTCGGACGGACTGCTTCCAGTGCTAAAATGCTGGGTCGTTTAAAAACCATAACCCGGAGCAGTCCATGTTTTCAGCTAGCGCATTTTCCCAGTTTTTGCCCATCATCCTGATGTTCGTGGTGCTGTACTTCCTGATGATTCGTCCGCAAATGAAACGCCAGAAAGAGCAAAAAGCGATGATGGATGCGCTGACCAAGGGTGACGAAGTCATCACCGCCGGCGGCATTCTGGGCAAGATTACCAAGGCAGGCGACGCCTACCTGACCCTGGAAGTCGCGGCCGGCACCGAGATTGTGGTGCAACGTGCTGCTGTCACCCTGCTACTGCCGAAAGGCACCATCAAGTCGCTGTAAGACAGGCGCGCACCATGTCCGGCATGACAGCCGGACATTTTCTTTTCAAAGCAGGACACTATGAACCGCTACCCCCTCTGGAAATACATCCTGATCGTGTTCGCGCTGCTGTTTGGCGCCTTGTACACGATACCGAATTTCTTTGGCGAGTCGCCGGCCGTGCAGGTCAGCAGCGCCAAGGCAACCGTTAAAGCCGGCCCCGACTTGCTCGCTGCTGCCGAGCAGGCGCTCAATACTGCCGGCGTACGTGCCGAGAGTATGTATTTTGAAAACATCGGCAACAACGGCACGGTGCGCATACGCTTTGCCAACACGGATTTGCAGTTCAAGGCCAAGAGCGTGCTGGAACAGAGCCTGAACCGCGACCCGTCCGATCCGACTTATCTGGTGGCCTTCAACCTGCTGCCGAATACGCCGCAATGGCTGCAAAGCCTGCATGCCATGCCTATGTATCTGGGACTGGACTTGCGCGGCGGCGTGCATTTCCTGATGCAAGTCGATACCAAAGCAGTCTTTACCAAGCGCATGCAGGGCTTGCAGACCAGCGCGCGCTCTTTGCTGGTAGAAAAGCGCGTGCGCTTTGCCGGTATCACGCGTGACGGCGATGCTGTCGAGATTCGTGTGCGCGATCAGGAAACCCTGAACGCTGCCAAAAATGTACTCGCTGCGCAATTGCCCGAGCTGGCGCTGACCGAGATGACCGATACTGATGGTCTGAAACTGCGCGGCACGCTGAACCCGCAAGCCTTGAAGCGCACGCTGGAAGAAGCGGTTCAGCAAAATATTTCAACCTTGTCCAAGCGCGTCAATGAACTCGGCGTGGCAGAACCGATCATCCAGCGTCAGGGCGCGGACCGTATCGTGGTGCAGTTGCCAGGCGTGCAGGACGTCTCGCGCGCCAAAGATATTATCGGCCGCACCGCTACGCTCGAAGTGCGTATGGTCGATGAAACCGTGCGTCGTGGCACCGAAGAAACGGCGGCTGTGCCTTTGGGCTCCGAGCTGTTCAAAGTCGGCAAGGGTGCGCCCGTGGTTTTGTATAAAGACCCGATCATCACCGGTGACTATATTTCGAATGCAGGTGCAAGTTTCGACCAGGACCAGCAAGCAGCGGTCAGCATTGATCTGAACGGCGACGGTGGGCGCAAAATGCGCGAAGCCACGCGCAGCAAGATCGGCAAGCTGATGGCCATCGTGCTGTTTGAAAAAGGCAAGGGCGAAGTCCTGACCGTGGCGAGCATTCGCGACGAACTCGGTTCGCGCTTCCAGATCACCGGCATGGATTCACCGGAAGGCGCCGCTGACCTGGCGCTGCTGTTGCGCGCCGGTTCTCTGGCCGCGCCTATGGAAATCATAGAAGAGCGCACCATCGGCCCGCAACTCGGCGCTGAAAACATCAGCAAGGGTTTCAACTCAACGCTGTATGGCTTCACCGCGATTGCCATCTTCATGGTCATTTACTACATGCTGTTCGGTTTTTTCAGCGTCTTCGCACTGGCCGTCAACGTCATGCTGCTGATTGCGCTGTTGTCCGTCATGCAGGCAACACTGACGTTGCCGGGTATTGCCGCTATTGCGCTGACACTGGGTATGGCAATTGACGCCAACGTACTGATCAATGAGCGCATTCGCGAAGAGCTGCGTGGCGGCGCATCACCGCAGGCAGCCATTGCGACCGGTTTCGAGCGCGCATGGGCGACCATTCTCGATTCGAACGTAACGACTCTGATTGCCGGTCTGGCCTTGCTGATTTTCGGTTCAGGTCCGATTCGCGGTTTTGCGGTTGTCCACTGTCTGGGCATCCTGACCTCGATGTTCTCGGCCGTGGTGGTGTCGCGCGCGTTTGCCAACCTCTGGTATGGCCGTCGCAAGAAACTCACCAGCGTCTCCATCGGACAAGTATGGAAGCCCAACGCCTGATGGCGTAAGGCACACACAGAGGAAAATTATGGAACTGTTCCGAATTAAAAAAGACATCCCGTTCATGCGTCATGCGTTGTGGTTCAACGCAATTTCGGCGCTGACGTTTGTGGCAGCAGTGTTCTTCCTGTTTCATCAGGGCTTGCACCTGTCGATTGAATTTACCGGCGGCACCGTGATGGAAGCCTCCTATACCAAGCCGGCCGATCTGGAAGGTATACGCAAGACCATCAATGGCCTGGGTTACACCGACAATCAGGTGCAGAGTTTCGGCACCGCACAAGATGTATTGATCCGGCTACCCGTTCAGAAGGGGACCAATTCAGCACAGATCAGCAATGCCGTGATTGATGCACTTAAGGCACAGGATCCGACCGTTACCCTCAAACGCGTCGAATTCGTAGGTCCTCAAGTTGGCGAAGAGCTTGCGCGTGACGGTCTGACTGCACTGGCCTTTGTGGTGGCTGGCATCATGATCTATCTGGCGTTTCGCTTCGAATGGAAATTCGCGGTCGCAGCCATCATCGCCAACCTGCACGATGTCATCATCATTCTTGGCTTCTTCGCGTTCTTCCAGTGGGAGTTTTCACTGACCGTGCTGGCGGCGGTGCTGGCGGTCTTAGGTTATTCGGTCAATGAATCGGTCGTGGTGTTTGACCGGGTGCGCGAAGCATTTCGTGACCGCCGCTTCGGCAAGCTGAATCCGCCTGAGGTACTGAACCACGCCATTACCAGCACTATCTCGCGTACGGTGATTACTCACGGTAGTACGCAGTTGATGGTGTTGTCGATGTTGGTCTTTGGCGGGCCGACGCTGCACTATTTCGCGCTGGCGCTGACCATCGGTATCTGCTTCGGCATTTACTCTTCCGTGTTCGTCGCGGCAGCGGTGGCGATGTGGCTGGGCGTGAAGCGTGAAGATCTGATCAAGCCGGTGAAGGTGAAGGATGAGACGGATGGTGCTGTAGTTTGATGTGGCATCAATATTGAAAAGCCGGCTTGCGAGCCGGCTTTTTTTATGTACAGTGTCTGCTTTTAATGTTCTTCAGTTTCCATATGCAGCTTCAAGCCAAGAGCCTTGATGACTTTCATGATGGTGCTGAATTCAGGGTTGCCTTCGGAGGACAGCGCTTTATAGAGTCCCTCGCGCGCCAGTCCTGTGTCACGCGCAAGCTGGCTCATGCCACGTGCGCGGGCAATGTCGCCCAGCGCTGCACGAATCAGGCTGCCATCGCCCGGATCGTCTTCCAGGCAGGCCTCGAAATACAGAGCAACGTCTTCGTCGGTCTTGAACTCAGCGACCGCATCCCATTGGGTAAATTTTTCTGTCATGTCTCGGTTCTCCATTCTTCAGCGATTGCAATGGCGCGTTCTATGTCGGCCTGTTGTGTGCTTTTGTCGCCGCCTGCTAGCAGGAGAACAACAAATTTCCCCTTGTGAGTAAAGTAGACCCGATATCCGGGGCCATAATCTATTCTTTACTCACTGACTCCATATCCAATCGTTTTCGCGTCACCGTAATTACCGTTCGATAAGCGTCGAATTCGTGCATTGATTCTTGCGACAGCGTGTCTATCCCTAAGCTTTGTTTGCCAGCGTTGAAAGGTCTCGCTCTGCAGTATTTCGATCATCCGGGTATTGTTATCCATGGATTACATTTCGTCAATCATGGATTACACATATATTGTTCAGTAATTGTGTTAAAAAATAGAGGTCAAGCCTTGCATTCAAACTTTTCCAGCTAATGTGTGTGATTGCAAGACTTGACCCTGGGTCTGCTGGGTCTGTGACCCTGGGTCTGCGTGATTGCAAGACTTGACCCTGGGTCTGTGCGTGATTGCAAGACTTGACCCTGGGTCTGTGACCCTGGGTCTGCAAGACTTGACCCTGGGTCTGCTGGGTCTGGAACAACAAATTTTCCCTTGTCAGGCATTTCCAGCGGCGTCTGCAATTTACCGCGCTGCCACTTTCACGCCACCCCGCACACGATCATCCGGATGGACTATCACTTGCTCGCCTGTTTGGAGGCCTGACAGCACCTGCGCACCGCTGCCATTGCGCTGACCAATTTCGAGCCGTCGCTTGACGGCACGGCCTTCAGCGACTGTGTAGGCAGCCCAGCTGCTTCCGTCGCGAAACAGGGCACTGGCGGGGATTTGCAGCACATCGTTCGCTTCCCATAAAATGAAACTGGCTTCCACCCGAAAGCCGTCGCCCAGTCGTTGCCACTTTGACGCGGCCGAGGTAAAGGCGACGATGACCCAGACGCGCTGTTCTTCCACGCCGAGCGCCGAAACTTTGGTAAAGCCGGCCGGTTCGATCACGCGCACCGTACCTTCGAGCGCGCCATCACCACCCCAGCGCTCGAACAACACGCGCGCACCGGGATGAATACGCACTGCATCGGCTGACAACACGTCCACTTCCACTTCCAATGCACCCGGATCGCCAATCTCCATTAAGGCTTGGCCGGCAGCGACGGTCCCTTCGCTCTTGTGGATGACCCTCAGCACACGTCCGGCCACGGGGGATGGGATGACGACAGGTTTGCCGCTGCCGCCACTGGCTGCATATTGCAGACTGGTGCGGGCTGCTTCAAGTTCATGTTTTGCAGTGGCCACCGCAAATTGTGCCGAGCGCAGTTCCGCTGCACTGCGCTCCGCGTTGCTGGTGGCTTGATCGGCTGCGGCGGCGCTGATATAGCCTGACTGACGCAGTGCATGCAGGCGCTGACTTTCTTTTTGTGCGAGGCTTGCATCGCTGGCTGCTGCGCTTGCATGTTGTTCAGCCGCGCTGACGCTGGCTGTCGTCGCACCGATGCGTGCCTGTGCCTCGGCGCGGCGACGTGCGTCCAGTATCTCGGCGCGCAGGGGCTCAAGTTCAACCAGTGTGGCGCCACGCGCTATGGCATTGCCGGCCTCATAGTGGATGCGCCGCGCATAGCCATTTACCGGAGCCGTGACGACATAGCGATCCACGACCCGGGTGCGGCCTTCCTGCCCGATCGTGACGCGCAGTGGCGCGCGCTGTGCAGTGGCCAGATCGACCTCGATGGGCTGAGTGCGAAAGCACAGGAACAGTCCTGTTGCGACCAGCAGGGCGAGCAGGGCAAGCATGAGACGGCGACGATTTTGCACCTTGATTTTCATAGTCACTCCGCTGCTTTCAGAACAGCAACCAGGTCAAGTTGATCCAGTCGGCGGCGCACCGCCAGACCGGATAGAAGCGCAGAAAACAGTACGACGCTTGCCGCAAACGCATAGGTTTGTGGTGCCAGCACTACGGGCACGCGGAAGAGGTCGTTTTGCATCGTGTGCGCGATGTAATAGCACATCCACTGTCCCAGCCACAGGCCAAGCGGTATCGCCGCCAATGTCAGGATGCCCAGTTCGCCGAGCAGAATATAGGCAATCTCGGCGCGCGTAAAACCCAGTACACGGAGGCTGGCCAGTTCGCGCCCGCGCTCCGTGAGCGCGATGCGCGCACTGTTATAAATTACACCGAAGGCGATGATGATCGCAAACACGGTAGCGACGTAGGTAAAGAAAAGCATGGTCTCGTTCATCATGCGGTTGAAGTTACGAATTTCCTGCACGCGTTCGGCTACACCGGCAATCCTTGGCATACTTTTCAGGCGTGCATACAGTGAGCTTAACTGCGCGCTGTCTGTGCTGAGGTAGGCGCCCGAGAGCGTCGGGCCTTCCTGCATGAAGCGGTTCAGTGCTGCCAGTTGCATGTAAGCTGATACGCCGAGATATTCGCGCACCAGACCCGACACGACCGCTTCGCGCACCGGCCGATTACCTTCCAGTACCTCGACGATGACGCGATCTCCCACCCGCACATCGAGCAATTTGCCAAGAAAGTCTGTCAGTAAAATGCCTTCCGCCGGCAAGGCGACCGGCTGCAAATCGGCATCCAGCACGCGCGCGATATCACCGCCCGGCTCTATGCCGCGAATGCCGGTGCGATAAGTATGCTGTGCATGCCGCAGTCTTACCGGAACGCTGCGGAAACCTTCCACGTGCTGCACACCCGGCAGTGCGAGCAGGTCGAAGCGGGCGCGGTAAGAGGTGGGGTCGGTGAAAGTCAGCGACAGGTCTTCACGCTGTGCCATGCCGAACTGTATGTTGACCATATAGCTCACTGTGTCGCGCTGGAACAGGCCGGTCAGGATGATCCCGCATGCCATCGCAATGCCGAGCACAGTGAACGCAGATTTTACAGTCTGGCGCTGGATATGGCGGATGATCATGCGCGTCGGTTGCGACAGCCAGCGCTTCATCCCCAGTTTTTCCACCCATGTTTCGCGATAGCGTGCCGGCGGCTCCGGCCGCATCGCTTGCGCCGGCCGCAAGCTGGCGGCACGCCATACGGCAAACACGGTTCCAAGTCCTGCGGCCATCAGGCTGGCGATGGCGGCCTGCAGCACGGTGGCGGGGTGCAAGCTGAATTTCAAATAGGGAAAATGATAAAACTCGGTGTAGATATCGGAGAGTCCCTTGCCCAGCCACGCACCAAGCGCGATGCCGCCAATGATGCCGAGCCCGACAATTACCGAGACCATTTTCAGGTAATGCCACAGCACGTCAACATTGCCATAGCCGAAGGCCTTGAGCGTAGCCACCTGTTCGCGTTGCATCGCCACCAGTCGCCCGATGACGACATTCAACAGGAAGGCGGCGATGCCCATGAACATGGCGGGGAACAGGCTCGCCAGTGTGCCGAGTTGCTCCAGTTCCTGATTCAGAAAGCGATGCGAGCGTTGATCCTTGCGCGCGTCCGCGCCCAGTCCGCCATAAGGCTTGAGCAGTTCATCAAGGCGGTCGATGATGGCTTGACGGTCTGCCCCCGGACGCAGGCTTAATGTCAGGTCGTTGAAGGCGTTGTGCATGTCATAGGCCTGACCGAAGGCGCGTCGCTCCATCCACATCACGCCATAGCGCTTGAAATCGGGAAAGGCAGAGCCGGGTCGCAGCTGCTGTATGAATTCCGGCGACAGGGCGCTGCCGGCTACGGTCAGTGCCTGACGCCGGCCGTTGAGAATGGCGTAAATTCGGTCGCCCGGTTGCAGCGCATGGGCTTTCGCAAAGGGCGCACTCACCACCACCTCGTCCGGCCGATCTGCTGCCGGCAATCTGCCTTCGCGCAAGTGCAGGGCATTCAGGCCCTGTCTGCCATTGTCGGACACCGACACCATCAGCGCTGTGACTGGCTCATCAAAATCCGGCATGTCCAGCCTGACCTGCGCCACTACCCGTGTCTCGACCTTGTCCACGCCGTCTATGTCCTGTATGCGCTGGCGCAGCGATTCCGGTGCGCGCTTGAGCGAGACGAAGATGTCGGCGAAACGGTAGTCGCGGTAATAGCTGTCTTGTGTTGCGCGCAGCGCCTGCAATGCGCTGAGGAACATGATGAAGGTGCCGACACCGCACATCACCACCAGCGCAATCGCCAGTGCCTGGCTTTTCATCTGCCCGAGGTCGCGCCAGAGCTTGCGATCCAGTGCTTTCACCAGCGCAGCTCCGCTGCCGGTTTTTTATGCGCGTTGCGCTCTATGCGGGCCACTACGCCGTCGCCGAAATAGATGACACGATCGGCCATCTCTGCGATCACGGCATTGTGGGTGATGACGACTGTGGTCGTGCCTAGTTCCTGATTGACGCGGGCGATCACTTCCAGCACCAGCACGCCAGTTTGTACATCCAGTGCGCCGGTTGGTTCGTCACATAACAACACCTGTGGACGCTTCGCGACGGCGCGTGCAATCGCCACGCGCTGTTGTTCGCCGCCCGACATCTGGGTTGGAAAATGATCCATACGCTGGCCGAGTCCGACTAAGCTCAGCGCTTCTTCCGGTGTCATCGGCTTGTCGGCGATCTCGGTGACGAGGGCAACATTTTCGCGAGCGGTCAGGCTGGGGATGAGATTGTAGAACTGGAATACGAAGCCGATATGCGCGCGGCGGTATTGCGTCATCGACGCATCATTATCGAGATGCAGTTCCTGCCCGGCATAGCGCACCGTTCCACTACTTGGTGCGTCGAGACCGCCCAGGATATTGAGCAGGGTTGATTTGCCGCTGCCGGAAGGTCCGAGCAAGACCACAAATTCACCGGGAAGCAGATCCAGATCTACGCCGCGCAAGGCTTGCACCTGCACTTCGCCCATCTGGTAAACCTTGGTCAGGCCGCGTGCTTCAAAGAGTGGGTCTGGCGTAGCTTTGGTCTGTCCAAAATTCGGATCGATTTTAATCTCGCATCAGAGGTTCAGATATTTGTAACTATGCCTTCTGGAGAGGCAGTGCACAATGGAAATAATCTTTAGACTGATACAAATCAATCTGAGAGTTCTTGAATGTAGAAAAGCCGGCGTTGCAGCCGGCTTTTCTGTTTTTACTAATGTTTCTTTTGTTTGCTTAAATTTCTTTAGCCAGCTGCGCCGCCAGCCCGATATAGCTGGCCGGCGTCATAGCCAGCAACAAATCTTTCGCTTCCTGAGGAATCGCCAGTCCCGTGATAAAGACCTGTAGTGCTTCACGCGAAATGCCTTTGCCGCGTGTCAGTTCTTTCAGCTGCTCATACGGGTTTTCGATGCCGTAGCGGCGCATCACGGTCTGCACTGGTTCGGCCAGTACTTCCCAGCTGTTGTCGAGGTCTTCGGCCATGCGCGATGGATTGACTTCCAGCTTGTTCAAGCCGCGCAGGCAGCTGTCATAGGCCAGCACGGTATAGCCGAAACCAACGCCGATATTGCGCAGCACAGTCGAGTCGGTCAGGTCGCGCTGCCAGCGCGAGACCGGCAGTTTTTCTGCCATGTGCTTGAGCACGGCGTTGGCCATGCCGAGGTTGCCTTCAGAATTTTCAAAATCAATCGGGTTGACTTTGTGCGGCATGGTGGACGAACCGATCTCGCCGGCCTTGGTGCGCTGCTTGAAGTAGCCCAGCGAAATGTAGCCCCAGATGTCACGGTTCAGGTCCAGCAGGATGGTGTTGGTGCGGGCTATCGCGTCAAACAGTTCGGCCATGTAGTCATGCGGCTCGATCTGTATGGTGTACGGATTGAACGTCAGGGCAAGCCGCTGCTCGATGACGCCGCGTGCAAAGGCTTGCCAGTCCGTGTCCGGGTAGGCAGACAAATGCGCATTGAAGTTGCCGACTGCGCCGTTCATCTTGCCGAGGATTTGTACGTCTTCAATACGTTTTTTGGCGCGCTGCAGACGCGCGACAACGTTCGCCATTTCTTTGCCCAAAGTGGTCGGGCTGGCCGGTTGGCCATGCGTGCGCGACATCATCGGCATGGCGGCGTTGTCATGTGCAATGGCGGTCAGCTTGTCGATCAAGCTAGCCAGTTGCGGCAGTAGCACGGTGTCGCGTGCAGCCTTCAGCATCATGCCGTGCGAGGTGTTGTTGATATCTTCGGAGGTACAGGCAAAGTGAATGAATTCCGATGCGGCCACCAGTTCTGGTACGCCCTGCACTTTTTCTTTCAGCCAGTATTCAACGGCTTTCACATCATGGTTGGTGACGGCTTCAATCGCCTTGATGCGAGCAGCGTCTTCCTCGGTGAAACCGTCTGCCAGTTTGTTGAGCAGCGTTGCCGCTGAAGGCGAAAACGGCTTGATCTCGGCAAAGCCGGCTTCCGACAGCGCCATCAGCCACGCGATTTCGACTTTGACGCGGTGATGCATGAAGCCGGCTTCGGACAGGATGGGACGCAGCGCGTCAGTCTTGGAAGCGTAGCGGCCATCAAGGGGCGAGAGGGCGGAAAGTGCGGTCAGGGGCATGATTGGAGCTTCAGAAAAAGTCGGATTGGTTGATGGCTATCAAGCCGACATTTTACCATTCGCGCATACGAACAATTTGGCTGGCCATTATTGCTTTACGCCTGCTTTTTGTAAGATATGCCGATGCTATAATCATCATCCCTACATTTGCCTGGTCACCATGAAACTTATTGGATCTCTCGCCAGTCCCTACGTCCGCAAAGTCCGCGTTGTCATGGCGGAAAAAAAGCTGGATTACGAGTTAATTCTGGAAGACGTCTGGGCGCCTGACTCGACGATCAGCCTGTCCAATCCGCTTGGCAAAGTACCTTGCCTGATTATGGAAGACAACGGTGCGATGTTTGATTCGCGCGTGATTGTCGAATATCTCGACACCATGTCGCCGGTTGGCAAGCTGCTTCCTACGCAAGGGCGCGAGCGCGCCAGCATCAAGTGCTGGGAAGCGCTGGCTGATGGCGTGCTCGACGCCGGCATTCTGGTGCGTCTGGAACGTACCCAGCGCCAGCCCGAGCAGCAGAGCGCAGCCTGGATAGAACGTCAGCTTGCCAAGGTCGACAATGGCTTGAAAGCGATGTCGGCCGGACTTGGTGAAACCCCGTATTGTGTAGGTAATTCGTTAACGCTGGCCGATGTGGCCGTGGGCTGTGCGCTCGGCTGGCTGGCATTCCGCTTTCCGGAAATCACCTGGCGCGACGATTATGCCAATCTGGCGCGCCTGTTTGACAAATTGTCGGAGCGGCCGTCGTTTAAAGACACCGTACCTATTGCGTAATTTGCCGGCAGCATAAAAAAAACGGAGCCATGTGAATGCGCTCCGTTTTTTTATGCCTGAACCTGCTTCAGCCCGGTTCGACTTGCGATTGCAAATAATTCGGCAGCCCGAGCTTGTCGATCAGGTCGATCTGCGTTTCGAGCCAGTCGATATGTTCTTCGGTGTCGTCCAGAATATGCTGGAAAATTTCACGCGATACATAGTCACGTGCCGCCTCACAGGCGGCGATGCCTTCTTTCACAGTCTTCTGTGACAGATGCTCGAGCTTCAAGTCGCAGGCCAGCATTTCCGGCGTTGTCTCGCCCAGCAAAAGCTTGTGCAGCGTTTGCAGGTTCGGCAAACCTTCGAGCATAAGAATGCGGTTGATCAACTGATCCGCATGCTTCATTTCACCGATCGATTCTTCGTATTCTTTTTTCCCTAGCTTGGCAAAGCCCCAGTGCTGATACATGCGGGCATGCAGGAAATACTGATTGATTGCAGTGAGCTCATTGGTGAGTTGCGCATTCAACAGCTTGATGATTTGTGCATCGCCTTTCATGGGGGCCTCTAAAAAATAAGTGGAGCAGTTATAAGTGGGGCAGTTAAGCAATAAACAGCATGTCATCATACCTGAGGAGCGACGGCTTGCCATGCTGCGGCTTCGTTTCGTTAGTGGGAATCATTCCGGTGGGGCTTTCAGAATGGAAGCGACGTTCGCAAACCCAGTCAACGCCATCGTCATTTCCAGTTCATCGCGTAGCAAGCGAATGACGTGCGCAACGCCGAGCGCGCCGGCAGCGGTCAGCCCCCAGATAAAAGGCCGCCCGATCAGGACTGCATGCGCCCCTAGTGCCAGAGCCTTGAACGCATCACTGCCGCTGCGGATGCCGCTGTCGAACAGGATCGTTGTCTGCTCGCCGAGTCGCGCTGTAATCGCTGCCAGAGAATGCAGGCTGGCCGGCGTGCCGTCGAGCACGCGCCCGCCGTGGTTGGAGACGATGATGCCGTCACAGCCGATGGCAATCGCCTGCGCTGCATCCTCTGCATGCAGCAAGCCCTTGACCAGCAAGGGCAGCCTGGTCTGTTCCCTGAGCCAGGCCACATCAGACCAGCGCGGTGCGCGCGCCATCCAGTGGTCGAACACTTCGCTTTGGCCTTGTGCCAGCGCCGGCACGGGCGACTTGGCGGCATGGCCGGCTTCAAGATTGACTGCGCTGATGCCGGGTGGCAGATTGAAATTCGCTTGCTTGACCGGCGCGTCGACCGTCAACACGATGGCCTTGCAAGCCGCGGCCTCAGCTTTGCGCAACAGCGCAAGCGTCGATTCACGGCTGCCTTGCCAGTACAGTTGAAACCATAGCGCAGCGCCTGATTGGGCAATGCTTTCTATCGTCATGCTGGCGAGACTGCTCACAATGTAGGGCGCGCCCTGCGCTTCTGCTGCCATAGCGGCAGCGAGTTCGCCATCAGCATGAAACAGACGCTGGTAGGCGATCGGCGCCAGCAGCAGCGGATGTGCATAGTCTTGTCCAAATAATTTGATGCGGGTGTGGCCGCCGCTGACATCGACCAGCGGACGGGGCATCAGTGGTGTGTCGTTCAGCGCAGTGATGTTGGCTGCCATAGTGCGGCCTGCACCGGCGCCGTCGCTCAGATAGCGCCAGACTTCAGCAGGCAGTTTTTGTTGTGCCAGCTGCTGGTAATCTGCAATCGATATGGTTTGCAAATCAGCTCTCCGCCCACTGGCGCAGCAGGTTGTGATAAGTGCCTGTGAGTTTCACCACAGCGCCGGTCTCGCCCACTGTTTCGCGCAATTCCAGCAATGCCATATCCATGTCATACAGCAGGCGCCGTTGCTCCGGACTCCTGACCATGCTTTGCATGAACATGAAAGAGGCTACGCGTTCGCCGCTTGTTACCGGCGTCACATGGTGAACGGAAGAAGACGGATACAGCACCAGACCGCCTGCCTTGAGCTTGATGCCATGTTCGCCAAAAGTGTCGACGATGGTCAGCACGCCACCTTCATATGATTCGGGGTCGGACAGGAACAGCGTGGCAGAAATATCGGAGCGCATTGACGTGCCCGCACCGTTCGGTATCTGCCGCATCGCGCTATCGACATGCGCGCCGTAGGTGTTCGATTCACCCGCGTAGCGATTGAAGAATGGCGGCAGGATTTTAAGCGGCAGTGCCGCTGCAAAAAACAGGGGGTTGCGGTTAAGTGCACTCAGCACCAGCCGGCGCAGCGCAGGCAAGTGTTCGGCATCTTCGGGCAGTTGCTGATTATTTTTTACCTGTGCCGCTTGAGAGCCGGCCGTGATCTGGCCACTCGCCCATTGGCTGCGGGCGAGCAGGTCGCGCGCCAGTGCCAGCTCGTCAGGGTCCAGCAAATTATCGATGGTGACGAGCATGGCGTAGCGGTCCTGTCAGTATTTGATCTCGGCTGTCAGGATGAGTGTCCTGCGGGTACCCGGTATGGTGAAGCCGCCGTTGTCATAAACGGCATCGTAGTACAGCTTGTCAAAAACGTTTTTCATGTTGAGTTTGACTGTATAGGCCTTATGTTCGTATGCAAGCATCGCATCCCAGCGATGATACGAAGGCGCCGTGTTCGGATGATAGACGCCGTTCAGAGTTGGCACCGCAGCAGCGCTGCTCGGGTTCAAGGCCTGACGGTCGCCCTTGGCTTCGACGCCGCCACCGATTTTCCAGTTGCTGTTGATCTTGTAGGTAGACCATACATTGAACGTGTACTTTGGCGTGTTGCGCGCACGCTGGCCAACGTAGCCGGCATTGCCCGTCGTGACAACGCTGGTTATGGCGTTTATATTCTCTGCCACTTCCAGTATGCGCGCATCCATCAGCGCCAGTCCTGAGAAGATTTCCCAGTTGCTTGTGATGCGGCCTGCGGCCTCCAGCTCGAAGCCGTCGGTGCGGCGTTTTTTGGTCAGGATGCTGGCTGTCGATTCAAGGTCTGCGTTACGTTCCCAGTTTTTAGTCGCCCGGTACAGCGCAGCACGCAGAGACAGGTTGCCGTCAGCCAGCAGCCACTTGGCGCCGAGTTCGATGATGTCGCTGCGCTCCGCCGGTTGTGGAACCACTGTTAGTTGGTAAAGGTCGGCAGTCGGACTGAAGGAATCGCTGAAAGCCAGATAGTAATGTCTGTCTTCTCGTGGGTGGAAAGACAGGGCAGTGCGATAACTCATTTCACCAAATTTCAGGCTGGGCGAAGTCGCACTGGAGTAGCTTGCATTCATTTGGTCGCGGCGGGCGCCCAGTGTGGCCTTCCATTTTGGTATGAACTCCACCGTGTCCTGTGCATAAACGGCGTAGGAATCACTCTTGAACGTGCTCGGCGTAGCGTTACCTACATACGGATAGTAGATGGGCGTACTGTTCGCGTCGCCGCTTGCTCCGCTTCCAAAATCCTGCAGCGCGCGGCGCGAACCTTCTTCGCTCAGGTATTCAAGACCAGTTACTACTTCATGCTTCATGCCCAAAGCGTTGAATTTTTTGCTGTAGTCCGATTGCAGCGTCGTGGTTTTGTAGGACGCCATGCGCGTCTTGTTATTGTTGCCGCGGATGCCATCGATATCCGGCGCAGTTGTCTGCGGCTCTGATGCCCAGTAGCTGCGCTGGTAATCTGCATAGCGCAGTTGAGTACGCAACAGGCTGCCCGGATCAATGCGAAATTCATGAATCAGTGTGGTCATCGACGTTTCGCTGTTATCGAATGTTTTTGGCGTGCCCCAAAAATAATTCGATGGATATGCGGTGGTCGGCGCACGAGTCGCAGTATCAAAGCGCAGGCCGTAATCCGGATTGTCGCGGGTCTTCAGATAGTACTGATTGATCCAGAATTTATTGTCGCCCTGCTGGTTCAGTGCCAGGCTCAGAGCCAGTCCCTGGCGATGAATCTCCGGCTCGGCGCCGTTGGTCGGGTTTCGGCGCCAGCTACCTTCGTCGCGATTCATCAAATTTACACGCAGTCCGGTGTCGTCATTGATGGACTTGTTCAAGTCGAAAGTTTGTTGGCCGTAGCCGCGTGAGCCAATGCTCATGCTGGCTTTGTACTGGTCGAAATCCAGCGGTGTCTTGCTGACCTGATTGATGACGCCGCCAGCCTGGCCACGGCCAAACAGCATTGCGCCGGCGCCGCGCAGCACATCAACTTGTTCGAGGTTGAAAGTCTCGCGGTTGTATTGCGCCGTGTCGCGTATGCCGTCGAGATACATATCGCCGAAAGTGTAGAAGCCGCGCAGGTTCATGTTGTCGCCAGCGCGTCCGCCTTCGGCTGCATTGAAGCTGATGCCGGACACATTGCGCAAGGCTTCCTGCAAAGAGCCGACCTGCTGTTCCTGAAGAAGGTTGCTGGTGACGGTGGTTAGCGCCTGCGGCACCTCGTGCGGGTCCTGCATGATTTTGCCAACGCGGGTCTTGGTGGCCATGTAAGCGGGTTCGTCGCGCAGCGCTTTGACTTCAACGGCAGGCAGCGAGCCGGCCTCTGACTTGGAGCTTGTGCCGGTCGTCTCTGCTATAGCGCCGGAGCCACTGCAAATGACTAGTCCGGCCATTAACGCGCCGAGTGGTTTTAAATTTGGATTCGATGGCATTACTAAGTCCCGGATATTGAAACCAGATCAAGCTGGAAAGAAACTTGGCTGGCTATCGGGGCTGTCAGGCCGTGATTGGCTGGCTAATTGAGGTATTTACGAACTCTGCCTGAAGGTTCAGGCTAAATCCATCAGACTGCTGCAAAGGCAGGCTGGAAAAAAGCGGGTTGGTTCGCCTGATCTTCAAGGCATTCACGCAAAATCGTTTTGGCGCATGAATTGCATTTGCCGCAGCAATTGCCCACTTCGAGCGTTTCGCGCAAGGCCGACAGCGAGGTGACACCGTTATCCACCGCTTTGCGGATGGCTTTGTCAGAAACGTTATTGCAGATGCATACGATCATGGGGTAATCCTGTCGGTCATTTTCGGTCCGGATCAGGCCGTCAAGATCAATTTATTGGCATGCGTCAGTCGCAGCCGGTAGATCTTGCCGTCGTGATCAATCTCGATCTCGCGTGTTTGCTTCAATAATTCCTGCACTTTGATTCTGTTCAATGCGCTGCTGCCGTTGTTGCTTGTAGCTGCTTGTGCAACGAGTTTTGGCACTGCTGTCATGGTGATTATTGTTAATCTGTGAATGCGAACAATTCTTGTTTAGATTATTGACTATCTACATTCCAAATGCAAGTGATTTGTATTTGGAGCTTATTTCCAGAAATTCAGAGCGCAGCGAAACCCACGGCAATGCACAAAGAAATGAAGGATGGAGCAGGAGGAAACCGGGAGACCGGGCCGGCAGTAACTGCCGCTCCGAAAGACAGGAAGCTAATCGGCAGCTGTGGAGGAGTGAATGATGCCGCCGCCCAGGCAGACGTCACCGTCATACAGGACGGCGGATTGCCCGGGAGTGACCGCCCACTGAGCCTGCTCGAAATGCAGCGCGATGCTGCCGCCGGCGTCCTGATAAGTGCAGCCAACATCAGCCTGCCGGTAGCGGGTTTTGGCGGAAAGCGCGCCACTGGCCGGCGGCGTGCCTGCCACCCAGCTGGCCTGATCGGCGCTCAGTGACGCTGAAAGCAGCCACGGATGGTCATGGCCTTGCACCACATACAACACGTTATTGACGACGTCTTTACGCGCCACGTACCAGGCGTCGCTGTCGCCATTGCTGTTTTTGTGGGTCTTCATGCCGCCTATTCCTATGCCTTTGCGCTGGCCCAGCGTGTAGAACGACAGGCCGACGTGTTCGCCGACGGTCTGGCCTTCGGGCGTTTGCATAGGACCCGGCTGAAATGACAGGTAGCGGTTTAAAAATTCGCGGAACGGCCGCTCGCCAATGAAGCAAATGCCGGTCGAGTCTTTTTTCTGCGCGTTGGGCAGCTTCAGCTCGGCGGCGATCTTGCGTACTTCAGTTTTATGCAGATCACCCAGCGGGAACAGGGTGGTCGCCAGCTGAGTCTGGTTGAGGCGGTGCAGGAAATAACTCTGATCTTTGCTAGCGTCGACCGCCTTGAGCAACTCAAAGCGGCCGGCGTCTTGCGACTCGCGCACACGCGCGTAGTGGCCAGTCGCAATGCAGTCGGCGCCAAGCGCCATGGCGTGATCCAGAAAGGCTTTGAACTTGATTTCGGCATTGCACAGCACGTCAGGGTTGGGCGTGCGGCCGGCCTGATACTCGCGCAAGAACTCGGCAAAGACGCGGTCTTTGTATTCGGTAGCGAAGTTGACGGCGTCGATGTCGACGCCGATCACGTCGGCCACACTGGCCGCGTCCAGCCAGTCCTGGCGGGTCGAGCAGTACTCGTCGTCGTCATCGTCTTCCCAGTTTTTCATGAAAAGACCGATTACTTCATAGCCCTGCTGCTTCAAGAGCCACGCTGCGACTGACGAATCTACGCCGCCGGACATGCCGATCACTACGCGCTTTTTAGGCATTGCCATGCCCCGTTACGCTGGGGTGGGTGTAAATGACGTCAAGCGGGCTGCGCTTGCCGGCCAGATAATCGTCGACGCATTGCAGAACCAGCGGGCTGCGGTGCGTGTCCTTACAGGCCAGCAGTTCTTCATAGCTCATCCAGACCGTGCGGATGATGCCGTGGTCCAGTGGCTGGTCGTGCAGCGTGCCCAGCGTGCCGGCAAAGGTAAAGCGCAGGTAGGTGACGTTTTCATTGTTGCGGCTGGAAACATAGCGCGACATATAGACGCCCACCAGGCTGTCCGGCGTGAAATCGTAGGCGGTTTCTTCCAGCACTTCGCGGCTGACTGCCGTTTCCAGCGTTTCGTCGGGGTCGAGGTGACCGGCAGGCTGGTTAAAGCGCACGCCATCACTGGTCTCTTCTTCCACCAGTAAGAACTTGCCAGCCTGCTCGATAATGGCCGCTACCGTGACCGAGGGTTTCCAGATAATTGACATGGTTTCCTTCAAAGAGCGGGCATTTTACCTTGCCGCAGACGCTAAATGACGGAGACGAATCGTTGCAACTCTTGTCAAATATCAACAGTCGAGGTTGGCTTTGGGGACGAAAAACGGGCAAAATGCGGTAACTTTCTTTCCACTAAAGAAATAGAGCCGTAATTCTATTTTTTGTTTTAAGTGTAAGATTCGGACGAAATTTTATTTTTGGAGAACTCCATGAAAATCGGCATTCCCGCCGAGACGCGGCTGGGTGAAGCGCGAGTCGCAGCTACACCCGAGACAGTCAAAAAACTGGTCGCGGCTAAACATCAGGTTATTGTGCAGTCCGGAGCCGGCGTATCAGCCAGCGTAACGGACGACGCTTACAAAGCTGCCGGCGCGCAGATCGGTTCTGCCGCTGACGCCTACGCTTGCGAGATGGTGCTCAAAGTACGGGCGCCGTCTGCAGATGAGCGTGCGCAGATCAAATCCGGCACTGTCGTCGTCGGCATGCTTAATCCATTCGACACCGAGAACATCGCCGCGATGGCCGCTGCAGGCCTGACTGCGTTCGCTCTCGAAGCCGCGCCCCGCATCACGCGCGCGCAATCGATGGATGTACTGTCTTCACAGGCCAACATCGCCGGCTACAAAGCCGTGCTGCTGGCAGCAAACACGTATCAGCGCTTCATGCCTATGCTGATGACCGCTGCCGGTACCGTCAAAGCCGCGCGCGTGCTGATCATGGGTGTGGGCGTAGCCGGTCTGCAAGCGATTGCAACCGCCAAACGTCTGGGCGCCGTCATTGAAGCGTCGGATGTGCGACCACCAGTTAAAGAACAAGTTGAATCGCTCGGTGCAAAATTCATCGACGTGCCTTTCCTGACCGATGAAGAGCGCGAAATCGCGCAAGGCTCTGGCGGCTATGCGCGTGCGATGCCGGCTGAATGGATGAAGCGTCAGGCCGAGCTGGTGCATGAGCGTGCCAAGCAGGCAGACATCATCATCACCACGGCGCTGATCCCGGGCCGCAAGGCACCGATCCTGATCAGCGAAGAAACCGTCAAGGCGATGAAGCCGGGCTCCGTGATTGTCGACATGGCCGTCGAGCAGGGCGGCAATTGCCCCTTGTCCGAGCTGGGCAAGACCGTCATCAAGCATGGTGTGCACATCATAGGCGAGGCCAACCTGCCGGCACTGCTGGCAGCGGACGCCTCGGCGCTGTATGCCCGAAACGTGCTGGACTTCCTGAAACTCATCATCGACAAAGACGCCGCGCTGGCGATTGACCGTGCCGATGAAATCGTCGCAGCCACCATGGTCTGTGCCGGTGGCGAAGTGCTGCGTAAATAGGGCTGGCCATGCAACGTATCATGCTGCGCGCGAAAATTCATCGCGCAACGGTTACCCAGTGCGACCTGAACTACGAAGGCTCGTGCGGGATTGACGAAGAACTGCTGGAAGCGGCTGACATTCGCGAGTTTGAAAAAATCGAACTCTACAACGTCAACAACGGCGAGCGTTTCTCCACCTATGCAATCAAAGGCAAGCGCGGCAGCGGAGAGATCTCGCTCAACGGTGCGGCAGCACGTCTGGCCCATCTGGGCGACTTGCTGATCATCTGCACCTATGCGCCGATGACGGATGCCGAGATCGGGAACTACAAGCAGAAAATCGTATTCGTTGACGAAAAAAACCGCATCACTGGTCTTAAAAAATAATCTCTGTCCGCCTGCTGCAAACAAGCGGTCTACTGTCTATCAATAAGAGGACATCATGGAAGTCAGTCATACCATCATCAATCTGATCATCTTCGTGCTGGCAATTTATGTCGGCTACCACGTCGTGTGGACCGTCACACCAGCGCTGCATACACCGCTGATGGCCGTCACGAACGCGATCTCGGCCATCATCATCGTCGGGGCCATGCTGGCAGCGGCGCGTACCGAAGGCCAGCTCGGCCAGTTCATGGGTACGCTTGCAGTGGCACTCGCCGCAGTCAATGTCTTCGGTGGCTTTCTGGTGACCCAGCGCATGCTGGAAATGTTCAAGAAAAAAGAGCCTAAAGCCAATGCTGCAGAGGGAGCCAAATAATGAGCATGAATCTTGTCACTCTGCTGTACCTGATTGCAGCTATCTGCTTTATTCAGGCACTCAAAGGCCTGTCCCATCCATCCACAGCCCGCCGTGGTAATGCGTTCGGCATGACCGGCATGGCGCTGGCTGTTGTCACTACGATTGCACTGATCGTCAAACTCAAGTCCGAATCAGTCACCGGTTCCGGCCTCGGTTATGGTCTGCTGGCATTGGGTGCCGTGGTCGGTGGCAGCATTGGCGCTATCCTCGCCAAGCGCGTCGAGATGACCAAAATGCCGGAGCTGGTCGCTGCGATGCATTCGCTGATCGGTCTGGCTGCTGTTTGTATCGCTGTCGCTGCTGTGTCCGAGCCATTCGCGTTCAGCATCACCGCTGCCATCGGCGAAGCCATTCCTATGGGTAATCGCGTTGAATTGTTCATCGGTACCTTTGTCGGCGCAATCACCTTCTCCGGTTCGGTCATTGCCTTCGGCAAGCTCGCTGGCAAATATAAGTTCCGGCTGTTCCAGGGCGCGCCTGTGGTATTCAAAGGCCAGCACATGGTCAATCTTGTACTGGCCATCGTGATGATTGTCAGCGGCATATTGTTCGTGACTGCTGATGGCGCCGCGCCGGCATGGGGCCCGTTCGTGATCATGACCGCGATTGCCTTCGTGCTCGGTGTGCTCATCATCATTCCTATCGGCGGTGCCGATATGCCGGTGGTCGTGTCCATGCTCAACAGCTACTCAGGCTGGGCAGCAGCAGGCATTGGCTTCTCGCTGAACAACTCCATGCTGATCATTGCCGGTTCGCTGGTTGGATCATCCGGCGCGATTCTGTCTTACATCATGTGCAAGGCGATGAACCGTTCGTTCTTCAACGTCATCCTTGGTGGTTTCGGTGGTGATGCTGCCGCGGCAACAGCAGGCGGCGCGCAGCAACAGCGTCCGGTCAAATCCGGTTCGGCTGACGATGCCTCTTTCCTGATGGGGAATGCAGAGACCGTCATCATCGTGCCGGGTTATGGCCTGGCGGTAGCGCGTGCGCAGCACGCATTGAAAGAACTGACAGAAAAACTCACGCACAAAGGCGTCACCGTCAAGTACGCCATTCACCCGGTGGCAGGTCGTATGCCAGGCCATATGAACGTGCTGCTGGCCGAGGCCGAAGTGCCGTATGACCAGGTGTTCGAGATGGAAGACATCAACAGCGAATTCGGCCAGGCCGATGTCGTGCTGGTGCTGGGTGCGAACGACGTTGTGAACCCTGCTGCGAAAGATCCGAAATCCTCGATCGCCGGCATGCCTATCCTGGAAGCCTACAAAGCCAAAACCATTATCGTGAACAAGCGCTCGATGGCAGCCGGTTATGCCGGTTTGGATAACGAACTCTTCTACATGGATAAAACCATGATGGTGTTTGGTGATGCGAAGAAAGTCATTGAAGATATGGTGAAGGCAGTCGAATAAAACTAGCCCGCCGCAAAAAACGGACACAGAGATGTGTCCGTTTTTTTTCGTCCAAATAGAAATGAATCATAGGGATTTATTGAACTCTCTCAGATGACTTGATACAAACGGCGCTCCAGAAATAGTCATCGTGAAGAGCCTTATGTCATTCCACCCTTCCAGTACGCCTGTTCGACCTAAAGAAATCGTGAGCGAGAGCCAATCACCGGATTCAGAAGGGGCGGCCACGGGCAGTAAGCAGCCTGGTGAAACCGGGCAGCCCGTTTTAGAATCCCGACAGCCAATTGCACACCCTTTACGTATCAAAGATCTGAAGAGCGTTAAAAGCACATCAACAAATACATCAAAAAGCAAATCGTCTTACGCTTCCAGTGCCGCCGTCTTCAATGCCAGAAAAAGAATCCGGTTCGAGGTGGATGAGTCACAGGAGCTGACACCCGAAATGTGCTCGGTGTTCAAAAAAATACAATCGGGCGAACTGGCATTTTTTGATCTTGTATCGGGCAATCGCACTGAGCGCGAGATTTACGGTATCGATCTCGATATGGTGCATCCGGAAACCTTGCACACGCCGTTGACGCTGGCGCTGCAAAGCGGGCAAATCGGCATTGCTGTTTACTTGCTCGTACTCGGCGCCGATCCGCTGGGGCTGGATGGCCATGAGAAACCGCCGTCAGACTACGCCACAGCTTTGTGCAGAATGTTTCTGCGTTTTTTCAATCTGCGTCGCCAGTCTGCAGTTCGCATCGACAATTCGGAGCCGCGCAATCGCTTCCTTCAACTGCTCAATACGCTGGATGTTGGCAGTGGCCAAACGATGCTGAGCTGGGCAGTCATGCAGCGTCAGGACAAGGTGGCAGCGTTGCTGATTGCTGAAGGCGCTGATTATGTCAGCAGAAATGCCAGCGCTTACGCGCCGCTGGAAGTCGCTACCCGTTGTGGCAGTTTGCGGATTGTGCGTGCCATGCTGGATCGCTGGCCGCAATTGGCAAGCCGGCCCAAGCTTCCGTATTTGAAGCAAGCCATTATTGGTGCCGTTGAAATGGACAGGCCGGCCATACTGGCTTGCCTGCTTAGTTTCTTTCGCGCAGAATTTCGTGCTGCCGAAGCGAGTGAAGACGAGGAGGACGTGGATTCAATCGATCTGCACGAAATTATTCTGCGTAATTCGCAGACCGAAGATGATGCCTTCGAGTTTTTCATGAAAGCCAAACTGCCGCTGGCTTTGACTGTTCAGCAGCTCATGCGCAAGACCTCAAACAATTACCTGCTGACAGAACATGAATGCTGGCTGCTGGGACTGGAGAAAGCTGCACTGCTTGCCAAAAAAATGGGTCATCAGCGGATTCTGGAAATTATCGCAGCCCAGACCCTGCCGCGGAATTGAATGTTTTGCGTAAACTGATGTGTTAGGCGTTCAGCGCCAGCCAAATATCATGTGATCAGCCAGGCCGCGCTTCAAACGCGGCAGCACATCGACCAAACCCAGCGACATGCCAAGTAAGCCCTGACTTAATGACTGGTCCGGCCCGCTGGCAAAGACGCGTGCCATCAGATCGGTAAGTCGTAACGTGATATTGCGGTCACTGCCACGGCTGGCGATAAACTGCGCAAGCTTTTCCGGTGTGCTTGTCTGCGCCAGCAGGCTGGCCAGCACCGCTGCATCACGCAGTCCCAGATTCAGGCCTTGTCCCGCAACAGGGTGCAGCGTCTGCGCTGCGTTGCCGATGGCAACGGACCGTGCGGTCGATGCCGGGTTGGCGTTCAATCCCAGTGAATAACTGTTTCGTGCGCCGACTTTGGTGAAGCTGCCGACGCGTTGCCCGAATGCCTGTTGCAGCGCCAGCAGAAAATCGGATTCGGGCATCGCCAGCAAGGTCTCAATGCGCGCTGGCCGCGCACACCAGACTAGCGAATAGCCATCATCCTGCGGCAGCAAGGCGAGCGGACCTTCCTCGGTAAAGCGCTCAAATGCGCGACCGGCAAGCGGTGCGCTGCTGTGCACCGTCGCCACAATGGCGCTCTGTTGATAATCGCGGCTGAGTGCTTTTTGCTGCTGCGTGCCATAGACGCCACCTTCGGCTTGCACCATTAGCGCTGCCTCAAGCGCAGAGCCATCTGCCATCTGCAGCATGAGCTTGTCTGCAGTTTCGTTCACTGCACTAACTGTAGCCGGCCGCAGCATGGTGACGCCGCTGGTCTTCAATGCTTCATGCAGAGTCTGTACCAATGAGCCGTAGCGACACACATAACCGAGCGCAGGCAAATCATAGTCGCGGCTCTCGATCAGGCTGCGACCAAAACTGCCACGTCGCGAAATATGGATTTCTGTAATGGGTGTGCCGGACGAAGGCCACGCATGGACTTGCTCCAGCAGTTGACGGCTGCCGTAAGACAGCGCAATCGAGCGCGCATCTTGCTGCGCTGCTGCTGGCGTTTTGGTGTCGATCAGCACAATGCCACTCGCGTTCACGCCCCGTGCGACGAGCATAGCCGCTAACGCCATCCCGACCGGGCCGGCGCCAACGATGGCAATGTCGACATGGCCTTGCGTCAAATCAGCCCCGCATCAGCGTTTCAATTTCAGCGACCGTCTTCGGTGCCTTGCGACTTAGAATCACGCAGCCTTCGTTCGTCACCAGCGCATCATCTTCAATCCGGATGCCGATGTTCCAGAAAGCTTCCGGCACACCTGCAGCCGGTCGCACATAAATGCCGGGCTCGACTGTTACCACCATGCCGCTTTGCAGTTTGCGCCATGGCTTGTCTGCGCCTGCATAGTCAGGGTCACGATACTCTCCGACATCATGCACATCCATGCCCAGCCAGTGGCCGGTGCGATGCATGTAAAACTGGCGGAAGTCGCCGTTGGCAATCACATCGTCGAGTGTGCCGACTTTGTTTTTATCGAGCAGGCCGGTGTCGAGCATGCCTTGCGCGAGTATTTTAACGGCGGCGTCATGTCCGTCAGTAAACAGCATGCCGGCTTTGGTCGCGTCAATGGCAGCGTATTGTGAAGCGAGCACGATTTCATACAAGGTCTTCTGCGCGCCGCTGAATTTTCCATTCGCCGGAAAAGCGCGCGTGATATCGGAAGCATAGCTGTCGAGTTCGCAGCCGGCGTCAATCAAGACCAGGTCGCCGTCGCGCAACTCGGCGTCGCCGGCACGGTAATGCAGCACGCAAGCGTTTGCGCCGGTGGCGACGATAGAACCATAGGCAGGGTATTGCGAACCGTGACTACGGAATTCGTGCAGCAGTTCAGCTTCGAGGTGATATTCACGCAGACCCGGACGCGCGAGTCGCATGGCGCGTGCATGCGCTTCGGCTGAAATATCGGCAGCGCGCTGCATGATCGCGATTTCGTCTGCGTCCTTGATCAACCGCATTTCATTCAGGATCACGCGTCTGTCAAACACGGCAGCGGGCGCGCTGACGCCAGCGCGCACTTGCGAACGCACCGTATTGAGCCAGCCCTGAATACGCGCATCAAGTCTGGGGTCGCTAGCCAGCGCATAAAACAGCGCAGCAGCGTTGGCCATCAACTGCGGCAGTACGGTGTCGATGGAGTCGATTGCATGCGCTGCATCGAAACCGAATTGTTCTTTTGCTGCGGCTGGGCCGAATCGATAGCCATCCCAGATTTCGCGCTCAGGATTTTTGTCGCGGCAAAACAGGATCGACTGTTCATTAGCCCCGGCGACCAGCACCAGCGTCGCTTCCGGTTCGGTAAAGCCGGTCAGGTAATAAAAATAGCTGTCGTGCCGGTACGGATAATCGGCATCGGCATTGCGCATGACTTCGGGCGCGGTATGAATGATGGCAACGCCGCCGCCCTGTGCCTGCATTTTTTTGAGTACGGCAGCGCGCCGCTTTGCATAGACATTCATGGTGTTCTTCCGTGATGAAGAGGTGCGTTCAATTGTTCAAGCCGTTCGACGGTGCCGACATCGGTCCAGTCGCCACGGTAGACTTCGCCGCCGATGCGGTGTGTGCTTGCGTACTCGCGCAAAATAGGCGCGAGCTTGGCGCTGCTGCCGGTGATTACGCTATCAAATAATTCAGGCCGGTAGACACCGATGCCGGAAAAGGTAAAGCGCGGTGTGCCAACGTTAGCCTCATTAGCAATACTGAAATTCTCCAGCGCAAAGTCGCCTTCCGGATGATGCGCCGGATTTTTCACCAGATACAGCCAGCCGAGATCGCGGGTTTCAGGCGGGTAGGGATTGCCCCACAGGTCTTCTTCTTCCAGCACATCTTTAACCTGCGCAAAGTCGAAATGCGGGCAATAAATATCGCCCGCCACAGCCACGAAAGGCGCGTCGCCCAGCAAGTGACGCGCGTTGGCAATGCCGCCTGCAGTCTCAAGCGCAGTGCCCTCGGCGGAGTACACAATCTGCGCGCCGAATTTGCTGCCGTCACCGAGCGTGTCTTCAATCAGCTGCCCCAGATGCGCATGATTGATCACGATCTCGGTAATGCCGGCGCGCACCAGATTGACGATATGCCAGACAATTAGAGGACGCCCGCGCACCTTCAGCAAGGGCTTGGGGCAGGTATCCGTTAACGGCCGCATGCGCTCGCCGCGGCCGGCGGCGAAGATCATCGCTTTCATTTAAAAAGTGTAGCCGACCTGCGGCGTTTTATCTTCAAAGCTTTCCAGCAGCCGGATCAGTGGCTTGAGTTCAATGTAGCGATGCGCCGTCTTGCGCACGTATTCCATCACCAGCGGCATATCCTTCAGATAAGCGTCCTTGCCATCGCGATGTGACAGGCGAGCAAAAATGCCCAGCACTTTCAGGTGGCGCTGCAGGCCCATGAATTCGAAGTCGCGGTAGAAAGCGTCAATATCGGGGTTCACCGGCAGGCCGGCGCGCTTGGCGCGTTCCCAGTAGCGGATTGCCCAGTCGAGCACCATTTCTTCATCCCATTGGACATACGCGTCGCGCAGCAGCGAGACCAGGTCGTAAGTGATAGGGCCATAGACGGCATCCTGAAAATCCAGAATGCCAGGGTTGGCTTTGTCGAGCACCATCAGATTGCGCGAATGATAGTCACGGTGCACATACACCTGCGGCTGCGCGAGGTTATTCGCCAGCAGCACATCAAAGACTTTATGCAGAGTCGTGGTCTGGTCGTCGGTCAGGGTCACGCCCAGATGTTTGTTCAGATACCAGTCGGGGAACAACATGAGTTCGCGCTGCAACAGCGCACGGTCATACTCGGGCAGTACGTCAGGCTGGCTTTGCACTTGCAGCAGCACCAGCGCATCAATCGCATCCAGATACAACTTGTGCGCGGTGTCGTTGTTGAGCAGCTGCAGATAAGTGGTAGCACCCAGATCCGACAACAGCAAAAAGCCGCGTTCCACATCTTGGGCCAGCACGCTCGGCACGGTGACGCCAGTGGCGCCAAACAGCTCGGCGACTTTGATGAAAGGGCGTACATCTTCCTGCGGCGGCGGCGCGTCCATCACGATATAGCTGGCGCCGTCGGCTGCATTTGCAGCATCTATGCGGAAATAACGGCGGAAGCTGGCGTCAGCTGAGGCAGGGCGCAGGCTGCTGATAACCAGGGCAGGCGTTGTCAGCGTGGCCAGCCATGCGGAGACTTGATTAAAACGGGGGTCGGTATTGTGCAATTCTGACATGAGAAAAATGAATGGGCGTTATAAATCAGTGAGTTAGTCGAAGACCGCCACTAGTTTGGCCAGGCAGTCTTGTTCAATCAGCACCAGACTAGCGGTTTGACTACTGTGAGTTCCCATATAATAAGGGATTCATCACGCATACGCGCCGCTTAGACGTGCGATTCACTTTTCAATGACCCGGCGATTGCTCTTCTTACAATCCAGTCTGCCCAAGCAAGTGACTGCCATTGCAGTCTTCTTTGCCGTGGGCGCAGCCCCTGCCAGTGCGCAGCAAGCTGCACCCGCGCCAGTCAATGATGAGCGTGATCCGCCGCTGCAGATGGAAGCCGAAAAAATGACCGGTCGCCCCGATCGCGAAGTCAAGCTTGAACGCGATGTCGTCATCCGGCGCGGCATCACCACCATTGAATCTGATTCCGTGAACTACAACATCGTTGATGATAAGGTCGATGCAGTAGGCAATGTGGAGATTGATCGCGCCGGCGACCATTACAGCGGCACAGAGCTGCATCTGAAGATGGATACCGGCGTGGGCACCATGAATAGTCCGGTCTACCAGCTGATGCGAAAAAATGCGCGCGGCAGCGCCGAGCGCGTTGACTTTGAATCCGAAGATTCGGCCACTATTGTGTCCGGCATTTATACGACGTGTGAAGGTCCGAACCCCGACTGGTATCTGAAGTCCAGCAAGCTGAGCCTTGATAACAGCACTGAAACAGGCGTCGCGCGCGATGCCGTTCTGGTTTTCAAGGGCTTGCCGATAGCGGGCACGCCTTACATTTCCTTTCCGCTGACCGATGAGAGGGTGTCCGGTTTTCTGGCGCCGAGCATTGCGACGTCGACCACTGGTGGTCTGGAAGTCATGACACCGTACTACCTCAACATTGCACCGAACCGTGACCTGACCATTTATCCACGCTACATTTCACGTCGTGGTCTGATGCTGGGAGGGGATGCCCGTTATATAGGCCAGACTTATTCGGGTTCAACCCGTGCTGAATGGCTCAATAATGATGCGATTACAGGCGAGCAGCGCTATGCCTTGTCGTCCATTCACAGACAAAATCTGGCGCCGGGACTGAATTATTATTCCGACCTGAACTTTGCTTCCGATAACGAATACCCGAAAGACTTTCCGCTCACGCGTACCCTGGCCAACCGCCGCCTGTTGTTGCGCAATGTTCAGCTCGACTACGCAGCCAGCGACTGGACCGCAGCAATTCGTGTCGCTGACTATCAGGTACTGCAAGACCCGCTGGCAACAATTGTGTCGCCCTATGGACGCTTGCCTCAATTGCTTTACTCGCGCTTTGGTTATAACGACAGCGGCCTGAGCTGGAATTTTGCTTCCGAGATGACCCGCTTTACCCATTCAACCTTGGTCGCGGGTGATCGTCTGGTACTCAACCCGCGCGTCAGCTATGCATGGAATCGGCCGGGCTTTTTCGTGCGTCCCAGCATGTCGCTGCATGGCACGCTCTATAATCTTAATAATGTGAGTGATCCGGCCGTGATGACTGCGCCTACGCGCGTGTTGCCGACCGTATCACTGGACACGGGCCTGATATTTGAACGCAATGCGACTTTCTTTGGTCGTGACGCCTTGCAGACGCTGGAGCCGCGCCTGTTTTATTCGTACACACCGTATAAGCAGCAGGACGCATTGCTGTATCCTACTTTCGATTCCAGCGAGGCAGACTTCAACTATGCGCAAGTGTTTCGCGAAAACCGTTTTGTCGGTAATGACCGTATCGGCGATTCCAATCAGGTGACGGCCGCGCTGACGTCGCGCTTTATTGAACTTAATGGCATGGAGCGCGTCAGGGTTGCAGTGGCGCAGCGCTTCTCGATGGCCGAGCAACGCGTGATACTGGGCGTGCCGACCAACACGCCCGCTGCCACAGCGGAAACCCGCTCCGATATTTTGTTGCTGACATCGGGCCGCATTACCAATGAATTGCGTGTGGATGCCAACATGCAGTATAGCCAGGCGCTTAACGAAGTTAATCGCGTCAACTTTGGCACCTACTGGCAGCCTGAGGCGATGAAGTTATTGAATTTTCAGTATCGGCGTGATGTTCGCAACACGACTAACAGTGCAGCGACCAATTTCGAGTTGATCGACATATCGGGCCAATGGCCATTGTCACATCGCTGGTACGGTGTGGGTCGCATTAACTATTTGTTGAAAGATAAAAAGCTGGGGCAGTCCCTGCTTGGTCTTGAATACAAAGCTGATTGCTGGATTTTCCGTTTTGTAAGTCAGCAGATTCCAACTGCGGTAGGCGTTGCCAACACCACGTTTTTTATACAATTGGAATTTAACGGGCTATCTAGCCTCGGTTCCGATCCTATGCGCGCATTGCGCAACAACGTGCCCGGCTATCAGCGGCTGAATCAGCAGCAGTAAGCGCTTCTTAGCCGGATAACAGATTGTAGTGAATGAAATAAGCAACGAAACTAAGCAACGAAACTAAGAGCTTCTAACAAAATGCCCCTAATGTTAAATCTGTCGCCCCAGCGAAAGCTGGGGTCCAGCGACTTAGGTAGTGCACAACAAAAGCCACTGGGTCCCAGCGTGCGCTGGGACGACGGTTTGGGTCTTTTTGTTAGAGCTTCTAAGTAACGTAACTAAGCGACGCACTAAGCTAATAAACCAAGCGAATAAACTAAGCCCATGACGATGATGAAAAATCCAGTCTCCCTGCTCCGATCCAGCCGTTGTCTGCTGCTGGCGGCTTTGCTTTGCAGTGTGCCTTTTGCTCACGCTCAGGGTAAGGCATCGCAGCCCAAATTGGTCGACGCCATTGTTGCAGTCGTCAATAATGAAGTGATCACGCTTAAAGAACTCGACGAACGGATACAGTTAATCGAGCGTCGCATGAAGAGCCAGAATATGCAGATGCCGGCGCGCACGGTACTGCAGCAGCAAGTGCTCGAGCGGATGATAGTCAATCGTGCGCAGATGCAGCTGGCGCGCGAATCCGGCATACGGATCGATGACATCATGCTTGACCGCGCCGTAGCGCGCATCGCCGAGCAAAACAATTTGCCGCTGCAAGAGTTCCGCGATCAACTGGAAAAAGACGGCATCTCGTTCGGACGCTTCCGCGAAGAGATACGTGAAGAAATCACTTTGCAGCGCCTGCGCGAACGCGAAGTGGATAACAGGCTCCAGATCACCGAATCCGAAGTCGACAACTATCTGGCTAGCGCTGCTGGCAATGCGCAGGGTGCTGAACAGGAAGTCAACCTCGCGCAGATTCTGGTGCGCATACCCGAAAATGCATCGTCACAGCAAATCGCCGAGCGGCGTCAGCGTGCCGAAGCCGCGTTTGCGCAACTCAGGTCAGGTGCCGACTTCGCCAAAGTGGCAGCCAGCTTTTCGGACGCCGGCGATGCCCTGACCGGCGGCGATCTCGGGTGGCGTAGTGTTTCGCGTCTGCCGCAGTTGTTCATCGATGCGACTGAAAAACTCAACACCGGTGAAGTCAGTGCGATTGTGCGCAGCGCCAACGGCTTTCATATTTTGAAGCTGGTTGGCAAGCGCAGCGCCAGCATCATGAAGGGCAGCAATGTCAGTGTGGTGCAGCAGACCCATGCGCGTCATATCCTGATCAAGGTAAACCAGATCGTTTCGGCAGCCGATGCGCGCCGCAAACTTGTCGAGGTCAAAGCCCGGCTCGATAACAACGCGGCAAAATTCGAAGATCTGGCCAAGCTCTACTCCAACGACTTGTCTTCGTCCAAAGGCGGCGACCTCGGCTGGATATACCCGGGCGACACCGTACCGGAATTCGAGCGCGCAATGAATGCCTTGCAACCAGGGCAGGTCAGCGAGCCAGTTGAATCGCAATTCGGTTATCACTTGATCGAAGTCATCGAGCGCAAGACAGAAGAAATCTCGCGCGAGCGTCAGCGTATGATCGCGCGGCAGGCAATGCGCGAGCGCAAGCTTGAAGAGGCGTATGAAGACTGGCTGCGCCAATTACGCGACCGCGCCTATGTCGAATACCGCCTCGATGAACTCGCAACACGCCCCTGAAAATAAAAGGCCGCGCATCGCCATTACCTGTGGCGAACCGGCCGGCATTGGCCCCGAAATCGCGGTGCGCGCCGTGTTGCAGACGCAGTCCTTTGCCGACTGCATGCTGTTGGGCGATGCTGCACAATTGACAGCGCTGGCTGCTCAGGTGGATGCGAGCGCTTCCCTGAACATCCTCGACTGTCCGCTGGCAGAGCCGGCAGTGCCGGGGCGGCTCAATCTGCGCAACGGCGCCGCGGTCTTGCAAACCCTGGACAAGGCGATTGCTGCCGCCCTCGCGCACCAAGTCGATGCCGTCGTTACCGCGCCAGTTCAAAAAAGCACCATCAATGAGGCCGGCATCGCCTTCACTGGGCACACAGAATATTTCGCTGAAAAAACCGGCACAGCACAAGTCGTCATGATGCTGGCCGGCGGCGCCGGCATCGGCATGCTGCGCGTCGCGCTGGCAACCACGCATCTGGCTTTGAAAGACGTGCCTGCTGCAATTACACGCGACAGTCTTGCGCAAACCATTTCAATTATTCATCACGACCTGCAGAACCGCTTTGGCATCGCGCAGCCGCGCATTCTCGTGGCTGGACTGAATCCGCATGCAGGTGAGGGCGGCTATCTGGGGCGCGAAGAAATCGACGTCATCACCCCCGTGCTGCAAGACGCGCAGGCTAAAGGCTGGCAAGTCTCAGGCCCGTACCCGGCTGACACACTGTTTCAACCCAAATACTTGCAAGACGCCGACTGCGTGCTGGCGATGTACCACGACCAGGGGCTGCCGGTACTCAAGCATGCAAGCTTTGGCCGCGGCGTCAATATCACGCTTGGACTGCCCATTATCCGCACATCAGTTGACCATGGCACCGCACTCGACCTGGCGGCTGCCGGCCTGGGCAATGCCGATTGCAGCAGCATGGTTGAAGCGATACGGGTGGCCTGCATAATGGCTGAAAAAAACGGCCGGTAAAGACGGCTGGCAAAGACGGCAACAATAAAGATAAATAATGAAACACATTCCCAAGAAGCGCTTCGGTCAAAACTTTTTGACCGATCAATTTGTGCTGCAAGATATCATCAGTGCCATTGATCCCCATGCGGATGACAGCATGGTCGAGATCGGCCCCGGGCAGGGCGCAATGACACAGCTCTTGCTCAATACGCTCGATAGTTTGCAGGTCGTAGAACTGGACCGCGATCTGGTCGCGCTATTGAAAAAAAAGTTTGATCCTGAAAAACTCATCGTCCATTCAGGCGACGCGCTACAGTTTGATTTTGGCGGGTTGCCGACTACGCCCGGACGCAAGCTGCGCGTGGTTGGCAACCTGCCTTACAACATATCGACCCCCTTGCTATTTCATTTGGCGCAGTTCGCTGACCAGATTGAAGACCAGCACTTCATGCTGCAAAAAGAAGTCGTGCAACGCATGGTGGCCGCGCCCGGAGGCAAGGACTACGGTCGCTTATCTGTGATGCTGCAATGGCGCTACCAAATGGATTTACTGTTCATCGTGCCGCCGACAGCGTTTGATCCGCCACCCAAAGTCGAATCCGCCATAGTACGCATGCGCCCGCTTGCTGCGCCGCTGGATTGTGAAGAAGCCAAACTGCAGCTGGTGGTGACCAAGGCATTTTCACAACGGCGCAAAGTACTGCGCAATTGCGTCGCCGGCATGTTCACTGAGGCGCAATTGCATGACGCTGGCGTTAACCCGCAGGCGAGGCCAGAGACAGTGCCGCTGGAGCAGTTTGTTGAACTTGCGCGTAGAGTGGTGTAGAGCGCAGCGAAACCCACCATCACGCCACCATTTGAAACTCACTCCAACACGCTTTAGCATCTGTAGTTCATGCAACAAATGGCGCACTCTGTGCAAGTTGTGCATGTTGAACTAAGTTTGTTGACGCACAATCCGGCAATCCATAAATTTGCATCCTTTCAAGTTTTGCCAAGGATGCAAAGTGATATCAAGTATCAGCCGTTCAAAGCGATCAGCGCCCGACTGTGTCGCTCTTGATACGCAACATTTGCTCTGGGCGCTCGCTAGTCTGTGTGCGATAAAGAGGATACCCTTCGATGCAGAACTCTTCCTGCGTCAATTCCCACCACCTTATACGACTGATACCTTGCTGCAGGCAGCACGTGATTTGGGCCTGCGCATCAAACGCAAGCGGCGCGCACTCACAGCGCTAGATCACCGCTGCCTGCCGTGCCTGGCACTACGCATCACGGCAGCAGATGAGCGAGCCAGCCTGGACCTGATCACCGATGTCACGCCCGAACAGATCGTTTTTTTTGCCGCAAGCGAGAACGCCAGCACAACGCAGTCATGTGGCGATTATGCGACCGACTATAGCGGCATCGTATTTCTGGTCGTAGGCGTAAGCTCGCCGCAGCAAGATCCGGATGCGCCAGCAGTCGGGTCGCAATTCGGCTTTCGCTGGTTCTTGCCTGAATTGCTCAAGCATCGCCGCGTCTGGCGCGATGTCTTGCTGGGCTCGCTGGTCCTGCAATTGCTTGCGCTGGCTACTCCCTTATTTACGCAAGCTATTATTGATAAAGTAGTCGTACATCGCACCACCAGTACCTTGCTCGTGATTGGTATTGCGCTGGCCGTGTTCATGTTTTTCTCTGCGCTGCTTGGATGGGCGCGGCAAATCCTGTTACTCCATACCGGTAATCGCGTCGATGCCGTACTGGCGATGACGGTGTTCAAACACTTGTTCAATTTGCCGCCGCGTTATTTCGAGAAGCGACCGACTGGTGTCATTGCCGCGCGATTGCAAGCAGTCGAAACCATACGAGAATTCATTGCCAGCACGGCCGTCGCATTGATACTCGATATTCCATTCCTGATTATTTTCATCGGCATCATGTTCTGGTACAGCGTCATGTTGACGTTGATCGCTTTATCAGTACTCACAGCTATTGCCTTGCTCAGCATGGCGATCGCACCCTTATTCCAGTCGCAACTGAATCAGCAATTTCTGCTGGGCGCGCGCAATCAGGCTTTCATCACGGAATATATTGCCGGCGTCGAAACCGTCAAAAGCCTGCAATTGGAACCGCAATTGCAGGCGCGCTATGCCGTCTTTCTGGGCGACTATCTGAATGCGACATTCAAGACACGCCAACTGGCCAATCTTTACAACACTATCGCCGGCACGCTCGAGCAGTTGATGAAACTACTGATTCTGATTGTGGGTGCGTATATCGCCATGCAAAGTACGGAGTTCACCATCGGCATGCTGGTCGCGTTCCAGATGTTTGCCGGTAATTTGTCGAGCCCGATGATGCGACTGGTCGGCCTGTGGCAGCAGTTCCAGCAAGCGCGTCTGTCAGTCACGCGCCTGGGCGATGTCATGAACGCGCCCAGCGAGCCGTATTCGATACTGCCAGTCAGGGCAGGACAAGGTTCTGGCAATATCGAGATTGAAGGACTGGCATTTCGGCATAGCGACAAGCATCCGTGGCTGTACCGCGATTTCAATCTCGTCATGCCTGCGGGTAGCAGGATTGCATTAATGGGGCCATCAGGCTCGGGCAAGAGCACCTTCGCCAAACTGCTGCAGGGTTTCTACCAGGCCGAAGGCGGACGCATACGCATAGACGGCACTGACATTCATAATATGTCAGCCAATGCCTTGCGCAGTTACTTCGGCGTTGTGCCACAAGAAACCGTCCTGTTCTCCGGCACCCTCTACGAGAACCTGCTGGTAGCCAGCCCGCATGCCGGCTTCGAAGAAATCATGCATGCCTGCATGTTGGCTGAAATCCACGACACGATCGAACAACTGCCAGATGGTTACCAGACTGCCATCGGCGAGCGCGGGGCTGGTTTGTCTGGCGGCCAGCGGCAGCGCATTGCCATTGCACGCGCATTGCTGAAGCGGCCGCAGATCCTGATCTTCGATGAAGCGACCAGCGCTCTCGATGCCGACACAGCTGCGCAATTTGCCCGCACTATCAACCACCTGCAAGGGCAGGTCAGCATGCTGTTCATAACGCATGCGCTGCCACCCGGCTTGAAAATAGACAGAGTAATTTATTTGCAGCCAGAGCCTGCGCTGGCAGTGGATGGAGTCCGCTCATGATTATCCGCTTTGCCCATGTCAGCGACATACCGGCGTGCATAGAGCTCGGTCGACAGCTACATCAGATGACACGTTTTTCCCGCTACGGGTTTGAGCCTGAGCGCATTGCGACCAGCCTGCATGCACTCATCACCGTCGGGCAGGAGCAGAAGCGCAGCCATTGTCTTCTGCTGGCAGAAAATCGTGGCGCGCAACTGACGGGTTGTTTGCTCGCCTGCATAGAGCGACATATTTTCTCCGACCAACCGGTCGCAAGCGTCATCACCTTCGGCGTACTGCCGCAAAATCGTATGGGTGGCACAGCCCTTAAATTATTGGAAGCGTTTAAACGGTGGGCGCAGAATCGTGGCGCATTTGAAATCAATGCCGGTGTCAACAGCGGCTTGCACATAGATAAAACAGATCGACTCATGAAGCGTCTTGGCTTTGAGGCTACCGGCGGAAATTACACATTACGTTTGTAGAGATTAAACAGAGGTTGCCCCATGCTCAGGAAATTGACACAGCAAGATATCGATATCCTGCAAACTTATCAGATTAAAGGGCAGTGCGATCGTTATTGGAAATATCTCGCCAACCTTGGCGAACGCTATGCAGCATTGTCCCCGGGTGTAGTGTTCGATGAAAACGATGATGGTGCGCCACTGCGTCATTTTTACTGGACCCAGTACCGCGGCGCAAACGGCGAAAAACCAGACAACAACGAGCGTAGTCGATTTGGTCATGCGTTGATGCGCGTAGACATCGCCCAGCGTAGCGTGTTGTTACAAGCAGGCGAAAAAAAGTCTGCGCTTCATTTATCGGCCTCACATATTTATCATCAGCATAAGCGCGTACTGCGCTATAGAAACTGCTGGACGCCCATGCAAATACTGCAGCCGTTTTATGACAGTCCCAATCCGAATGTCAATATCGCGCAGAAGATCTGGGATTCGTTTGTCGATATGGCTGATATCTATGCTGAACAGACCACCCTATCTGAGATTTTGGGATCGATCTCTCTTTTTCAGGCACATCTATTTTGGTTGGCCAAACAAGATCCGCGCGCTCTTAATCAACGGGTGATGCACTGGATTGAGTCCGACATCTTGCCGGTCATGATGGCGGCAGCAACGGATGCTGATACTGATCCTGATTCAAGCCCCGATCAGTAAGTCAGCAATCGATATTCGTTAAATAAATTTATCCATTTACTGAAATACATTCCGAATAACTAGTCTTATGAAATTACTGCATTCAATACTTTTAAGAATTGCAATCGCTACCATTGTTTGCGTACTTGCTTCTTGTTCGACAGCTGGGCCAAAGGTAGTTTTCCATTCATTTGAATTTAATGCGAACTGGGATAGCCCTGACATTGAAGTGCTTGATTACAAATACGGGAATTCAAAGAATCCGGGAACGCATCCACCTGATTGGGCATACGAGACCGGACAGATAGCACAAAGATCAGCGACCGGTGGATATATGTTGCTCGGCGATTTTCTTTACGTGAAATGGCGACTGAAAGGAGCGAGCAAGATTTACGAAGCGAATGTTGATCTGCGTAGTCGCTTACCTAAAAACATGTTGGACAACACAATTTATTTTGTAGTCAGAGGACCTCAGCTGTACGTCTATCTGATTACACCAAAACATCTACCTCCCGGTGCGCCATCAAACGGATTGCGCATGTACGGGTCGCGCATAATAAAAACGCTGTATCCAGATTAATTTAATTGAGAATTTGTTGTGGCCGGTCGTGTGGCAGATAAGTCAAGGCACTAGAAATATTCAACATCAGCCAACACAAGCCGATGCAATTGCTATTGAAAATATTTCGCTACCCTTGGCGAATGCTTTGCAGTTTTTGACCCTTGGTGTCGCTATTAATTGCTAGTGCAAGATTGTACGGTGCTGGATTGAGCTCGACTCTTGCCAGTCATGATGGCAGCGGCAACGCATACAGAACTGATCCTGATTCAAGACCCGATCAGTAAGTCAGTAATCGATATTCGTTAGATAGATTTATCTATATACAGAAATATATTCCAGATAACTGGCCTTATGAAATTACTGCATTCAATACTTTTAAGAATTGCAATAAGTACCATTGCTTGCGTGCTTACTTCATGTTCAACAACTGAAGGTAGGGTTGTTGAGCATGGTTTTGGTTTTGATGTTCGTCGTGCTAATCCAAGTGTAGAAATTCTCGATTACCGCTATGGCGATTCCAGTTTTCCGGTAAGAGCTCCAGACTGGGCCGTAAAAGAAGGTAAGAAATTTTATTTTAACAACGTGTATGGAGCGATGAGAGTTGCAGATGTTTTATACGTTAAATGGCGAATCGAAAATTCTGAAAAAATCAATGAGGAATTCATTAATTTAAAGAGTCGAATGCCTGCTGATTTAAAAGGCCAAATAGTCTACTTCGACATCAATGAGGCAGAACTTTCTGTGTATTTGATTTCCCGAAAATTACGATCACCGGAAATGGAAAAGATCGGCCCGGAGATGTATCAGTCACGAGTAGTAAAGAAAATTTATCCTTGAGCCACTTCTTGGCTTGCTAATTAGGTTCATAGGGAAACGAAAATGACCGCTCGCTTTGCCGGAAGTTTGACTAAACAAGAAATTCAAGCACAAGTACAGCAGGTAGATGCAATTGTGAATTCAGCGGTGAGGACGGTGGGGGCGGAAGAATTTGTATTCTTGGCTGCATTTGATGGAACGAGAAATGATAAAAATGATATTCCGAGAGGGGAGGTTGGTACCAATATCGCTCAATTGTGGGAGCAATATAGTACTAGTGTTTCTAAAAGTTCAGAATCCGGCGGTGGATATTATGCAGGACCCGGAACAGTAAATTCTCTAGAAGGTTCAGCGTTTCTCCCTGTTCAAGTAACACAGGAGGCTGTAAATACTGCAAATAGAGCATACAAAAATTTCCAATTTCAGGCAGTTGAATGGCTTAAGGATCACCCCGGGGGATCTATTGCAACTGCTATCACTGCATTCAGCAGAGGCGCTAGCGCAGCAGTCATTTTTTCTCAGCTGGTTTTCGAGCGAGGTTTGACGGATCCTGCTACAGGAGCAATCCTCATCCCTCCCGGTGACGTCAAATTCGCCGGTGGTATTTTGTTCGATCCGGTCATGACTGGCGTAATGGGAAATATGACGTTCCCGCCCAATACGCAAAATCTTGTCGTCATCCGTGCTTCCAGTGAATACCGCGGCATGTTCAATGCGGCGGATTATTCGAATCAACCTGGCGCCACTACTTTTGATTTCATTGGCAATCACGCCAACATAGGCGGCTCCTACCTGAATGACAATATATCCGCATTGGTACTCGAAGCCGGGACGGGTTTCTTGCAAAGATTAGGTGTCACAATCAGTGACGTGCCTGCCCAACGAAAATTTGTGCCCGATAGCGTTGTGTTCGTACGTGATGAAGGAATCGACACTTACGGACAAACTATCTGGAGTACCTACGGCACTTACGGTGAGTATAAAGGCCCTCGTTTAACCGACAAGGTCGCCAGTTTTCCGGTCGTTTCGGATGATGGCAGCGTCAGAAGCTTTACCGATTACGCTGGAAGGCTAGTCACTTATAGTAAAACGCAGAATGCTGAAACCGGCACTAAAAGCGTGGTGACAATCAAGGACTACTTTAACGCTACCACCAGTGTCGTTATGAATCGCGACTTCAATTCTGATGGTAATCCTGATCAATTTGAACTGATCAGAACCGATAGCGACGGCAGCAAAACCCATGTCATACAGGATCTTGATAGCGCAAGAATTGTCGCCGATGAGCTAGCTTATCGCACTGATGCTACCAATAAATTTACCGAAGTCCAGCATTCAATCTATGGCGTAGTCGTCAATCGCAGCTTCATCGAGGGCGAGGTCACGCAGACTGAGCTGGATAAAATCCGCAATAATGTGCCGCGCGATTTCCGTGAGTCCGGAAATCAGGATGGGGTTTCACTGTATTCCAATTCTTTAAATACAAAAGGCATCGTCAATCTCGCAGCGCGGGTCGCTGAAAAATTCGCTGAAGTTCAGCTCGCAGCATATTTGGAAAATGTTCAGTACACGGCGGACGGTTCGCCTGCATTTTTCCCGATATCAGCGTCTCTTACGCCAGCAATGGAAATGCTACTTCAGTTTGAACTGAAGTCTTTTACCAGTAATGGCCGCGTCGATGTCAGACTGAACGATAAAAATCAGCTTGTCATAGCCAGCGTCAATCGTGAAATCATCATTGATGAAAATGGCGAAGTCTGGCGCCACTATCGTGACACACAAAATGGTGAAGTTATCGAACAGGCAGACAGTAATGGACAACTACTGACGCGTGTTAGCTTCAGTACCAGACAGGATGGCAGTGCAGCGCCCTTGCCTGTGACGACTATCGACTATTTCGACAAAGGCCAGCCCTATGCAAGGATTGCAACGACGACCCAGTCGAATGCATTAAGGCAGACCACGCTAAAACTCGCCGCGGATAAAGATAGCTTCACTGCAGACTACATCGACGCCCGACTCGTCAAGATCACGCACGCCACCATTGATGGCGTACCCCTGAGTGAGAACGCCGCAATTTTACTGGCAGGCCGCCTGCAGGGTTTGTCGCCTGAAGAAGTGCGTGCCGCTTATAAAGAAGCCATTGCGGTCGACGAACATACGGACTTGAGCACGGCAGACCACAATGTCGCCATCATGGGTCGTGCATTGCAATCTACCAAGGCAGAGCTTGTTGGTGGTACCGACTTCCATGGCAATCTGCGCTACACCACCCAAGTAGAGGCGAGGCTTCAGCAAGTCAGCAATAATGTGGGCACGCTGATTGATAGCCTGAGCCTGATCAAGGCAATTCAGAATGGTCAGCCTTTGCCCATTCTGGCATCTGGCTTGCGTCTTGCAGCTGCCGTCGATTATCTCGATGGTACCCGCGATTTGCCCAATCTCGGCGCAGCAGCCAGTGTGGCGGGTGCGGTGCTATCTCTGTACGGCCTGGCTGATGCATTAAAACGCAATGATGGCGCAGCGGCATTATCTTCGGCTTCCTATGCAGTCTACGGCGTGGCCGAGGCGGCCAATTTCCTGAAAGTGTCCGGCGCTATCTCTCAAGTGCCGGCAGGTCTGGCAGCTGCCGGCCAGAGTATTGGAGCAGCGCTACCGTATATCAATCTGGCCAACAGTCTCGCGCATGGTGATGGAACAGGCGTTGCCATTGCAGTAGTTGATATCGTCATGATTGAAGTGTTGGGTGCTACTGTTCCTGTCATCGGCTGGGCTTATGCCATCTACAGCCTGCTCGACAGCCTGTTTACCGATATCCCCGATCCATGGGGTCATGCGCGTTTCGTCTGGGACGGCAGTAGCTTGCGGATCGAATCTTCCGGTGAAACCGGTGGCAATGAAGCGGTGCACGCCACGCTGGACGCGGTGCTGGCCAGCATGAACGCTTTGATCGAGCGGGTCAGTCAGCAAAATCCCGGTAGCCAGCTCGGCATCATCCCTAACCGCATGCCCGGTCTGGCCATGGATATGGATGGCTATCGTTATACCGACATCGATGCCAATAGCGGGCTGGAACATCATCCGGCGCTACGCTTCGATACCTCGGGCCGCCCATACAATGCCGAGCCTGGCAGCCCCGAGTCTTATCAGTCACTGATCGAAGCCATCATCCGTTCCGGCCTCGCGCGCGAAGCGATTGCGCCACTTTGGGAAGTACAAACTGCACGCATGCAAACCGAAGCTGGCGATCCGCGTGCGGGCTTGCGTGAGGAAGAACGTGCCGGCCGTGATTCTCAACTGGCGCTGCCGCTGAACGGTACGTTGCAGACTTTCCGTCCGGTTGTACTGGATCTGGATGGCGATGGTATTGAAACACTGGCACGCAAAGACGGCGTGCTGTTTGAGATCGATAACTCCGGCTATAAAAAGCAAACCGGCTGGTTGCAGGGCGATGACGGTTTCCTTGTCATCGACCGCAACTATAACGGCGTTATTGATGCCGGCCGCGAAATGTTCAGCAACAGCGCTGTTGCAATTGCCTTGCGCGGGCTGGCAGGCATGGCGTGGGTTGATGCGAATTATGACGGCCGTATCGATTCCCGTGATCCGGTCTGGAATGAATTGCGCATCTGGCACGATACGAATGCCAATGGCGAACAGGACGCAGGTGAAACCTTGCAGCTGGCAGAGCTCGGCATAAGCGAGCTCAATTACAGCATGGGTACCTATACGCATGACGGTCAGCTTGCGCAATTGGCCAGCCCTGATATGGAAGCGGACCGTGACGGCCTGCGCGTCAGCGTCGTGCCGCAAGGCATACTGGTGCAAGGCAGCAGCGACGGCAAACTATCACTGTTGGTCACGCGTATCAACGACAAGACTGCAGTGGAAGCTAACCGCGATGGCTTTGATGGCATTGAAGACGTCGAAGCCATCATCAGCGCGCCCGATCTGCTGGCCAACGACACGCTCGGTGGATTTGATGGGCGTGCGCTTACGCTCACCGGCTTGACCAATTTCCGGCACGGCAGTGGCTGGATCGATACCAACAACTATGTGCATTTTCAGCCGGAACCAAACTATGCAGGCGAAGGCGCCGGCTTTGATTACATTGCGCAAGCCGGTAACGGACAGACAGGCAGCGGCAGCGTAGATGTAACGCTGGAAAACATCAACGATGCGCCTACGCTGGGCACGGTCGAACATGTCACGCGTGCTATCTATGGGTACACGAGTCTGGATGAGTACGACGGTGTCGGCAGCCGTCCGGTCTATCAACCCGGCGCAAGCGCTGACACACCGATTGCAACCGAAGACAGCGGGCAGGGGCGTGTGATCGGTGCAGACATTGACGACACTGCCGGCACATTGACCTACGAGCTGGTGAATCAGCCGCAATATGGTGCGGTGAGCCTGGATGCAAACGGTCACTTCAACTACACCAGCTGGAAGCAGCCCGGCGTGGCCAGCGACTTCATCATGGTCAACGGTCAGTACGCGGCCAACAAGGGCGGCACACTGTATTACGGTTCCAGCTTACCGTCGCCGGCAGTGAACCCGACTTCCGATGTCTTCCAGGTACGTATCACCGATCCGCATGGCGCGAGTGAAGTCGCTTCCATCACTGTACCGCATTACGGGCCGTATCTGCCGCCCAGCCCGCAAGGCGGTGGCGGCAAAAAACCGATCGCGATTGACCTTGACGGCAACGGCTTTGAATTCGTGAACGTCGATGATTCGTCCATCTTCTTTGACGTCACTGGTGATGGCTGGAAGCGCCGTACTGCATGGATTGGTAAAAACGATGGCATGTTGGCTTACGATATTGATGGCGACGGCAAAATTGACAAGCCCGGCGAGATCAGCTTTGCCAGTTATAAAGAGGGTGCGCAGAGCGACTTGCAAGGCATGGCCGCATTTGACAGCAACCATGACGGCCTTTTCGATGCGTACGATGACAAATGGGCGCACTTCGGCATCTGGCGTGACGCCAACCAGAACGGGATCACCGATGCCGGTGAATTGCGCAGCCTGAGCGACATGGGCGTACAGGCGGTGCAGTTGCAGAGCGACGGGAAATTCCAAGTCATCAATGGCCAGACTGTGCATGGCATAGGCAGCATCAATATGGTCAATGGCAGTCAACTGGCAATGGCGGATGTTAGTCTTGCATTCAGTACGGAGCGTCAAGTGCCACAGGCTGACGGTACGCTAATCACGCGATCGCCGGCGTCGCCTTTTTCCCCCTCCGGCCAGCGGATCGAAGGGTCCGACGGCAAAGACCTTTTGCTGGGCAATAACGGCAATGACATCATCTCTGCGCAAGCAGGCGACGATCTGATTTTTGATGATGTCGGCAATGACATCATCGAAGCTGGTGCCGGCAACGATACCGTGTATGCAGGAGCCGATAATGATTTCATCAATGGTGATGATGGAAACGACGTCATCTACGCAGGCAAGGGCATCGATCTGGTCATCGGTGGTACTGACGATGATGTAATTCTTACTGAAGACGGCAACGACATTGCCTTCGGCGGCGATGGCAATGATTTCATCGCCGGTGGTGCTGGCAATGATGTGCTGTCTGGCGACGCCGGTGACGATCAACTGATGGGTGAAGCCGGCAATGACGCGCTGTTTGGCCGTGACGGCAATGATCGCATGCTGGGAATGGACGGCGCAGATTTGCTGGATGGCGGTGCAGGCAATGACTGGCTGGATGGTGGTGCTGATATCGACCAGATGACAGGCGGAACCGGAGACGATACCTATGTTGTCGACAGCACCGCCGATACTGTGAGCGAACTGTCGGACGAGGGAGCGGATACGATACGCACCATGCTGGCGTTCTATCAATTGGGCGACAATGTAGAGAATCTGATCATGCTGACGCCTGAGCAGATTCAGCAAGCCATGACCGCCATTGGCAACGATCTGGACAATAGTCTGACCACCGGAAGCAGTAATGATCAGCTTATTGGTGGTGGCGGAAATGATGTGCTTGACGGTGGCGCAGGTGCCGATCTGATGGCTGGTGGCAGTGGCAATGATATTTATATCGCCGATAACTTTGCTGACAGCATTCTCGAGAATGCCGACGAAGGCAATGACACCATTAAAGCCAGCGTCAGCTTTACGCTGGGAGCTGAGGTCGAGAATCTGATTCTGACCGGCAGCGCAGACATCAACGCTTACGGCAACCAGCTCGACAATCAGTTGACAGGCAACAGCGGCAATAACTTGCTTGATGGCGGCACTGGCGCAGACACCATGACAGGCGGCAGAGGGGACGATATTTATCTGGTCGATCAGGCCGGCGACCAAGTCATTGAGCTCACTGGCGGGGGAAATGACACCGTCATCACCGGCATCCATTATCAGCCAGGCGAGAATCTTGAAAATCTTATCCTGACTGGGAATGCCAATCTCACTGGCACGGGCAATGCGTTAAAAAATCTGATCAGTGGCAATGCAGGCATTAACATATTGAGTGGTGGTGACAATGACGACACGCTGATCGGTAACGCCGGCAATGATCTGCTGGACGGCGGGAACGGCAACGACCTCTACCTATTCAATCAAGGTGATGGCCTTGACCGCATTGCCGACAGCAGCGGCGTTGATCGTCTGCGATTTGGCGCCGGCCTGACATTTGATCAGGTCACAATACGCATTGTTAATGGCGGCATTGTTAACGCCGGCGCTGTATCAACGGCGCAAGTCCGCTTCCTTGACGTCAGTGGCGATGAAATCGCGGAGCAGGGTATCGACTTTGCCGTGGAAGCTGACAGTTGCGGCAAACTTCTGCCTTCAATCGAAGAGTTTCAATTTTCCGACGGCAGTGTGCACTCTTTTGATGACATGCTGGTCAGCGTTAAAACCTTGCGCGCCAGTCCCAGCCAGAGGGAAATCAAAGGCGGGAGCAGTGACGAGATCATCATCGGCAGTACACAACCTAATTCCATCATAGCTGGTAGCGGTCATGATGCCATCTACGCCGGCGTTGGCAAAGACAGCATTTTGGCCGGCAATGGCAATGACTTCATAGCCGGCGGCAAGGGCGATGACATGATTAGCACTGGTAATGGGAAAAACATCGTCGCCTTCAATCGTGGTGACGGTCGCGATACGCTGATCACCAGCGCCGGCGCGCTCAACACCTTGTCACTCGGTGGCGGCATCACCCTCAATGATCTGTCGCTCCAGCATGTCGGAAAAGATCTGGTGATTGGTCTGGGGCGTAGTGACAGCATGACATTGCGCGACTGGTACGCAGGCAATGCCAATCGCAATCTGGTGAACTTGCAGATTATTCAGGAAGCCAAGGCCAACCATAGCACCAGCCTGCAGATAGAACAGTTCGACTTCAGCAAACTGGTCACGCAATTCGATAGTGCTACTGCGTCCAGGACAATGAACTCCAGTTGGTCCGTCATGAAAGCCAAGCTCGACACGCATCTGGATACGGACATAGACGGACACATTGCCGCGCTCGGCGGCGACCTGTCCTTTGATTATGCAGCCCATGGAAGCTATACCTTGTCGCAAAGCGAGGCGGGCAATGTATTGCGCAATCCTGCATTTGGGCTCGTCGCGCAAGGTCATCTTCAACATACGGATAGCGGCGCTTTCCGGGCGAATTGATACCCAATGCGTAATCCTTTGCTGTCCGCTGACGATGCCGAATTCCTGCCTACCCTTTTGGCGATACAGGAGAATCCGCCACCGAAGCTGCCGCGCTTTATCTTGCTCAGCGTGGCGGCGCTATTCGTCATCCTGCTGTTGTGGGCATGCTTCGGCAAGCTCGATGTTGTCGCATCAGCCGAAGGACGGCTGGTGCCGCAAACCTGGGTCAAGATCGTGCAGCCGGCCGACGCCGGCATCATCGTCGACATACTGGTGCACGAAGGCCAGCAGGTCAGTGCCGGTGAAGTACTCATGCGCATGGATGCCGGCATCGTTGATGCCGATGCGCGTGCCATAGCAGGCGAGCTTGAAATCAGGCGATTGCAACTGGCGCGTATTGATGCCGAACTGCGCGGCCAGCCGCTGGTCATGGCAGCCGGCGATCCACCCGAATTGTTTGCGCAAGTATCGCGCCAGTATCAGGCACACCGGCAAGCGTATACGGATGCGCTCGCGCAGGAGATTGCCAACTTCGATAAGACACGGCATGACTTGCAGGCGGCGCAAGAAGTGCTGACCAAATTGCGCAAGGTTTTGCCCAGCTACCAGCGCAGCGCGACTGCATACCAAAAATTAGGACATGATGGTTTTTTCAGCAGTCTGGCAGTCGAAGAAAAGCAGCGCGATCAGCTGGAAAAAGAACAGGACTTGCGCGCCCAGCAAGCGACCGTAGAGAGCCTGGTTGCCATGCTACAGGTCAGCGAGAAAAAGCTCGCGCAGATTCAGTCTGGTTACCAAAGCGAGTTGCGCAACGAAAGAGCAGAGACAGATTCAGCGCTGAAAAAATTGCACGAGGAGCAGGAAAAAATCCGTCACAAGTCAGGTTTGCTGGCGTTGCGTGCGCCGCAAGCCGGCATCGTCAAGGATCTCGCGACCCATACCACCGGCACTGTCGTCGCTCCCGGCACGATACTGATGTCTCTGGTGCCGCAAAGCGAACCTTTACAGGCCGAAGTGCTGGTCAAGAATGAAGACATTGGCTTTGTGCACGTCGGTCAGCAGGTACAAATCAAGTTGGCTGCCTATCCGTTTCAAAAATACGGGCTGATCGCCGGCGCCATAGAACATATAGGGCCGGACACGACAGAGAAAGCTGGATCAGCTGATGTACCTGCCATAGCAGGCTATCGTGCGCTGGTGCGGCTGGAGCGACAGCAGCTTGAAGTCGACAATGCCATCCTGTCGCTCACGGCAGGCATGCAGATCATGGTCGATATCCATCAGGGGCGGCGCACTGTAATGGCCTATCTGCTGTCACCGGTACAGAAGGCGTGGCAAGAAGCGGCGCGCGAAAGATAAGGCTCTTAGTGGTCGCGCTCGATCAGCTCAATCTTGTAGCCATCCGGGTCCTGTATGAAGGCGATCACGGTATTGCCGCCTTTGACAGGGCCAGCTTCACGCGTCACATTGCCGCCAGCTGCTTTGGCAGATGCGCAGGTCGCTGCCGCATCATCAACGCCGATGGCGATGTGACCATAGGCAGTGCCCATGTCGTAGTGATCAACACCGTAGTTGTAGGTCAGCTCGATTTCAGCCTGATGCGGATTGCTCTCATAGCCTAGAAACGCCAGCGTGTATTGCTGGTCGGGCCGGTCGGCTTTACGCAGCAGCTGCATGCCCATGACCTTGGTATAGAAATCGATAGAGCGTTGCAGGTCGCCTACGCGCAGCATGGTGTGGAGGATTCGCATTAGTTTCCCTGTTGATCAAAAGACGCTGGGTCCCAGTCTTCGTTGGGACGACGGTAAATGTTTAACGCTCTAAAAAATCGGCAAAGTCTCCGGCGCATGATCCTTCAGCGCCTTCTTCGCCGCCTCAAACTCCGGAAACACCGACTGCACCGTCTCCCAGAATCGCGGGCTGTGGTTCATTTCGCGCAGATGCGAGAGCTCGTGTGCAATCACATAGTCAATACTGGCCAGCGCAAAATGAATCAAGCGCCAGTTCAAGCGTATGCGACCATCAGCAGTGCAAGACCCCCATTGAGTTGTCGCTGAAGACAGCGCGAACTGCTGATAGCTGACGCCGAGTTTTTCAGCGTAAATTGGCAAGCGTTCTGCAAACAGCCGCTTGGCTTCGGTCTGCAACCAGCCCTGCACGCGGTCTTTCAATTGCTGTTCGGTGGCAGACGCAGGCAGGCTGATATGCAGCTCGCGGGTCGCTTCATCAAAGCGGATACCGTTACTACCGGTCTCCGCCATCCGCAACGTGATGTCGGTACCGAGATAGGGCAAGGTAGAACCATCACGCCACACCATAGGCGGCTTAAGCTGGCGCACTGCGCGCTCGCGTTGCTCGTTGATCTTATTGAAAATCCACTGCTTTTTTTCAGTGATCGCATTTTCGATTTCTGAAACCGTCACCCAGCGAGGTGCAGTCACGCGCAAGCCTTCATCATCAATCAGAAAACCGATGGTGCGGCGCTTGGAGCGCAGCAAACGATAATCGAGTACATGCGGTTCCAGCCGCAGGCGTCGCATGCCGGAGGCCAGCGGCGTTGCTGGCGCAGCCGTCGTTGTGGCGGTTGTGGCTGGTGCTGTTGATGGAGTTACGGATGGAGTTACGGACGGAGCAGGTGCTGCAGTTGGTTCAGCCGGCGCAAATAGGTCGAGCAGCAGCGAGAGCTGGTTCGGGTCTGGCAGTTTTTGGCGAAGAAACTGTTTCAAAGACATGAGATCCCGCTTATCTTGCAGCTGGTTTTCCGGCGGATTTCCTGGCATAGGCGTCGGGTGTGATGACGCGCATTTCGGATTCTATCCAATTTTCGACCTGATGCATTAACTCCTGCGCAGTCAGTCCTTGCGGCGCAATTGGTTTGCCAATCGAGACCGTGATGAGACCTGGTGTTTTGACAAAGGCATTCCGCGGCCAGCAGTCGCCGGAGTTCATGGCAATCGGCACCACAGGCGTCTTCGTACCTATTGCCAGATGCGCACCGCCGCCTTTGTAATTGCCTTGCCCGCCGACTTTCGTGCGGGTCCCTTCGGGGAACATGATGACCCACTGGCCGTCATCAAGACGCTGCTTGCCGGTGGCGATGACTTGCGCCATTGCATCGCGTCCTTTGCTGCGGTCGATTGCAATCATGCGCAGCATTGCCAGACCCCAGCCGAAAAAAGGCACCATCAACAATTCTTTCTTGAATACGAAAATCAGCGGGCGCGGCATCAGGCAAATATAAAAAATGGTCTCCCAAGCCGACTGATGCTTCGACAGCAGGATCACCGGCGCGTCCGGCAAATTTTCATAGCCCTTGACCTGATAGCGGATGCCGCAGATGTGGCGCGCAGCCCAGATCACGAAGACATTCCAGCGCGAGATGGCCCAGTAGCGCTTGCGGTAGGGCAGGGCGATGAACACGAAGCAGCACAGCAGCGCCCAGATGACAGTGGCGACAGTCAGTACAGCAGCAAACAATAGTGATCGCAGAAACAGGCCAGCGCGTGACATCGACACTCCATCCATCAATTATTTTTTCTTTTGCAGGGCAGCGCGGGCTGCATCGACTGTCTCTGCAGACAGCAGGTCATTGTGCAGTAATCTGTCGACAACAGCCGCCAGATTTTGAAACACGACGGTGCCGGGTGGCAGACCGCCTTTTTCCAGCGTTTTCGATCCTTTGCCCGTCATCACCAGATGCGGCGCGCACCCGACCATGAAGCCGGCCTGCAGGTCGCGCAGTGAATCGCCAACGATGGGAATATTTTTAAGCGGCGTCTCGAAACGCCGGCCTATCTCTTGCAGCATGCCCGGTTTGGGCTTGCGGCAATCGCAGTTTTCATCCGCGGCGTGCGGGCAGAAAAATATCGCATCTATCCGTGCGCCGACAGCTTGCGCCGACGTATGCAGCTTGTGATGAATCGCGTTCAGAGTCTTCATGTCAAACAGACCGCGCGCCATACCCGCCTGATTGGTCGCCACCGCGACCCGGTACCCATACTGGTTCAGGCGCGCAATTGCTTCCAGCGAGCCGGGAATGGGATGCCATTCGGCAGGCGACTTGATATAGGCATCCGAATCGAAATTAATGACGCCATCGCGGTCCAGAATAATTAGCTTCATAGGCTGCTCTCGCGGCTGCAATCAGTGCTGCAATCAGGCGCAATCAGAAAAATCATGCAGCCAGTTTCGAAATATCGGCAACCCGGTTCATCATGCCATGCAAAGTGTGCAAGAGCGCGAGCCGGTTCGTACGCAATGCTTCATCTTCTGCCATCACCATCACGTCATTAAAAAACGCATCAACATCATCGCGCAGGCTGGCCAGCGCTTTGAGCGTGCCGCTGAAGTCGCCACCGGCAAAGGCACGGTCGACTTCAATGCGGGTCTCAGTCATCGCGCCAAACAAACGCTGCTCGGCGGCTTCTGTCAGCAAGGCCGCTTGCACCTCGCCGCGCACGCCTTCGTTTTTCTTCAGAATATTCGTAATGCGTTTGTTGGCAGCTGCCAGCGATGCGGCTTCCGGCAGCGCGGCAAAAGCTTTGACGGCATCCAGCCGTTCGACAATATCGTCGAGCCGGTCAGGCTGTTGCGCGACCACGGCTTCGATGGCGTCTTGCGCATAACCGCGCTCGCGCAGCAGGCCGCGCAAACGGTCATACAAGAAAGTCAGTGCGTCAGCCGACGGGTCGGTGAAGTTGGCGTTGCCGGCAAACAGCTGCGCGGTTTGCGCGAGCAGATGCGAAAGCGACAGCGGCAGGCGTTTTTCCAGCAGCATGCGCAAGATACCAAGCGCATGACGGCGCAGCGCAAACGGGTCTTTATCGCCCGTCGGTGCCAGGCCTATGCCCCAGATGCCAACCAGTGTTTCGAGCTTGTCGGCCAGTGCCACGATCGTGCCTGTCTGGGTCGCTGGCAGTGCATCGCCGGCAAAGCGCGGCTGGTAATGCTCGGAAATAGCGAGCGCCACTTCATCATGTTCGCGGTCATGGCGCGCATAGTACGTGCCCATGATGCCTTGCAGTTCGGGAAATTCACCGACCATGTCTGTCAGCAGATCCGCCTTCGACAACAGCGCGGCGCGCTGAGCCAGTGCAACGTCGCCACCGACAGACGTGGCAATGCTGGCGGCCAGTGCAACGATGCGCGCATTGCGCTCTGCCTGCGAGCCCAGCTTGTTGTGATAAACGACGCTAGCCAGGCCGCCCAGACGGTCGGCGAGTTTTTTCTTCTGGTCTTGCTCGAAAAAGAATTTCGCATCCGACAGGCGCGGGCGCACCACGCGCTGATTGCCTTCGATGATATGGCGCGGCTCATCGGTGGCAATATTGGAGACGATCAAAAAGCGCGAGCGCAGCTTGCCGGCGGAGTCGGTCAGCGCGAAATATTTCTGGTTCGTCTGCATGGTCAGGATCAGGCATTCCTGCGGTACAGACAAAAACACGCTGTCGAAGTTGCATTCGTAAATGGCCGGCCATTCCACCAGTGCGGTCACTTCATCAAGCAAGCTTTCCGGCATCAGGATCTGGTCGGCGCCGGCCTTGGCCAGCAAACCACTGCGGATTTTTTCCTTGCGGGTAGCAACGCTGGCAATCACTTTGCCTTGCGCCTCGAGCGTGTCGGCATACTGTTCTGGCGACGCAATCGTCAGCTGCGGCTGACGGCTCAGGAAGCGGTGGCCGAGTGTCTGGTTGCCTGCTGCCAGGCCCAGTATCGAAATCGGCACGATGGCGGTGCCATGCAGCGCGATCAAGCCATGCACCGGACGCACGAACTGAACGGTGGAGCCGTCAGGCCGCTGGTAGCTCATCACTTTCGGAATCGGCAGCTTGGTCAGGCTTTCTTCCAGCGTGGCCTGCAGTCCGATCGCCAGCGACTGGCCGGCAGAGGTATAGGTGTAATAAAAACTGTCAGCCTTGCCATCGCTGGCACGCTCGAGTTCAGACAGCGTGATCTGCGCCACGCCAGCCTGCGCTGCCAGCGCAGCAAGTTTCTTGACCAATGGCGCAGCGGGCTGGCCTTCCTTGTCCAGTGCGACAGACACAGGCAAGACTTTTTCACGCACCTGTTTGTCCGGTGACGCGGCCCGCACGCCCGTAATGGAAACTGCCAGACGGCGTGGTGTCGCATACGATGTAGCGGCGGCATCAGCTTCGAGAAAGGCGCGTGCGGACAAGCCGTTGAACATGGCGGCAGCAAAAGCCTCGCCCAATTTGGCCAGAGCTTTCGGCGGCAGTTCTTCGGTCAGCAGTTCAACTAGCAGTGTTTGCTTCATGTTTTATTTGATTTGTTAGATTCAGGCTGCAGCGCGTGTGTCACCCAGCATAGGGAAACCCAGTTGTTCGCGTGAGGCGTAATAAGCTTGCGCAACCGCGCGCGACAGATTGCGGATACGGCCTATGTAGGCAGCGCGTTCCGTCACCGAGATCGCACCGCGGGCGTCGAGCAGGTTGAACGTATGCGCTGCTTTCAAAATCATTTCGTACGCAGGCAAGGTCAGCGGCACCTCGAGCAGGCGCTTGGCTTCCGCTTCGTAATTGGTGAAGAGCGAAAACAGGAAGTCACTGTTCGAATGCTCGAAGTTATAGCTGGACTGCTCGACTTCGTTTTGGTGGAACACGTCGCCGTAGGTCAGCTTCTTGGTCACGCCGTTTTCTTCCCATTCGGTCCAGACCAGATCGAACACATTTTCCACGCCCTGCAAATACATGGCCAGACGCTCGATGCCGTATGTGATTTCGCCGAGTACCGGCTTGCAATCAATGCCGCCGACTTGCTGGAAGTAGGTGAACTGCGTGACTTCCATGCCGTTGAGCCAGACTTCCCAGCCCAGGCCCCAGGCGCCCAGCGTCGGGTTTTCCCAGTCGTCTTCGACAAAGCGGACATCGTTCTGCGTCAGCTTCAGGCCGAGCGCTTCGAGCGAACCCAGATACAGCTCCAGAATGTTTTCCGGCGCCGGCTTCAGCACCACTTGAAACTGGTAGTAGTGCTGCATGCGGTTGGGGTTTTCGCCATAGCGGCCATCTTTGGGACGGCGCGAAGGCTGCACATACGCAGCGCGCCAGGGCTCAGGGCCGATCGCGCGCAGGAAAGTGGCGGTATGCGAAGTGCCGGCGCCGACTTCCATGTCGTAGGGCTGGAGCAGCGCGCAGCCTTGCGCGTCCCAGTATTTTTGCAGAGTCAGGATAACTTGTTGAAAGGTGAGCATGGGCTGGCTTCCCTGACTAAGCGCAGGGAATTGAAAGTTTCCAAAGCCTGCGATTTTAGCGGGTTTTACTCTGCCAGTCGCGAGCGGCGACGGACAATCCACCAGAGGCAGAGCAATAAAAGCGAGGCCAGTCCCACCGGCAGGCTGTTTCCAAGCACGATATACGGCGTTTGCCCCTGCATGCCCTGCACCTGTGCCTTGAGTGTGCCGGTGCTAAATGCAGGCAAACTGGCCGTCACCACGCCGCGGCCGTCAATCACCGCCGTCGCGCCCGTATTGGTGGCCCTTAGCATGGGGCGGCCGGTTTCCAGCGTGCGCATCTGCGAGATTTGCAGGTGCTGTGGCAGCGCGATGCTGTCGCCGAACCATGCAATATTGGAAACGTTGAGCAAAATACTGGGCACTGGCGTAGCGCGGCTGTGCGCGGCCGACAGCTGTGCCGCGATTTCTTCGCCAAACAAATCTTCGTAGCAGATATTCGGCAGCACCCACTGGTCTTTGACTTGCAGCGCCGGTTGCAGCAAATCGCCGCGGCCAAAATCACCGAGCGGAATATGCATCAGGTCGATGAACCAGCGGGCACCGGGTGGGATGAATTCGCCAAACGGCACCAGATGGTGCTTGTCATAGCGATAGCTGGCAGCGCCATCGGCAATGCCCATGACGCTATTGAGATAGACCCCGGGTGCAGTCGTCCACGGCACGCCGACCATCAGCGTACTGCCGCTGCGCTTGCCGAAACTGTTTAACTGTTCCAGATAACCGTCAGGCAGCTGGCTTGCCAGCATTGGCAGCGCTGTTTCTGGCGTGGCGATCAGGTCGGCCGGCTCTTGATTGATCAACTGCCGGTACAAATCAAGCGAGTGCGCAAGTTGCGCGCTATCGAATTTAAGGTCTTGCGGCACATTGCCCTGCAACAGTCGCACCGAGATCGGATTGCCTTGCGGGCGGGTCCAGTGAATCGATTGCAGTGCGATGCCGGCCACAGGTATCAGGATCAGCAAGGCCAGTGCCGGCTTGCGATGCGGGCTTGGCATCAACGTGACACAGCCAGCCAGCAGCGCGGCAAGCCAGCCCATGCCATAGACGCCAATCAAGGGCGCAAAGCCTGCCAGCGGGCTGGCGCTGTGCGCGTAGCCGGTGGCTATCCAAGGGAAGCCGGTAAAGATCCAGCCGCGCAGCCAGTCGGCCAGCATCCAGCAGGCTGGCAAAATCAACAGTGCCTTGGTCAGCTCGCTTCGGCTGCGCAACATCAGCCAGTTGGCGGCTGCCAGCGCTGCGCCATACAACAGGCCCAGAGCTGCTGCCAGCAAGCCAACTGCCAGCACCGTCAGCAGCGCTGGCAAGCCGCCGTAATCATGCAGGCTGATATAGAGCCAGTAAGTGCCTGCGCCGATCGACGCAGAGCCAAAGGTCCAGCCCAGAAAAAAAGCGGCGCGTAGGGTTGGCGTGCGCAGAGCCAGAAAAAAAAGTACAGCGAGGCAGAGGGTTTGCAGCGGCCAGAGGCCAAACGGCGCGAACGCGAAGACGGTCAGGGCGCCTGCTGGTAGCGCGAGTAATATTGCGATGCGTGAAGAGAAGGACGGTGGCATCGTCAGTGAAAGACGCTGTATCCCAGCCTGCGCTGGGATGACGGTTGCGATTTAGGCGCTGTCCACACCAGTACCGTCGTTCCAGCGCAGGCTGGAACCCAGCGTCTTTGCATTTTAAGTCTCATCCTGCATAGGCCAGCCAGGCATTTTCTCTACCAGCAGCACATGCACCTGCCGAGCGTCGGCGCGCAGCACTTCAAAGCGCAGATGATCAATCTCGAAGGCTTCGCCTTTACGCGGCATGCGACCCAGATGGTTCGCGACCAGCCCGCCTATGGTGTCCACGTCGTCATTCATCAGCGCGGTATCGAGTACTTCATTGAACTGGGTCAGTTCAGTCAGAGCCTTGATACGCCAGCGCGGGCCGAATTCGCCGTCTTTCACGGGCAGGATATTGTCTTCTTCTTCGTCGTAATCGTATTCGTCCTCGATGTCGCCGACGATCTGCTCGAGCACGTCTTCAATTGTGATGAGGCCACCCACGCCGCCATATTCATCCACCACAATCGCAATATGGTTGCGGTTGGCGCGGAAGTCGCGCAACAGTACATTCAGGCGTTTGGATTCGGGAATGAACACGGCCGGACGCAGCATGCCGCGCACATCGAAAGACTCTTCCGCGTAGTAGCGCAGCAAGTCTTTCGCCAGCAAAATCCCGATGACTTTGTCACGGTCGCCATCGACTGCCGGAAAGCGCGAGTGCGCCGTCTGCAGCACCATCGGCAACCATTCTTCGATAGGCTTGGCGATATCGACCGCATCCATTTGCGAGCGCGGAATCATGATGTCGCGCGCAGACAAGTCGGAGACCTGAAAGACGCCTTCGATCATTGACAGCGCATCAGCGTCAATCAGGTTGCGCTCGTGCGCATCGTGCAGCAACTCCAAAAGCTCGCTGCGGTTTTCAGGTTCGGGTGAGATCAGCGCAGTCAGTCGCTCGAATAATGAGCGGTGCGGTTTGGTGTCAGCGGGCTGCGCACCGGGGGGATAGTCTTGCATTGGGCTAAAAGCCGTAGTTGTGTTGATAGCTAGGATACAGCAAAAGGGATGAAGTTCTGATAAATCCGGCTTGCCGGAATTTAAGCTTCACGAACGGCATACGGGTCGGGCCATCCCAGTTGCGCCAGAATTTCAGTTTCGAGTTGCTCCATTTCGGTGGCTTCGTCGTCTTCTTCATGGTCATAACCCTGCGCGTGCAGCACGCCATGCACGACCAGATGTGCAGCGTGTTGTTCAATAGATATTTTCTGCTCGCCCGCTTCTTTCATCAGCACATCGCTGCACAACACAATATCGGCTTGTGTTGGCTCATCGTCAGCGAGCTCGTTTTCGGTATAGGCAAAGGTCAATACATTGGTCGCATAGTCTTTGCCGCGATAATCGCAGTTCAAGCTGCGGCCTTCTTCTTCGGCCACGAAACGTATCGTCAATTCCGCCGGCGCCAGCAGCGCGGCCTGTACCCAGCGCCGGATGGCGGCGCGTGACAGTTGATCAGCCAGACGCTTGTCGGCAAATTGAATGGAGAGCGTGAGTTTATTTTTTGCGGACATTGCGGGCAACCGGTGCAGTGGCTTGCGGCAGCGAGGCAGATTCATATGCATCGACAATGCGTCCTACCAGCGGATGGCGCACTACGTCGGCGCTGCTGAAGCGGGTAAAGGCAATGCCGCGTACATCAGCCAATACATTAACCGCATCAATCAGCCCGCTCTGCTGGCCGCGTTGCAAGTCGATCTGCGTGACGTCGCCGGTGACGACAGCCTTGCTGCCGAAACCTATGCGCGTCAAAAACATTTTCATTTGCTCGGGCGTGGTGTTTTGCGCCTCGTCGAGAATAACAAAAGCATGGTTCAGGGTGCGGCCGCGCATGTAAGCCAGCGGGGCAATTTCAATCGCCTGCTTCTCGAACATTTTTTGCGTGCGGTCAAAACCGAGCAAGTCGTACAGTGCGTCATACAGAGGCCGCAAATACGGGTCCACTTTTTGTGCGAGGTCGCCGGGCAAGAAGCCGAGCCGCTCGCCGGCCTCGACCGCAGGACGGGTCAGCACGATGCGGCGCACCGCATCGCGTTCCAGTGCGTCGACTGCGCAGGCAACAGCCAGATAAGTCTTGCCGGTGCCGGCAGGACCGACACCAAAGGTCACGTCATGCTCCAGAATCGCTTTCAGATACTGGTTCTGGTGCGGCGTGCGGCCGCGCAGGTCGTTGCGACGCGTCTTGAGCACCGGACTCTGCGGCGATTCATCCACCACGGCTTTGGTCAGGATCGCTGGCTTTTCCGTATGGCCGGCCAGCGTTGCCCGCTGTTCTACCAGCGCCAGCTGTATATCTTCGACCGCAACCGGTTTATCGGCCAGCACATAAAATTTTTCGAGTATGTCGACAGCACGCGCGGCATTATCGCCACCGGCGATAAATTTTTCGCCGCGACGGAAGATCGTCACATCCAGCGCAGCGCCAATCTGGCGCAGGTTTTCATCAACCGGGCCGCACAGGTTAGCCAGACGATTGTTGTCAACCGGGTCTGGCGTGAAATGCGCGGAGGTCTGGGGGGTATTTTTTTTCAAGAGAGCCGTTTTCAATTAATGTGGAATGACTGCATCGCCACGTAGCGAATACGCATAGCTGGTGGTGATTTTTACATCAATGAATTGGCCAATCAAGCGGGCACCGTTGGGGCCGCCGTCGAAATTGACGACGCGATTATTTTCCGAGCGTCCCTGCATTTCCTGCGGGTCTTTCTTGGACGGGCCTTCGACCAGAATGCGCACGGTGCTGCCAACCATGGCTTCAGAATACGCTTTGGTGTTGTCGTTAATGACTTTTTGCAGTCGTTGCAGACGCGCCAGTTTGACTTCATGCGGCGTATCGTCTTCCAGATTGGCCGCCGGCGTACCGGGGCGCGGGCTGAAGATGAAGCTGAAGCTGTTGTCGTAGCCGATGTCATCGATCAGCTTCATCAGCGCTTCAAAATCGGCATCGGTCTCACCCGGGAAGCCGACGATAAAGTCGGACGAGATCGCCATCTCCGGCCGTACTTCCCGCAGGCGGCGGATGATGGATTTGTATTCGATTGCGGTGTAGCCGCGCTTCATTGCCGCCAGTATCTTGTCCGAGCCATGCTGCGCCGGCAGATACAAATGGTTGACCAGCTTGGGCACGCGCGCATAGACGTCGATGAGCCTTTGCGTAAATTCTTTCGGGTGGCTGGTCACATAGCGGATGCGTTCAATGCCCTCAATCTCGGCGATGTATTCAATCAGCAAGGCAAAGTCGGCGATTTCGCCGTCGGCCATCGCGCCACGGAATGCATTGACATTTTGCCCCAGCAGCGTGATTTCACGCACACCCTGTGAGGCCAGTTGCGCGACTTCGGCCAGCACGTCATCGAAGCGGCGCGAGACTTCTTCGCCGCGCGTATACGGCACCACGCAATAGCTGCAGTATTTGCTGCAACCTTCCATGATCGACACAAAAGCGGTCGGGCCGTCAACGCGCGCCGGTGGCATGTGGTCGAATTTTTCTATTTCAGGAAAGCTGATGTCAACTTGCGAGCGGCCGCTATGGCGCTGCTGCTTGAGCAAGTCCGGCAGGCGGTGCAAGGTCTGCGGGCCGAACACCACATCGACATACGGCGCGCGCTTGATGATGGTCTCGCCTTCTTGCGAAGCGACGCAGCCGCCGACGCCAATGATCAGGTTCGGGTTTTTAAGTTTCAGTTCGCGCACGCGACCCAGATCCGAAAACACTTTTTCCTGCGCTTTTTCGCGCACGGAACAGGTGTTGAAAAGCACGACGTCAGCGTCTTCGATGGTGTCGGTTTTGATCATCCCTTCGGAGGCATTCAGCACGTCGGCCATCTTGTCAGAGTCATATTCATTCATCTGACAACCGAAGGTTTTAATAAAGAGTTTTTTTTGCATGGGGAGAGTATGGTGATTCTGCCCAAAATTATAGCAGGGGTGGGGGCTGATGAGGCAGGGGTTGCTGTTGCTTACTTGCTGGTGGCTTCTATGTTTCACGTCGCTGGATCCCAGCGTGCGCTGGGATGACGGTAGAAAATAGGATGGCGGTAGAAAATAGGATGGCGGTAGAAAATAGGATGACGATAGCTTATCTACCGTCGCCCCAGCGTACGCTGGGGCCCAGTGTCGTTAACCCTGCTTGAAAACATCAACCCCGCTTTGAATCGTGCTGATGATGAGTTCCGGCGTAGCGCGAATATGCGCCGCCAATGCCAGCGCAGCGCGTGCATCTTGACCTTCCATTGCACTTTGATAAATCAACTCATGTTCGCTGTGCACATCCCGCCCCGACTGCAAGTCGATCGCATAGCGCCGATAGCGTTCGCAATGCTGCGTCAGCTGGCGAATCACGCGTAAGGTCCAGGGTGAGCCACAGGCCGACAATAAAGCCTGATGGAATTTTACGTTCGCAACTTCCCAGTTTTTTGCATTGGCAGAATTGAGCGGGCGCTCAAATTTCGAAAGCGTCTCGAAGGTATCGCGCAAATTGTCGCGCCAGGCCTGATCGCCATTATTAATGGACGTGCGCAATGCCTCTGTTTCGATATTGACGCGCAAATTCGTTATATCAGACAGTTCTTCTAAGGTGATGGGCGCCACAGTAAAGCCGCGCTGACCTTCGGCAATCACCATCGCGTCGCTGATAAGGCGCGACAGTGCTTCCCGCAAAGTGCCGGCGCCGACCTGATAGCGGTCTTTAAGATGCGCGATCAATAATTTTTCACGCGGTGCCAGACGACCCGTCAAAATATCTTCGCGCAGCTCTTCATAGGCGCGCTCGATTAAAGTACGGTGACCCGGATTGTTCGACGAGTCAGCGTTCAGGTTGAAACTTTGCAGGGATTTTTTTGCCACGACGTTCTTCTGTTATTGCAGTTGCTATTGGTCAGTTGCTATGGGTCAGATGCTATTGTGAATTATAACTGTTTCAGTTTCTGCAAACGGTAACTCAATTGCGGTCGCGTCAACCCGAGCGTGCGCGCAGCAGCCGACAGGTTACCTTCTGCCTGTGAAACGGCTGCCTGAATCAGTCCATCCTCCAGCACATCCAGACTCAAACCACGGCGTTGCAGATCTTCGAACAGCGCATGAAAGTCGGACGATATGCTTTGATGCAGTTCGCCGGATTCATTGACAGTAATGTGTTGCTGATTCGGCGGCACAGTAAACAGATCATCCACATCCACCATTTGTCCGGCCGTCGTGATGATCAGCGCGCGTTCAATCAGATTTTCGAGTTCGCGTATATTGCCGGGCCACGAATAATGCCGCATTGCGTCCAGCGCACGATCGGTAATGCCGGCGACGCGTTTGTTATGTTGCGCCATGAACTGCGTAAGCAAATGCTGCGCCAGTACTTCAATATCTTCGACGCGATCGCGCAGCGGCGGAATGGCAATCGGATAGACATTGAGCCGGTACAACAAGTCACGCCGGAACCGTCCGTCAGCGACCGCAGCTTCCAGGTCAACGTTGGTCGCAGCGACGACCCGCACATCGACCTTGCGGACTTGCGTCGATCCCAGCCTTTCGATCTCGCCGTTTTGCAGTACGCGCAATAACTTCGCTTGTGCAGCCAGCGGCAAGTCGCCCAGTTCATCCAGGAACAAGGTGCCGCCATCGGCGCGCTCGAAGCGCCCCGGACGCGCGGTTCCAGCGCCGGTGTAAGCGCCTTTTTCAGCGCCAAACAGTTCGCTTTCTATGAGTTCATGCGGCAAGGCGGCGCAGTTGACGGCAACAAAGGGCTTGCCGGCGCGCGGGCTCATACCGTGCAGGGCGCGCGCGAAGCGTTCTTTGCCAACGCCGGTCTCACCGGTCAGCATGACGGTAACTTGCGTGGCTGCTGCTTTGCGCAGCAAGCCAATCGCCTGCTCGAAAGACTTTGAGCGTCCGATCAGTTCGCCCAGATCATCGCTGGGGTTCAGCGATGTGCGCAGGCTTTCCAGTTCGGCTTGCAAGTCTTCCATGCGCACCAGCAGTGAATCGGCCTCGTAATCAGCTTGCAGCTGCTCGCCGTCAGGCCAGTCTTTGAGTGGCCGGCCTTCGATGCGGCAATGCGCATCGCCGCAGCCGGCGCATTGCACTTCTTTGTAAATGACGGGCTGTCCCATAAAAGCGCTGACATAGCCGGACGCGTAGCCAATCAACATCCAGCACACCGGATCGGTTTGCGGCCCGAAATGTTTGGCGTGCGCCTCGACTTCCCACGAATGGTCCCAGCGGAAGATGCCCAGATGCTGGCCACTTTCGAGGTCGTAATCAAAGTGTTCAGGCGTGACCTGTACTGCGCCTTCCAGCATATGCAGCTGCGGACCGACAGAAAATTGCTCATACAACGTGGCGCCCGGCCTGACCTGCCTTGCCAGTGCGGCATCCCGGATGCCGGACGCGTAACCGGCCCGCTTGAGCACGCGCCGCGTTTGTTCAGTGCCAATTGTCTGAATCAACTCGCGACGCAAGCCGGCCAATGCCTCCACATGCAGCAACAACATTCGGTGGCCGGCCAGCCAGATACGGCCGTCACTAGCGGAAAAATGCACCAGACGCCGCAGGTCTGCATCTTGGGGGAACGGTGGTAATGAGAAGGAATTCATTTTTAATTATCGATAAATCAGGCAGATAGCAAGCCAGTTTTTTATCAGTCCTGAAAAAAGATATTGATCATTTGATGAAATTTCCAACAAGGAAATTGATCATTTGATGAAAAATAAACGTTATTTACAGCATTAATGCTGCGTTGCAGCGTACTTTTCTGTTAATCGACCAGCTGGACAAAGCGCTAATTCGTACGTGTTTACGTCATTTTATCGATAATTTCTGGATTTCACTTTCCCGCTGGCACACCCTTTGCAGTGGATGATATGCCACAAACCAATAACTCGTTATAACAAATTAATGTGCTTATGACTGCATCCACCTCTAAATCTGATAACGCCGGCAACCAGCAGCCCAGTGCGCTGGACGCGATCCAAACCGATGCGGCAACGATGCAACGTCGCTTCGTTCGCATCGTCAAGAAGCAGCCGAATGGTCTGGTTGCTTTCGAATTTTCGGTCGGCTGGCCGGATATGGGTTGCGAACTGGTCTTGCCGGAAGCGTTGTTTGACGAGTTCTGTAAAAAAAATCAGGTTGAATTTCTCACGGAAGCCGTGGGTGAAAAGCTAGGAGAAAATAATGTCGAGTATTGATCTGCAGGCGAAAGAAATTAAACCAACGCGCAACACCTACACCCACGTGGCGCGTTACATCGGTGGCGACAAGCCAGCGACGCGCTATCAGGAAGCCACGATGGGCGCGCAACCGACGCAAAACTTCCACTACCGTCCTACCTGGGATCCGCAATACGAGCTCTTCGATGCATCCCGTTCCGCCGTCAAGCTGGCTGACTGGTATGTGCTGAAAGATCCGCGCCAGTATTACTACGCAAGCTGGACCATGGCGCGTGCGCGTCAGCAGGAAGCGGTCGAAGCCAATTATCAATTCGTTGATTCACGCGGCCTGATGGCTCGCATGACTGACGAAGTGCGGGCGATTGCCTGTCAGGTCCTGATGCCGCTGCGCCATGTAGCCTGGGCCGGCAACATGAACAACTGCTTCATCGCCGCTTATGGCTATGGCACTGCGCTGACCGCAGCGGCCACCTTCCATTCCATGGATCAGCTCGGCATTGCGCAATACCTGACCCGCCTCGGTCTGGCAGTCGACGAGCCGGGCGTGCTCGACGCAGGCAAGAACGACTGGCTCAACGACCCGCGCTGGCAAGTGCTGCGCCGTCTGGTCGAAGACACGCTGGTGCTGAAAGACCCGATGGAAATGTTCGTTGCGCAAAACCTCGCGCTTGACGGCCAGCTCTATCCGCTGATCTACGGCTCCTTCGTCGATGAACACCTGACTATCAAGGGCGGCACCGCCATCGCGATGCTGACGTCGTTCATGCCCGAGTGGCATGACGAGACCGCACGCTGGGTCGATGCCGTTGTCAAGACAGCGGCTGCCGAGTCTGCCGAAAACATGGCCTTGATTTCAGGCTGGACCAAGGTCTGGTCCGACCGTGTGCAGGCTGCATTGGCGCCGGTTGCTGAAATCGCGCTCGGTGAGCAAGGTCAGGAAGCGCTGCAGGCAGTTCGCACTGAATACAACGCACGCGTTGCCAAGATGGGTCTCGCGATTTAAGCCCGCTTTCCAAGCTCACTTCAATCATAAAAAAAGCATTACAGGAGAACATCGCATGTCCAACGTCTTCATCGCATTTCAGGCCAACGAGGAATCCCGCCCGCTGGTGGACGCCATCGTCGCCGACAACCCGGAGGCGAAAGTCGTCTATTCACCTGGTCTGGTCAAGATCGATGCACCTGGCCGTCTGGTCATTCGCCGCGAGACCGTCGAAGAAATAATCGGCCGTCCCTACGACCTGCAGCAATTGCAGATCAATCTCGTCACCTTGTCCGGCAACCTTGAAGAAGATGACGACGAATTCACCCTGAGCTGGAAGCACTGAGCTTTCCACACGGTCGATTCACATCTCAACGAAAGTCTGCATATGGACAAGCGAGTCGTGAAAAAAAAGCACAGCCTGAACGAGAGCTATGCCGCGATGACGCGCGGCCTGCATTGGGAAACCACTTACCAGTCTATGGATGAGGTTTTCCCTTGCGACCACTACGAAGGCATCATCGTCCATGACTGGGACAAACTGGAAGATCCGTTCCGTCTGACGATGGACGCCTACTGGAAAATTCAGGGCGAAAAAGAGAAAAAGTTCTACGCGGTGATTGACGCCTTTGCGCAAAACAATGGCCAGTTCGGCGTCAGCGATGCGCGCTATGTGAATGTGTTGAAGCTGTTTTTGCAAGCATTCACGCAGCAAGAATATGTCGCGCACCGCAGCTTTGCGCATCTCGGCCGTCAATTTCGTGGCGAAGCTTTGCGCGTAGCGTGCCAGCAGCAAGCCGCGGATGAATTTCGTCACTTCCAGAACCAGACGCATGCGTTTGCGAACTTCAATAAATACTTCGAAGGCCTGCATAACCCTAACCACTGGTTCGACCACGCTTGGTATCTGGCGGCTCCAAAAAGTTTTGCCGAAGACGCACTCAGCGCAGGCCCGTTCGAGCGCCTGATCGCACTCAGCTTTTCCTTCGACTACCTGCTGACCAAGCCACTCTTTGTTTCCTACATGAGCGGCGCTGCGCACAACGGTGACCTGTCTTCGGTCTCAATGGGATTCTCGGCGCAGTCGGATGAAGCGCGCCACATGACCATGGGCCTGGAGAGCGTCAAGTTCCTGCTCGAACAAGACCCTGCCAACCTGCCTATCGTGCAGCGCTGGATGGATAAATGGTTCTGGCGTGGTTATCGCGTCATGACGCTGGCCGCCATGATGCAGGACTACATGCAGCCCAAGCACACCACGAGCTGGAAAGAAGCATGGGAGATGTACGTAGAAACCAGCGGCGAAGCCTTATTCGCCGAGTTGGCGCAATACGGCATCCGCAAGCCTAAAGGCTGGCAGCAGGCTTGCGACGGCAAGGACCACATCAGCCATCAGGCATGGAACCTGTTCTATAGCTATGGCGACACCACCGCCTTCCACACCTGGGTGCCGGAAGCAGCGGAACTGGACTGGCTCAGCAAAAAATATCCGGACACATTCGACCGCTTTTACCGGCCGCGCCTCGAACACTATGCGCAGCTACAGAAAGCAGGCCAGCGCTACACCAACAAGGCATTGCCCATGCAGTGCCAGACCTGCCAGATGCCGATGATCTTCACCGAGATGAATGGTCCGCGCTGGATTGCCTATCGCGAGACGCAGCATGCAGGCGAAAGCTTCCATTTCTGCAGCGACCACTGCGAAGAAATTTTCGTCAACGAACCAGAAAAATATGTGCAGGCGGGCTTGTCCGTGCATCAGATCTTGCAGGGGAATTGCTTCAATCCCGGCGTTGATGCAACTGCAGCTGGCTTTGATGCTGCAGCGGCTGTTCTTGATTACAGCCAGATCAACCAAGGCCATGACAACGGCGAATTCAAAGGCTCGCCAGACGACACCAACTTCACCAGCTGGGGTGGCGGACAGAATCCACTGGAGGCGCAACTATGAACGCAACAAAAAGCGCAGCAGCAATCAGTGAATACAAATTTGCACCACGCGATACGGTCGGACGTTTTGCTCAGCCGCTGATGTATTTCGGTTGGGACGAACACATGATGTTTCCCGCGCCGCTGGCCGTGCCAATGTCGCTGGCAACCAGCTTCGACGATGTTGTACGCAAGGTGCTGCCGGCGCTGTATGGCCAGCATCCTGAATTCGCGCAAATTAACTGGAGCAAGGTGCAATGGTTCCGCAGCGCAGACATGTTCACACCGCGCATGCAGGACACGCTGGCCGGGAACGGATTCGGACATAAATCGGTACTGCGGTTCAGAACGCCGGGACTTGAAGGCATACACGGCTCTTGCGGCTGAAGACTGTTTTGTTCTACGCGCTGCAGCCTACACGGCCCAACTGCAACGTGTTTATAAAAATGGGACCGTGGTTTTCAAATACCAATAACGGAGACAGCATCACATGAAAAAGACCACCTACTTCGGTAGCGCGATCGCGCTGGCGCTAGTGATGTCAGCCAGTACAGCAATGGCTGATGAAAAATGCGGTATGGCCAACGGCAAGAAAGCCTCCGGCGATCCGATCCAGATCGGCGCTATCGTCGGCAAAACCGGACCAGAAGACTTTTCTTCTTCCGCCCGCGCAGCGGATGCTTACTTCAAATGCGTCAACGCTAACGGCGGCATCAACGGTCGTCCTATCGCTTACACCGTGCAAGATGACACCTGGAATCCTGAAGTCGCTGCACAAGCTGCCAGCAAGCTGGTGAAAGACACCAAAGTTGTCGCGATGGCTGGTTCGTCCTCATTCGTCGAGTGTGGCGCCAACAACAACCTGTATGCCGCTGAAGGTGTGGCTTCCGTTGCAGGCGTTGGCGTGCCCCGTGCCTGCTTCTTCGGCAAAAACTACATTTCATTCAATCAGGGCCCGCGTCAGTCGACACTGGGCGCTGCGCAGTACATCGTCGAGACCAACAAGCTGAAAAGCCTGACCTGCGTTGCACCTGGTATCCCTGGTTTCGGTGACTGGGTTTGCGGTGGCGTCGAAGCCTACGGCAAAGCCAATAACGTCACAGTCAAGACCGTGATTTTTGATCCGGGCCAACTCGACGGCAATGCCATCGCTCTGCAAATTTCTGCAGCTAAAAGCGAAGGCGTTGTGCTCGGTATGCCACGCGGCATGATGCTGCCAATCCTGACCGCTGCTGAGCAGCAGGATCTGGGCAAGAGCATCAAGTGGGGTCTGCCTACTTCGGCCTATCACGCTGATATGCCTAAGGCTGTCGGCAAGTACTGGCACAACAAGCTGGTCGTCCACATGGAACTTGAGCCTATGGACACCGTCGGTGCCGATACCCAGAACTGGAAGGCTGTGATGGACAAGTTCGGCGACAAGAAGGATCCGCGTGACACCTTCTCGCAAGCCGGTTATCTGTCAGCACGCGTTGTTACCGATGCGCTGCTCACCATCAAGGGCAATGTTGATCGCAAGTCGGCTTACACCGCGATTGCCAATACCAAAAAATGGAAGAGCGACATGATGTGCTCGCCATGGTACTTCGGTAACGGCGAGCGTCACCAGCCTAACCACAAAGGTCGCGCTGCTCTGCTGATTCCAGGTGGCTTCAAGACTCTGACCGACTGCTATCAGTCCAAAGACTCCGAGCTCAGCGATGTGCTGTCACTCGAAGCCAAAGGCGGCCTGGTTAACTAATCAGCTCATCGAAATAAACAAAGCAAACCGAGTAGAACATGGAAACCTTGCTTCCCTTCCTAGTCGTTGGCATCAGCGTTGGCGCGGTGTACGCACTCTCAGGCGTAGGCCTGGTGGTGCTGTACCGCGCCAGCGGTGTTGTCAACTTTGCGTACGGCGCACTCGGCGGCCTCGCTGCCATGGTGTGCTGGCAGATCATTGACCTTGAGTATGCGGACTGGATGGGTTGGGTGGCCGGCATCGGCTCGGCCACCATTCTGTCATGGGCCTATGGTCGATTCATCGCACCCTCACTGACCCATCAGGATCGGGTGGTGCGTGCGATGGCGACGCTCGGTTTTGCCTTGATGATTATGGGTTTCGCCCAGTGGTATTGGGGTGATACCCCACGCCGTCTGGTGCTGCCTACGGACTCGGACGGCATCGAATTTGATGGCCGTCGCCTGATTAGTCATACCCGTGTGGCGGCGCTGCTGTTTGCAGCTGCCGCGACGATGGGCATGTTGTGGTTGCTGGCCAAAACGCCGCTCGGGCTGCGCATGCGCGCCTTGCAGAGCAACCGCACACTGAGTGCAATGGTAGGGGTGCGCATCAAGAACATCGACACCTGGGCCTGGACGCTGGCTGGTTTGCTGGCAGGCGTGTCCGGTCTGTTCATGGGCAACATGGTGCGACTGAATCCTACGGTATTAACTTTTCTGGTGATCCCGGCAATGGCTGCGGCCATGGTCGGACGTATGAATTCCCTGACTGCGACGGTATTGGGCGGACTGACTATTGGCGTGATTGAATCGCTCGCCAATCTGGTGCCGGGCGTGCAGCGCTACGGTTCCGCCACTGCCTTCATCGTCGCCATTCTGGCTGTGTTATGGCAGCAGCGCCAGGGCATCGGCCTGTCGCGTGACAACAGTCATCTGGAGTAAACATCATGGCAAGAAATAAAGACAAACCCGATATTCCTCCAGGCACGCCGTTTCAGCGCGTGCGCCCGATGCTCATCACCTTTCTGGTGGTGGCCGTGATCGGACCTGCGCTGTTCTCTTCGTACTGGCTCAACACCTTCAGCACCGTTGCGTGCCTGACGCTGGTGGCTGCGACGGTGTCGCTGCTGTATGGCCAGCTCGGCATGGTGTCGCTGGCGCAGTTTGCACTGACCGGTGTCGGCGGCTGGTTCTGCCTGCGACTGATTCATGGCCTCGGCCTGCCGTTTGAAGTGGCGCTGCTGATCAGTGCCGTCATCGCCGGCGTGTTCGGCCTGATCGTCGGCCTGCCTGCACTGCGCATGCGCGGCCTGTATCTGGCGCTGCTGACGCTGATGGTCGCCGCTGCCTTTCAGGTGGTCGTCAACGTCATCGGTTTTCCGGATGGCGGCGAAGGCTGGGCTGGCCGCGTTGTCAATGGACAGCGCGCGCTGATACAGCGGCCATGGTTGGCCACCACTGACGATGCTTATTTCCGTTATGTGATGTTCTGGCTGGCAGCCGGTATGGCGCTCATCGAATGGCAGCGCGCCACCATGCCCGGTCGTGCATGGGCACTGATTCGCAAGAGCGAAGCCGCAGCCATTGCAGCCGGTGTATCCGTGCTTGGCTACAAGGCCTGGGCGTTTGCACTCGGCGGTGCTATCGCAGGACTTGCAGGTGGTTTGCTTGCCGGCCTGAACGGGCAGCTCGACAACACCGGCTTCCCGACCAGCCAATCGATTTTGCTGTACGGCCTGACTATCGTCGGTGGCTCTTACCACTGGATGGGCGCAGTCATTGCCGGCCTGCTGATTCGTGCCTTGCCTGCCTTGCTGAATGATCACGGCGCTGACGGCAATCTGGCGAATGCGTTTTACGGTTTTGCGTTGCTGGTGTCGCTGATTCAAGGTCGTAAAGGACTGGCAGGCCAACTGGCTGACTTTTATAAATTCGTGCGCGTCAGCCGCATCGTTGAAGGTTCGCTGATCTGGGGTGTGATCTCCATCGGCCTGGCTCTGGCAGCGGCGCACTTTGGTTATGCCAGCTTTGCCGGCACGCTGTTCATTGCGCTGATTGCACTGCTGTTCCGCCAAGCCATTCCCGGCGTGTGCTGGCTGCTGCTGGGCTTCTTTGGCAAGCGTGTGCAGAACGCCGCCGAAGATATCGAAGCCGCCATCTCGCTGCGCCTGTCTCGCATTGTCGAAGCAGTCGGACTAGTTGCAGACCATCGCATCCTGAAGCGCACGCTGAATATGCTCTTCATCGGCTTCTTCGTGGGCTGGGTTGCGTGGGGTGTGTTCGATGTTGAATTTGTGGTTGCGCTGGCCATTATCTGGAGCGCCATCGTCATCAAGTTCCTGATCGAACTCGCGTTGTATCCAGCTGTGCTGCCTCTGCGTCAACGCATCGATGCGCGCTATCCGAAACCTTTTGCGTCCTACCGCTGAACGGGGACTACGGCAATGATAGAAATTAATGACATCTGTGTGCAGTTCGGCGGCGTCAAACCGATCGATGGTCTGACCGTCAAACTGACCAAGCCCATCGTCGGCCTGATCGGTCCTAACGGTGCCGGCAAGACGACGCTGTTGAACGTGCTGTCGGGCTTTGTGCAACCTAAAACAGGCTGGGTCAAAGTCAATGGCGAGCTCATTACCGGCTTGCCCGCACACAAGCGCGCCGAGTTCGGCTTGCGTCGCACGTTCCAGACGGATCAGATCGCTGATGACCTGACGCTGCTGGAAAACGTGCAGGCTATTTCCGATCAAGTGAAATTCGAAAGCCGTGCTGCCGAGACCAAGGCCATCATGGGCGCGATTGATTTCGTCGGTCTGTCGCACCGCCTGCACCGTCGCGGCAGTGACTTGTCGACGGAAGAACGTCATCTGGCTGAAATAGCCAAGGCTCTGATCGGCAATCCCAAGCTGGTGATGCTGGACGAACCCGGTGCCGGCATGAGCGGCTCGGAGTCCGAGCATCTGGAAAAAGTCATCAAGGGCATTCCCGGTTATTGCAAGGCGCAAGTGTTCCTGATCGACCATGACGTAGACCTGATCGCTGCCTGCTGTAACGAAACCATGGTGCTCGACTTCGGCAAATTGCTGGCGCTGGGATCGACGCAGGAAGTATTGAAAAATCCGGACGTGCAAAAAGCGTATTTGGGTAATTTTGACGAACTGGAGGCGGCAGCATGAGCGCGAAAATTCGTCCTGACAATCTGCGCAATGATCATCTCGAGATCCGCAATATGGTCATGGTACGTGGCACCAAGCCTGTTACGCACGCGATTGAACTGTCCATCGCGCCGGGTGCCATTACCGCGCTGATGGGTGCCAATGGCGCCGGCAAGACCAGCACCGTGCTCGGCATCGCCGGCGTGGTCGAGCCGGCCTTCGGTGAAATCTGGCTCGATGGCGTTGATCTGGTCGGCATGGACGCCGACGAAATCCGCCGCCGTGGTGTGGCCACCGTACCCGAAGGTCATCAAGTGCTGCGTGAACTGACCGTACGCGACAACCTGCTGGTAGCCGGCGGTGGTCTGGGTCGCGCCGAACTCAATGCATCCATCGAGCGCACGCTCGAACTATTCCCCGAGCTGAAAGAGCGTCTGCAGCATGCAGCCGGTGATCTCTCTGGTGGTCAGCAGCAAATGGTCGCGCTGGCACAGGCACTGATCGTCACGCCGCGTTTTCTGGTGATTGATGAATTGTCCTTCGGTCTGGCGCCAACCATCGTCGCGCGTCTGGTGCCGGTGATTCGCCGCATCGCTGCCAGCGGCATTGGCGTGCTGCTGATTGAGCAATTCACCCAGCTGGCGTTGGCACTGGCCAACCATGTGTATGTGATGTCGCGTGGCCGCGTGTCGTATGACGGCGAGCCCGGCAAGCTGCGTGATGATCCAAAGATTCTGCACCTGGCTTATTTCCCGGTCAGTGACCGCGAGGCAGTAGGCCTTTGATTTTTTAAAAAAACCTTTCAGCAAATTAACGCAACAAATAAATACAACCACAAACACAAACGCAAACACAAGGAGTTCTCAAATGGACGCACGTGTAAAAAAGAAAAAACTGGGCCTCAAAGAACGCTATGCCGCCATGACGCGCGGTCTGCACTGGGATACGACCTACCAGCCAATGGACAAGGTTTTTCCTTACGATAAATACGAAGGCATCATCATTCATGACTGGGACAAATGGGAAGACCCGTTCCGTCTGACGATGGAAGCCTACTGGAAGTATCAGGCTGAGAAAGAGAAAAAACTTTACGCCGTCATTGAAGCCTTCGCGCAAAACCATGGTGAGCTCGGCGTGACCGACGCGCGCTATATCAATGCGCTGAAACTCTTCATTCAGGGCGTGACACCGCTCGAGTATTACGCACACCGCGGCTTTGCGCATGCAGGCCGCCAGTTCACCGGCGCCGGCGCGCGCGTGGCCGCGCAGATGCAGGCAGTCGATGAGCTGCGTCACTTCCAGACCGAGACGCATGCGATCTCGCATTACAACAAGTACTACAACGGCCTGCACAACGCGAACCACTGGTTCGACAATGTCTGGTACTTGTCAGTGCCGAAGAGCTTTTTTGAAGATGCCTATTCAGGCGGCCCGTTCGAGTTCCTGACCGCGGTCAGCTTCTCGTTTGAATACGTGCTGACCAATCTGCTGTTCGTGCCTTTCATGAGCGGTGCGGCGCACAACGGTGACCTGTCGACCGTGACCTTCGGTTTCTCGGCGCAGTCTGACGAATCGCGTCACATGACGCTGGGTATCGAGTGCATCAAGTTCATGCTCGAGCAAGACCCGGCCAACGTGCCTATCGTGCAGCGCTGGATGGATAAATGGTTCTGGCGTGGCTATCGTCTGCTGACCCTGGTCGCGATGATGCAGGACTACATGCTGCCTAAGCGTGTGATGAGCTGGAAAGAAGCGTGGGAAATGTATGCCGAGTCAAATGGCGGCGCGCTGTTTGACGACCTGGCACGCTATGGCATCCGCAAGCCAAAAGGCTGGGAGCAGGCATGCGAAGGCAAGGACCATATCAGCCATCAGGCATGGGCCACCTTCTATCAGTACGGTCATGCTGCGGCGTTCCATACATGGGTCCCGAGCCAGGACGAACTCGACTGGCTGTCGAGCAAATATCCGGACAGCTTCGACCGTCACTATCGCGAGCGTCTTGAGCACTGGGGCAAGGAAGCAGAAGGCAAAGACGGACGCTGGTACAACCAGGTGCTGCCTATGCTGTGCCAGACCTGTCAGGTGCCAATGATGTTCACCGAGCCGGGCGACGCGACCAAGATTGCGTTCCGCGAGTCTACGTATCTCGAACAGAAGTATCACTTCTGCAGCGACCACTGCAAAGAGATCTTTGACCATGAGCCGCGCAAGTATGTGCAGTCGTGGCTGCCGGTGCAGCAGATTTATCAGGGTTCCTGCTATCCGGAAGATATCAATCCGGCTTCGCCTGGCGACAGCCCGGTGCGCGAAGTGATTCGCTATTACGGCATCAACGGCGGTGAAGACAACGGCGATTTCTCCACCAGCCAGGACCGCGAGAATTTTGCGCGCTGGAGTGGTCGCACCAAGCATGAAGATAAGCCCGAGGGCACGCCGGATGACAAGGCAGAGTCATGATGACCTCTGAAGCAACTGGCGACGTCATGGTGTCGATCGGGGACTACCCGATTCGGCAGCAGGATGATGAAAGCGCTTTCCACGGCAAGCGGCTGATTTTCCTGTGCTGGGAAAACCATCTGATGTACGGCGCGCCGCTGTGCGTGCCGCTGCCGCCGTCACTGCCGTTCGGTGCGCTGGTGCGGGATGTCTTGCCCGAGCTGTACGGCGAGCATCCCGAATTCGAGTCCATCGACTGGAAACGCACGCTCTGGTTCAACTCGGACAAGCGCTTCATTCCCGACCTCGGCAAATCGCTGGAGCAACATGGTCTGAGCCACAAGTCCCTCATCAAGTTCCGTACGCCTGCGCTGGAAGGCAGTCGTACGACGGTGGGCAAAGGGCGTCAGGCTTTTTAAAATTTTTAGATAAACGAATCCAACCATGTCACAGCTACTGACTATTGAACCCTTGGGTGTCACCATTGAGGTCGAAGACGGACAAACCATGCTGGACGCTGCCTTGCGCAAGGGCGTCTACATTCCGCATGCTTGCGGTCATGGTCTGTGCGGCACCTGCAAGGTAGAAGTGCTGGAAGGCGATATCGACCCGGGCGTCTCCAACCCTTTTGCACTGATGGACTTCGAGCGTGACGAAGGCAAAACGCTCGCTTGCTGTGCCACGCTGCAAAGCGATGTCACGATCGAAGCCGACATTGAAGATGATCCGGATGCACGCATCATTGCGATGGAAGACTTCCATACCACTGTCAGCCGCATCGAAACCGTCACGCCTACCATCAAGGCCATCTGGCTCAAGCTGGATCATCTGATAGATTTTCAGGCCGGCCAGTATGTGCAGGTTGTGATACCTGGTGTCGAAGGCGGTCGTCCGTTCTCGATCGCCAATTCGCCGCAAGATATTGCACGCACCGGCGAGCTGGAAATTAATGTGCGCATCATTGAAGGCGGCGCGGGTACTGCCTATCTGCACAACACCCTGAAGGTCGGCGATGCGCTGACCATCTCCGGCCCTTATGGCCGCTTCTTTGTGCGCACCTCCGAGCAGGCACCGCTGATTTTCATGGCGGGCGGCTCCGGTCTGTCCAGCCCGCGTTCCATGATCCTGGATTTGCTGGCGCAGGATTATCCGCATCCGATCACGCTGGTGTATGGCCAGCGCAATCTGGCCGAGCTGTACTACGACGCCGAATTCAAGGCGCTGGCAGAGCAGCATCCTAACTTCAGCTATGTACCGGCGCTCAGTGACGACGCGAGCGGCTTCGAGGGCAAAAAAGGCTACGTGCATGACGCCGCCAAAGAACATTTCAATGGTGATTTTTCCGGTCACAAAGCATATTTGTGCGGCCCGCCCGTGATGATCGAAGCCTGCCTCGCCACGCTGATGCAGGGGCGTCTGTATGAGCGCGACATGTATGCGGAAAAATTCATCACCGCAGCTGATGCCTCCAAGCCGCGCAGTGCTTTTTTCAAGCGCGTCTGACGTTTAAATCATGTTTGATTTCCGTCCCAAGCTTCAGGTCACGATCACGCAGACAGGTGAATCTTATCCGTGCGCGATTGGCGAGAGCCTGCTGAAAGGCATGCTGCGCCTTGGCCGCAAAGGGATTCCGGTTGGCTGCGTGAATGGTGGCTGCGGCGTGTGCAAGATCCGCGTGGTCGAAGGCAGTACGGAATTGCTGGGCCCGGTCAGCCGCGCCCATGTAACGGCAGAAGAAGAAGCGCAGGGCTATACGCTGGCGTGCAGGGTAGGGCCGGCCACCGAGCTGAAATTTGAAGTGGCCGGAAAAATGATCAAACCGTTTTCAAAGGGGTTTCCCGAGCAGGCCGCCCCACCTGCGATAACAACGAAGTGAGGAGATAAAAATGGGTGTAATGCGTATCGGGCATGCAAGCCTGAAAGTGATGGACATGGAAGCAGCGGTGAAGCACTACCGTGATGTGCTGGGCATGAAAGTCACGATGGAAGATAAAGCGGGCAACGTTTACCTGAAATGCTGGGACGAATGGGATCGTTATTCCATCATCCTGACGCCTTCGGATCAGGCTGGCATGAACCACATCGCCTACAAATGCGAAAAAGAAAGCGATCTGGACAGTCTCAAAGAACGTATTGAAGCTTATGGCGTGAAGGTCACAGAATTGCCGGAAGGTTCGATTCCGGCAACGGGTCGCATGTTGCAGTTCAAGCTGCCAAGCAGCCATGAAATGCGCCTGTACGCCACCAAGGAATATGTCGGCACCGAAGTCGGTACTACTAACCCGGATCCATGGCCGGACAATATCAAGGGCGCAGGCGCGCACTGGCTCGACCACGTGCTGCTGATGTGCGAACTCAATCCTGAAACCGGCGTCAACAAGGTTGCAGAAAATACCGAGTTCCTGAACAAGACCATGGATTTCTATCTGGTCGAGCAAGTCACGGTCGGACCTGGCGGCGCGATTCAGGCAGCCACCTGGATGACGCGTTCGAACACTCCGCATGACATCGCCTTCGTTGGCGGCGCCAAGGCGGGTATCCATCACGTGTCCTTCTTCCTCGACTCCTGGCACGACGTGCTCAAGGCAGCTGACGTAATGGCCAAAAACAAAGTGAAGATCGACGTGGCGCCAACCCGCCATGGCATCACGCGCGGCGAGACGATTTATTTCTTCGACCCGAGCGGCAACCGCAACGAGACCTTCGCTGGCCTCGGTTATCTGGCGCAACCGGATCGTCCTGTCACCACCTGGACCGAAGACAAGCTCTGGACTGGCATCTTCTATCACACCGGCGATGCGGTTCCTTCCTTCACCGATGTCTACACCTGATCTGTCTTCAGGTTCAGCGCTTAGTAGTCGGCTTCGCGGTCGGCTTCGCCTTGGGCGAGGCCGGCTGCAAAGCTGCCTGCATAGTTGCCTGCATAGAGAATTCCCGCATCACTGCAACAAAAGCAGACAGCACGGGCGAGTCATCGGAACGCCGGTACAGGCAACTGAGCTCGATCTCGCGCAGGAAACTGCTTTCCAGCGGTCGATACACCACGCCCGGCAAGCGCAAGCTGGCCGACGAGGCTGTCGTCACGCACACACCAAATCCGCCCGCCACCAGCGCGACAGCGGTAAGAACATCTTCAACTTCCTGCTCGATACGCACGAGGGCTTTTTCGCGGCCGAAGGCTTGCAGCACTTGTTGCGCCAGTCCGGCGATGGGCAGGTTGGGATAAAGAATCAAAGGCTGGTCGCTCAAGTCACTGATACGCAGCGACGTTTTCTTGCACAAGCCATGCGACGCCGGCAGCGCCACAATCATCGGTTCACGCAGCACGGTCTCAACCACCAGATCATCCTCGGGCGGAATCAGCCGGTTGAAGCCAACGCTGATGCGGCGCTCGCGCAAGGCCTGAATCTGTTCCGACTTGGTCAGGTTGTGCAGCACGATGCGCACCTCGGGCCGTTCTTTATGAAAGCGCGCCAGAATGCGCGGAATCACGTCGAGTACGCCGGAACCAAAAATACCGACATCCAGCCGGCCGCTCAAACCCTGACTCGCCAGCAGCGCGCGCTCTTTGGCGCGCTGCGCCAGGGCCAGCAAATTCGGTACCTCGGCCAGCAAGGCCTGACCGGCCGCAGTCAGGTTCACGCCCTTGGGCGTGCGCACGAACAAGTCAGTGCCGAGTTCTTCTTCGAGCGTGCGGATCTGGCGCGTCAGCGGCGGTTGCGCCATGTGCAGGCGCTCGGCCGCGCGGGTGAAATTGCGCTCTTCGGCCAGCGTCAGGAAGTAGCGCATTTGTCGCAGATCCATTGGTTTCCTCTTTTTGTAAATCTATACCTTTCCGGTATTGTGAATGAAAAAAACGGTATTGGACAGTATCGCTCGCCATCGCTAACCTCAACTTGTAAACAACCCTGAACTCGCTATGAATAATTCCACTCCGCTGCAGACTTCTGTCAGTCAGGCCGTAATCTCTGCCGAGGCAGCCAGCCTTGCATTGCAGGCAAGCGTTGCTCATGCAAAGTCGCTGGGCATTGCAATCAATGTAGCCATCACCGATAGCGGCGGCGTACTGGCCGGATTTTTGCGTATGCCGGGTGCTTTCTTGCATTCGATCGATATCGCCATCGACAAGGCTTATACCGCGGCCAGTTTTGGATTTCCTACCAGCCAGTGGATGTCGGTGCTGGCGAAGGACGAAGCTTTAAAAGTTGGACTGGTCGAGCGTCCGCGACTGGTTGTGTTTGGCGGTGGCCTGCCTATCGTAGATAAGGGTACGCGCATCGGCGGTATCGGCGTATCCGGCGGATCGGCGGAACAGGATGAAGAATGTGCACGTGCAGGTCTGGCAGCAATCGGGCTGGCTTGATCGTCAAGCTTTAGAACAGAAACAAAATACACGGAAGAAAACATGAAACAGTTCCTGAACTTTATTAACGGCGAATTCGTCGCCACTGACAAAACATTTAAAAACCGCGCACCGGTCGACAACCATGTCATCGGTCTGGTGCATGAAGCCGGCAAGGCGGAAGTTGATGCCGCCGTCAAAGCAGCGCGTGCTGCGGTCGATGGCGAATGGGGCAAGATGTCCGTCGTCAAACGGGTTGAGCTGCTGTATGCGGTGGCAGATGAAATCAACCGCCGCTTTGATGATTTTCTTGCTGCCGAATTGGCCGATACCGGCAAGCCGCATTCGCTGGCTTCGCACATCGACATCCCGCGCGGCGCTGCCAACTTCAAGGTCTTCGCCGATATCATCAAGAATGCGCCTACCGAAAGCTTCCAGATGACCACGCCGGATGGCGGCACTGCCGTCAGCTATGGCGTGCGCTCGCCGCTGGGTGTGGTGGCCGTGGTTTGTCCATGGAATTTGCCATTGTTGCTGATGACCTGGAAAGTCGGCCCGGCACTCGCCTGCGGCAATGCCGTCATCGTCAAGCCTTCCGAAGAAACGCCAGCTACCGCCACCTTATTGGGTGAGGTGATGAACGCCGTTGGTATACCTAAAGGTGTCTACAACGTCGTGCATGGTTTCGGTCCGAATTCAGCCGGTGAATTCCTGACTACCCATCAGGGTGTGGACGGCATTACCTTTACTGGTGAAACGCGCACCGGCGAAGCCATCATGGCGGCAGCCGCCAAGGGCGTGCGTCCGGTCTCGTTCGAACTCGGCGGCAAGAATGCCGGTATCGTTTTCGCTGATGCGGATTTCGATAAAGCCATTGCGGGCATCACCCGCAGCGTGTTCGAAAACTGCGGTCAGGTTTGCCTCGGCACCGAGCGCGTCTATGTACAGCGTCCAATTTTTTACAAGTTTGTCGCAGCACTGAAGGAAAAAGCCGAAGCCCTGAAAATCGGGCCGCCGAATGAACCCGGCGTTGGCCTCGGTCCTTTGATCTCGGCCGAGCACAAAGAAAAAGTCATGTCCTACTACGCGAAAGCCGTCGCCGAAGGCGCAACCGTTGTCACCGGTGGTGGCGCGCCCGAGATGCCGGGTGAAATGGCGCATGGCCACTGGGTGCAGCCAACCATCTGGACAGGCTTGCCTGAAACGGCATCCGTGATTCGTGAAGAAATATTTGGCCCTTGCTGCCATATCGCGCCTTTTGATACAGCAGAAGAAGCGATCGCATTAGCCAACAATACCCAATACGGTCTGGCCACCACCATCTGGACCACCAATCTGTCGACTGCGCATCAGATGGCAGCATCGATTCAGGTTGGCCTGTGCTGGATTAACAGCTGGTTCCTGCGCGACTTGCGCACGGCCTTCGGCGGCT
>JAOAUN010000056.1 GCA_030157545.1 Burkholderiaceae bacterium
CTATACTGCCAGATAATAAAAACAGGAGACTGCATGAACTCGACTAGCCTGAGCACTCGTCATCTGAGCGGCGATATGTGGGGTGGTTTTGCAGCGATGCTGGTGGCGCTTCCGTCCGCCATCGCCTTTGGTGTAACGATTCTCGCACCGCTAGGTTCACACTTTACTGCGCAGGGCGCCATTGCCGGCATTCTTGGCGTGACTTTGCTCGGCTTTGTTGCCGCTTTGTTCGGTGGCACACAACGATTGATTTCCGCTCCCTGTGCGCCGGCTGCAGCGGTACTCTCTGCACTAACAATACAGATGAGCCACCAGGGTTCAGCGCCTTCAACCATTCTGCTAACGCTCTTTCTGGTTGCAATCATCAGCAGCGCGATTCAAATACTTTTTGGGGCACTCCGCTTTGGTCAGTTGATTCGCTATATGCCGTTCCCGGTGGTGAGCGGCTATCTGAGCGGCGTCGGTCTGATCATTTTTTTTAGCCAGCTGCCTAAACTCCTCGGTGCCCCCAAGGACATTGAATGGTTTGCCGCCATTAGTTCGCCGTATATGTGGCAACCGGTCAGCCTGCTGGTTGGCTGCTCGACGGGTGCCGTCATGCTGATCGCGATGCGTTTTCCATCGCGGGTGCCAGCCGTCATACAAGGTCTGGCTGCCGGCATCGTGGTCTACTGGCTGCTCGCATGGTCTGCATTTCCTGCGCTGGCCAGTCTGCAAGATAATCCTTTCGTGATCGGCGCTATCTCGACTGCAGGAGAGGGCTTATGGGACAGCATCAGCGGCCCATGGCAAGGGCTGACACTGGCGACAATGCCGCATTTGCAGCAAATCCTGATTCCGGCTTTGACCTTGTCTGTACTGCTTTCGATCGACACCCTCAAGACTTGCCTGATCCTCGATGCCGTATCCGGCACGCGTCACAACTCTAACCGCGAACTGATAGGGCAGGGCATAGGCAACCTGACAGCGACGCTGTTTGGCGGCACGCCCGGCGCTGGCACCATGGGCGCTTCGCTGGTTAACAAAGCCAGTGGCGGCGTGACCAGATTGTCGGGCATGTTTCAAGGCATCTGGTCGCTACTTGCATTCCTGCTGCTGACGCCGTTGATCAGCTGGGTACCGGTGGCGGCACTGGCTGGCCTGTTGATTGTGATAGGCGTGCGCATGATTGACTGGCATTCGCTGCAGTTGGCGCGTTCGCGCGCGACGGTGCTCGACTTTGGCGTGATAGTCGCCGTCGTTGTTGTCGCCAAGACGGCCAGCCTGATTGCGGCCTCCGGGCTCGGCGTTGCGCTGGCAATCCTGATGTTTATCCGCGAACAGATACACAGTTCCACCATTCGCAATAAATCCTACGGCAATGCGCTGTTTTCAAAACGCGTACGGCCGTTGGCAGAGCGTGAAGCATTGCTCGAACTGGGAAAACAGAATGTGGTTTATGAATTGCAGGGCAGCCTGTTTTTCGGCACCACCGACCAGCTGTATTCCGCCATCGAACCCGAACTGGAAAAAGCCCGTCATGTCGTGCTTGATTTTCAGCGCGTGCAGTCTATCGATATGACAGCGGCGCACATGATCGAGCGCTTGCGCAATATGCTCTATGACCAGCAAGGAACGCTGATTCTGTCGCGCTTGCCGGCGAGCTTGCCCAGCGGTCGCGACCTGCGCAATTACATAGAACAGCTGGGCATCACCAGCGGTGAACATGCGACCCGTATTTTTGATGATCTCAGCGATGCGCTTGAATGGGTTGAGGACCAGAGCTTGCAGGCAGCCGGCGTCGATGCCGACCATGTCTTAGACATGCGGTTAGAACAGTTTGAGTTATTTGAAGGCCTGCAGCCATCTACGCTGAAGGCGCTGCAACAAGGCGTTCAGCGGCGCTATTACACTGAGGGAGAAATCATTTTCTCTTCCGGCGCCCCCGGTGATGCTTTGATGCTGATTGCGCGCGGCGCTGTGCGCATAGACCTGAGGCTGTCGAACGGGCGCAAATCACATATCGCCACTTTCGGACGCGGCCAGTTCTTTGGCGAGATGTCCTTTCTGGAGCCGCATCCGCATTCTGCCAATGTGATGGCGGTGGCCGATACCGAGCTGCTGATTCTGCCGCGTTCCGACTTTGATGTGCTGGCCAAATCCGATCCCATGATGGCCATGCATTTGTATGCATCGCTGGCCAGCGCCATGGCAGACAGACTACGACATACCAACCTTGAATTGCGTGCTCTGCAAGAAGCTTAACGATGTTTCATTCTATTTGTCAGTGCTTTGTCAGGCAAAACTCAGAAGCCTGACAGCTTGAACATTTACTCTCGGACTCTGAATGCACTCCGACATTCAGAATAACGCCGAGAGCCTCCAGATGCACCGCCTTAGCTTTCCCGCTTTTTTAGCCTTTGTCTCGTTATTGCTACTGATTGCATCAAATGCTCAGAGCAGTGCAGGTAGTCTGACCTTGGCGCAAGCACTGGCAATTGCGCGCGAACACAATCATGATTTCAAGTTGTCTCGCTTCGCAGCCGCAGGAGCGCGTGCCAATGTCGAAATCGCTGACGCTGCACCCAACCCAACACTGACGATGCAGAGTTCCAGCTTCCATCCCGGATCAGGGCTCGGTGGCGGCCCGTTATGGAAGAAATCCATCGATACTACCCTGCGGATTGATCAACTGATCGAGCGTGGTGGCAAGCGCGAGCTACGAACTGAAAATGCCAGCAAGCTGGCACAGGCAGCGCAGGCCGACAGTAGCGACACGCTGCGTCAGCTTGAAGTGCTGGTTTCGCAAGCCTATGCAGATTTGCTCGCAGCGCAAGACCGCCGTAAAGCCGCGCAAGACGCTGCGCAATTGTTTGATGCGATGCTTGTTGTCGCAAAAAAGCGCAAGAATGCCGGTGATATCGCCGGCGTTGATGTCGAGCGCGTCAAGGTTGATGCGCTGCGCGCCAATAATGAGATCGATGCCACCGAAGGTGAATTGTCGCGAGCGCGTCATGCATTGGCCTTATTGCTCGGTCAAGCCAGCAGCCCGGGCCAGCTCGAAGCAATCGACCCCTGGCCGTCGCTGCAGAACACAGACACAGCAATTCCGGAACAGAACCTGCAACAGATCGTCGCGCAGCGCGCCGATGTGCTCGCTGCTGCCGCGCGCGTGGATGCCGCTAAAGCTGGCTCGCAGTATGCGCAAGCGCTGCGCACACGTAACGTCACCCTCGGCCTGCAGTATGAACATTATCCGCAGCCCGGCGGCAGCCAGTCGGGTAGCGCAAACAGCTATGGCATAGCGATCCAGATCCCTTTATTCGTCCGGCATTACTACAAAGGCGAAATCCTGTCGGCCGAGTCTGCGCTCGACGCGGCCAATGAAAATCTGGAAAAGACGCGTGAAGCCGCCGCCATTGAAATTCAGAGCGCGGCAAACGCCGTGACCAGTACTGCAGCTCGTGTTCGCCGTAACCGCGACGAGCTGCTGGTCGCGGCGGCCAAGGCGGCAAAGGCCGCTGAATTTGCTTACCAAAACGGCGCAGCCGGCGTAATTGACGTGCTCGATGCACGTCGCACCCTGCGTGCCACGCGGCTAGATGCACTGACTGCCCTGTTGGAATACAGCAAGGCACTCGCCGTCTGGCGTGCTGCTACTACTACCGAGAACACGGCGGCACTGCAGCCGCAACAAGCCCAATGAAACCTATTACGAAAATAGTCTCGCTGGTCAGCATACTGGCCCTGTCCGCCGGTATCGTGATGCTGGTGCAAACTTTGTCTACTAAAAAAGAAGCGGCGCTGGAAATTGAGCCCAAAAAGACTCAAGAGCCAGGCATCATTCGCTTCGCCGCCGGTGCGCCGCAACTCGCATCGATACGCGCCGAAGCAGTCAAGGCCTTGCCCATGCCAACAGCCGACCCAGTTAACGGGCGCTTTGTATTTGATGAAAATCTAACCTCAAGAGTCAGCTCGCCATTGACAGGCAGGGTCATCAAGCTCCACGCTGAAGTGGGTGAGCGCGTCGCCAAAGGCGCAGTCTTGCTGGAGATTGATGCGCCGGACCTGGCTACCGCAGAAGCAGATCTGGCCAAAGCGAAAAGCGATGAGTTGCGCAAAAAACTGGGCTACGAGCGCGCCCGTAATCTGCATGACAATGAAGTCATCGCGCGCAAGGATTTCGAAGCCGCCGATGCAGATTACCAGCAGGCTAAAGCTGACAGCCAGCGCGCTTCGCTGCGTCTTCGCAACCTGAATGCATCGGGCCATGAGAACGGCCGCTTTTTATTGCGCGCGCCAGTTGCAGGCGTGGTGGTGGAGCGCCAGGTCAATACGGGACAGGAAGTCCGGCCTGAGCTGCAGAATCCTTTGTTCCTGATTACGGATATCAGCCGCTTGTGGGTGGCTGCTGATGTGCCGGAAAAAAACCTGTCCAATGTACATATCGGACAGACTGTCAGCCTTGAAACTGATGCCTATCCGGACCAACATTTCAGCGCAAAAGTTGACCGCATAGGCGTGATGGTTGACCCCGGCACTCGTCGCGTGCAGGTACGCTGCACGGTCAACAACACGGACCTGCGGCTCAAGCCGGAGATGTTCACGCGCGTGTCTTTTCTGGCTGACGGAGAGCGCAAAGGCCTGCAAGTACACAACACCAGTCTCGTCATCGACGGCATCTATAACTGGGTATTTGTCGAAAAATCTGCTGGGGTATTCGAGAAACGCAAGGTCACGCTGGTGGGTCGTGGCACCGAGTATTCATTTGTCGAGAGCGGACTTGCCGAAGGCGAGCGCGTAGTGACGGAAGGCGCTCTGTTGCTCAATTCCGAGGCTGCTGCGGATGCTCAATAAACTGATTGAATTTGTCCTGACCCAGCGCGTTTTCGTACTGGTGATGACGGCTGCATTGTGCGCATTTGGTTATCGCGCAGTCAGCAACTTGCCGATTGAAGCTTTCCCTGACGTGCAGGATGTGCAAGTTCTGATTGTCACCCAGTACCCGGGACAGGCGCCGGAAGAAGTAGAGCGCAATGTCACCCTGCCAATCGAGCGCGAAATGTCTGGTGTGCCGCGCCAGACTCAGCTGCGCTCGGTAAGCATCTCGGGCCTGTCAGTGGTGACGCTGACATTTGAAGACGGCACTGATGATTATTTCGCACGCCAGCAAGTCATCGAAAAACTGCAGACTGTGACTCTGCCTGCAGGTATTCAACCGTCATTGGCACCGTTGACGACTGCGGTTGGCGAAGTCTATCGCTACGTGGTGGAAGCACCGGCGGAAATGTCCCCCAGCGATATCCGCGCCATACAAGACTGGACCATACGACCTAACCTGCGGATTGTCTCCGGCGTAGCCGATGTGGTCAGCTTTGGCGGCACCATCAAGGAATATCAAGTGCGGATTGATCCGTATGCGCTAAAGCGATATGGCATGTCGATTGATCAGGTAAGCAAGGCGCTGGCCAACAACTCCGCCAATATAGGCGGTGGCTTTGTGCGGCGCGGCGATGAAGCGCTGGTTATTCGCGGTATGGGTATTTTTACGCGTCTTGAAGATATTGCGCATGTCGTCGTCAGCGCCAACGCTGGCAAGACCGTGATGGTGTCGGATCTGGCCGAAGTCGTCATTGGGGCACGCAACCGTTCCGGCGTAGTCGCTTTCAATGATCGTGACTCCGTCGTAGAAGGTATTGTACAAATGACCAAGGGGCGCAATGCCGCCAAGGTCGTCACCGAAGTCAAAGAGAAAATTGATGAGATCAATGCCAAGCTGCCCAAGGGTGTAAAGATCCACGCCATTTATGACCGGACGCAGCTGATTAATCATACGGTCAACACCGTCACAGAAAATTTGTTGCTGGGCGCTGCGCTGGTCATTGCCATACTGATGCTGTTCCTGCGTAACTGGCGGGCGGCCTTGATCGTAGCAACCGTGATACCGCTATCCTTGTTTTGCGCGTTCATCATGCTGGACGCGCGCGGCATCCCGGCCAACCTCATCTCGCTCGGCGCGGTCGACTTCGGCATCATCATTGACGGTGCAGTGGTGCTGGTCGAAGCCTTGATGGTGCGACTGGCGCTGAATCCGATCGAGTTGCCACCGACTAGCGAAACCGGCTCCATGCTGAGATTGGCGGCCTTGCGCCGGACGGTGGTCGAGATGGGGCATCCGATCTTGTTTGCCAAAGCCATCATTATTATTGCGTTCATCCCGATCTTCACGTTCCAGCGGGTCGAAGGCAAAATATTTTCACCGGTTGCCCTGACGCTGTCGTTTGCGATGCTGGGTGCGCTGATCCTGACCTTGACGCTGGTGCCAACTTTGCTGGCCCTGACCATGCGCCGACATACGCTTGAAGAAAAGCATGTCGAATGGATGCACTGGCTACAGGAAGCTTATCGCCGCATGCTGCGCTGGTGCAGTGTGCGCCGCTTTGTCGTCATCGCCGCTTCGATCGGGGCGCTGGTCGTCGTGTTCTTGCTGTCGCCTTTGCTGGGCAGTGAATTCGTGCCAAAACTTGACGAAGGCAATATTTGGCTGACCATCACACTGCCACCTTCAACCTCGCTGGATGCCTCAAAAAATGTCGAGCGCAGCGTGCGACAGATCATGCTCAGCTACGGTGAAGTCCATAACCTGATCACGCATGTCGGACGTCCGGATGACGGTACCGACCCGAAAGGCCCCAATAATATAGAAATCCTGGCTGATCTCAAGCCGGTCGACGAGTGGCAGCATTTCCATAGCAAGGAAGTGCTGGTGGCTGACATGAGCAAAAAAATTCGGACCATCCCCGGCGTTCCGACGAATTTTTCGCAAGTCATTCAAGATAACGTAGAAGAAGCCTTGTCCGGTGTGAAAGGCGAAATCTCGGTCAAGATTTATGGCCCCGAGCTGGCCATTTTGTCAGAGAAAAGCGAGCAGGTCGCTTCCATTCTTAATAGTATCGCTGGCGCTGCCGATGTGGCCGCCATCAAAATCAGCGGCCAGAGCGAGCTCGATATTGCTATCGACCGCGAAAAAATTGCACGACTTGGCATCAATGTCGCCGACGTTAATACAGCGATTCAGGCCGCACTGGCCGGCACTGCCGTGAACGCGTTTTATGAAGGTGACAAGCGCTTTGATGTGACGATACGCTTGCAGGAAAATTATCGTAATGCGGTCGACGATATCGCTCTGATACAAGTGAGCCTGCCGAATGGCGGCGGTACCATCGGACTGGGCGAACTGACAAAAATGGACATACGGCAGGGTGCGGCGCGCATCAGTCGCGAAGCTGGTGGCCGCAATGCCGCTGTCAAGGCCAATCTGCTCGGCCGTGACCAAGGCAGCTTTGTCAAGGAAGCGCAGAAGAAGGTGAAAGAACAACTGCTTCTGCCGGCCGGCTATACATTGAAATGGGGAGGGCAGTTCGAGAATCAGCAGCGCGCCGTAAAAAGGCTATCGGTCATTGTACCCATTACCGCGCTGCTGATTTTTTCTCTGTTGTTCTGGGCCTTCGGCTCGGTCAAAAAGGCGTCGCTGATTTTGATGATTGTCCCGTTTTCCATGATTGGCGGCATCATCGGACTGGCACTGGCCGGCCTGCATTTCTCTGTCTCTGCGGCTGTCGGCTTCATTGCCGTGGCCGGCATCTCGGTACAGAACGGCGTGATCATGGTCGAGCAGATCATCGAGCTCGCGCATCGAGAAAAATCGGCGCTGTCGGCCTCGATTGCCGGTGCAGTCGCGCGTCTGCGTCCGATCCTGATGACGGCCCTGATGGCGGGTCTGGGCTTGCTGCCGGCCGCACTCTCGCACGGCATAGGTTCGGAAACTCAGCGTCCATTTGCTGTTGTCATTGTCGGCGGCATCGTGTCGGCGACCTTCTTTACCCTGTTGTTACTGCCACTGGCTTATCCGTATTTTCACGAGACGCCTGCGCCCATCACGCCGCCACAGTAATGCCAGAATTACAGCAAGCCGGCACCCTCTGGCAAAATAGCGAAGGATTGAACAATGCAGGGATCTGATATGCATGTGTTGTTGGTAGAAGATGATTTGGTGCTGGCCGATGGAAT
>JAOAUN010000057.1 GCA_030157545.1 Burkholderiaceae bacterium
ACATGACTTACATCAGCTCAGTCGAACGCATCGGGATGGAGAAGGGCCTTGAAAAAGGGATACAGCAGGGAATTCAACAAGGAATTGAACGAGGAATTGAACAAGGGATTGAACAAGGAATGCATCAGGGGCAGACCCGCGTGCTAAAGAGGCTGCTGACTCACCGCTTCGGTGAACTGCCGGTCTGGGTCACCGAGCGCCTGGACAAAGCGGGCGTTGACGAACTCGAAGCATGGGCGGAAGCGGTACTGTCGGCCAGCTCAATCGAAGCAGTCTTTGGAGAATCGCGCCAATGATTTTCCGAACAGAGAAAATCGCTGGGCTTCTAACTTTGCTCTAGCAATCGCGCCGGATCGGCGGTCAAATAAAAAAGGTGCTCCTTTTTTATTTGACTGCGTAAGGAATCAGGTTTTCGGCAAGGTCACGCCATGCTGGCCCTGATATTTCCCGCCACGGTCTTTATACGACGTCTCACAAACTTCATCGCTTTCAAAGAACAAGACCTGCGCACATCCCTCGCCCGCATAAATTTTAGCCGGCAGCGGTGTGGTATTGGAAAATTCCAGCGTCACATAGCCTTCCCATTCAGGTTCGAACGGCGTCACGTTGACGATGATGCCGCATCGCGCATAAGTCGATTTGCCCAGGCAGATGGTCAGCACATTGCGCGGGATTCGAAAGTATTCGATAGTACGCGCTAGAGCGAACGAATTCGGCGGGATAATGCAGACATCGCTTTTGACATCGACAAACGAGTTCTCGTCAAAATTTTTCGGATCAACGATGGTACTGTTGATATTAGTGAAAATCTTGAACTCATCCGCGCAGCGAATATCGTAGCCATATGAAGATGTGCCATAGGAGACGATCTTGTGGCCGTTGGCCTCGCGCACCTGACCTGGCTCAAAGGGCTCGATCATGCCGGTCTCGGCCGCCATCCGGCGTATCCACTTGTCTGATTTGATACTCATTTTGGCTATCCGGGAAGGAAGAAATTTTCCGCGATTTTACGCGAAGCTGGAATAAGCGGCTAGAGAAGCGCTGATTTAATAGAAAGGCTGAAACTTTTGCGGCTGAAAAAATGGCGCTAATTTCTTGATTTTCCAAGCCCCTGCGTCGCACTAGGCCTTCCGGGTGGGATCGAAGCGCGACACAATGGCGTCGCTCGTTTTGAGCCTGTTGAATGCCATATTGACTTCCGTAGCGAACTTGCAATTCCTGTCCAGTTGTTGGGCAATATAGCGCTCCGCCCCTTCAAACACCTTCACTAAATTTTGCAGCTTTTCCGGCGTATCGTACACATGCGCCTCCGCGATGCTATGCATGCTCTCCTTTATGAGCGCGTCACGCACGCCATCGCTGACAAGGTTTATTTGCATGCGGGACTGTCCTTCCAGCGGCACCCCATTTTCATCAGTTTTTGCAGGCGCGATGAAATCCTTCAACATTGCCTCGGCCTTTTTTACCGTCGGCGCCGCACGCAAATCGTCCATCGCATTCAGGAAGGCTGTCATTTCCGGCGTGTCCAGCGCTGTATATTGCAAATACTTCGCATAAGTGGCAGCTGCGGCTGGGTCGCCGGAGCGCTTCTCACGGACGGAAGGAAATGAGTCGAGTTTATTCGAGATCGTCCCGGCCATCTCTTTCACCATCGCTTTTTTCCTGGCGGAGATATCGGCTTCAGATACAACGTGCGGCCTGGATGGCTGTGGGCTGCGTATGTTCAATGCGGCGATATCGGCGGCAGTCCGGCCAACGCTGTTCCAGAAAGCCGTTTTGACCCTTTCCGTTACCGTCTGCCTGGCCTGCATGCGCTGTGGGATGGCCTGCTGCAGTGAATTGAGCGTATTGGTCAGCTCGGCTCCGGCACTTTGGAGCAGCACTTTTTGCTTCGCCTGCCGGATTTCCTGCTTTGCAGAAAAATCCATGTTCCCAAGCCCGGTCGCGCGTCCCCGTCCTGCCTGATTGATGCCCATCGTTCACCCTCGAACCGGTTACCTGCATTCAGATGAGTGGCACTCCGACGACAAGCTGTTCGCCACTAGTGCAGCAATAATGCATCGCGGCGGCACCGGTTAGCGCTGCATGCTCTCCCACACCTTTTGCAGCCGCTTGACCGAGACTGGCATCGGTGTCTTCAACTCCTGCGCAAACAGCGAGACGCGCAACTCTTCCAGCAACCAGCGATATTCCTGCATCTGCGGATCGCGCCTGCCACTTTTTTGCGCACGCTGCCAGGGCGCAGCCGCCGTTAGCCAGTCGCTCATCAGCCTTGCATCGCGCGCAGGATCAGCGCGCAGCTTGTCCAGCCTGACTTGTATCGCCTTCAGGTAGCGCGGAAAATGCGCCAGCTGCGCATAGTCATGCTCGGCCACGAAGCGCTTAGCGATCAAACCCTGTAGCTGAGCCTGCAAATCGGCGTGCGCAGCCGCATGCGCCTTGATGCCTTGCAGCTTTTTCGGTAGTGCATGATATTCAGTGAGAACCAAGCCAATCAAGCGCGCAATTTCATTGACCAGCAAATTCAGACGCGCCTTGCCTTCTTCGCGCCGCTGGTTGAACTCGCCCTGATTCTTTGGCAGAGGCTGCTGCAGACAGGCGCGCTCCAGTCCGGCCTGAATGATCTGGTCGCGCAATTCTTCCTGCGAGCCGAGCGCCATGTACTGCATACCCATTTGCTGCAGACCCGGCACATTTTTTTCCAGGAATTTCATTTGCTCTTTGAGCTGCAGCGCGAACAGGCGACGCAGGCCGGCGAAATGAATTTGTGCGGCTTCATTCGGGTCATCAAAGACTTCGAGATCACAATGCGTCGTTTTGTCGACCAGCGCAGGAAACCCGATCAGAGTTTGTTTACCTTGCTGGATTTCGAGCAGCTCGGGCAGCTCGCCGAAGGTCCAGCTATTGAGGTTTTGATAGTTTGACGGCGTGCTTAAAGGCGCTGGGTTCCGGCTAGCGCCGGAACGACGCTGCGTAGGATTTTCTTCGCTGACCGGCACACTTTGCTCGGCGATTTTTTGAAACTGCTCACGTGCCTGTCCACCAAACTCAGCCTGCAAAGCGGATAGGTTGCGCCCCATTTCCAGCTGACGTCCATGCTCGTCAATAATCTTGAAATTCATGAAGTGATGCGCCGGCAAAGTCTCGAGCTTAAAGTCGCTAATGCGCACCATCAGCGTGGTCTGCTCGCGAATGTCGGCAATCAGCACATCGAGCAAATCACCCAAACCGAATTTTTTAGCCGCATGCACACGCTCACAAAACCCCGCCGCATAATCCGGCAGAGGCACGCAGTGACGACGCAATTTTTGTGGCAGCGACTTTAGCAGCAGATGGGTCTTCTCTTTCAGCATGCCCGGCACCAGCCATTCGCAGCGCGTGACCGAAACCTGGTTCAACGCAAACAACGGCACGGCCAGTGTGACGCCATCGCGATGCGAGCCGGGCTCAAAATGATAGCTCAGCGCCATTTCGATACCGGCATTGCGCATCACTTTAGGAAACAGCTCGGTGGTAACGCCAGCGGCTTCATGCCGCATCAGGTCGTCGCGGTTCAGATACAGGATCTTCGGATTTTTTGCACTGGCTTCGCGCAGCCATTTTTCAAAATCAACAGCGTTGTGTATGTCTGCCGGTATCAGCTTGTCGTAAAAGGCCGCGATCAGTTCATCATCCACCAACACATCAAGCCGGCGCGATTTGTGTTCGAGGTTTTCAATTTCGCGAATCAGTTTCTGGTTGTGCGCAAAAAATGGCGAACGGGTCTCGAAGTCACCACCGGCCAGCGCATCGCGAATAAAAATTTCGCGCGCTTCTTCCGGCTTGAAATTACCGTAGTTGATGCGGCGCTGGCTATAGACTACCAAGCCATACAGCGTCGCGCGTTCATAGGCTGACACCTGCCCACTCTTTTTTTCCCAGCGCGGCTCGCCCCAGGATTTTTTCAGCAAATGCCCGCCTACTTTTTCCAGCCATTCCGGCTGGATCTGCGCAACGGTGCGCGCATACAGGCGCGAGGTATCTACCAGCTCGGCTGCGACGACCCATTTGCCGGCCTTTTTCAGCAGCGATGAACCCGGCCAGATATGAAACTTGATGCCGCGTGCGCCGAGGTAGTGCGGCTCGTCATCGGCCTTGAAACCTATGTTGCCGAGCAAGCCAGTCAACAGCGCTGTATGTAGCTGTTCATAGGTTGCCGGTGCTTCATTCAAGCGCCAGCCCTGCTCGCGCACGATGGTCAGCAATTGCGAATGCACATCACGCCATTCGCGCAGACGCATCTGAGACAAAAAATTGGCGCGGCAATGCTCTTGCAGCAGGCGGTTGGATTTTTTATGCGCGATCGCATCTTCAAACCATGTCCAGATTTTCAGGTAAGCGGGGAATTCGGATTTTTCATCCGAGAATTTTTTATGCGCTGCATCGGCCGCGCCCTGCGCTTCAACCGGCCGGTCACGCGGGTCTTGCACCGACAAGGCGGATGCAATGATCAGCATTTCAGTCAGGCAGACATTGTCTTTACCGGCCAATATCATGCGCCCGACACGCGGGTCCAGCGGCAGCTTGGCCAGCTGGCGACCGAGATTGGTGAGTTGCTGTTCATCGTCGACTGCACCCAGCTCTTGCAAGAGTTGATAGCCATCGGCAATGGCGCGGCCCAGCGGTGGCTCGATGAACGGGAAATCTTCAATATCACCGAGCCGCAGCGACTTCATGCGCAGGATGACCGAGGCCAGCGACGAGCGCAAAATCTCAGGTTCGGTAAATCTCGAACGCTGCAGAAAATCCTGCTCTTCATACAAGCGTATGCAGACACCTGAGGCAACACGGCCGCAACGACCGGCACGCTGATTGGCCGCCGACTGCGCAATGGCTTCAATCTGCAACTGCTCGACCTTGTTGCGGTAGCTGTAGCGTTTGACGCGCGCGGTACCCGCATCGACCACATAGCGAATGCCGGGTACGGTCAGTGAGGTCTCGGCGACGTTGGTGGCCAGCACAATGCGGCGCGCGTTACTTGGCTTGAAGATGCGCTCCTGCTCCTGCGCCGACAGCCGCGCATACAGCGGCAATATTTCGACATGCGGCGGATGATGCTTGCGCAGGGCTTCGGCAGCATCCCGGATTTCGCGCTCGCCGGGCAAGAACACCAATACGTCGCCGGGGCCGATCAGGGCCAGTTCATCGACGGCGTCAACAATGGCATCCATCAGGTCGCGCTGTTCCTTGGCTTTTTGTGCCGCACCTAATTTGACCGCCTGATCCGGCTCTACAGGCCGGTAGCGCAGTTCGACCGGGTACAGCCGGCCCGAAACTTCAATGACGGGGGCGGGCTTGTCAGCGCTGCCGAAATGGCGCGCAAAGCGGTCCGCGTCAATGGTGGCCGAGGTGATGATGATTTTCAGGTCCGGCCGCTTTGGCAGCAGCTGCTTTAAGTAACCAAGCAGGAAATCAATGTTGAGGCTGCGCTCATGCGCCTCGTCGATGATGATGGTGTCATATTGTTTTAGTAACGGATCGCCCTGGGTTTCGGCCAGCAGGATACCGTCGGTCATCAGTTTGACCCAGGCGCCGGGCGACAGCGTGTCGTTGAAGCGCACCTTGAAGCCCACGTGCATGCCAGCCGGCGAGCCGAGCTCTTGGGCAATGCGTTTGGCGGTGGAAGACGCGGCGAGTCGGCGCGGCTGGGTATGGCCGATCAGACCGCGCTCGCCACGCCCCAGAGCCAGACAGATCTTGGGCAGCTGCGTAGTCTTGCCGGAGCCGGTCTCGCCGCAGACGATGATGACCTGATGCGCAGAGAGCGCAGCGGCGATCTCGTCGCGCCGGCCAGAGACGGGCAATTCTTCGGGAAAGGTCACCGCTGGCAGCGGATTGCGCGGGGGTCCGGCTTTTTTGGAGGAATCGATTACGGACATGGCGGAGCGAATTATAATGCCGCTCATGGAAAACTCGATCCAGTTCGTTGAATGGTTGCGCTCCGTCGCTCCCTACATCCATGCCTTCCGTGGCAAAACCTTCGTGGTCGCCTTCCCCGGCGAGCTGGTGATGGCGGGCGCACTGCCTGTTCTTGCCCATGATTTGTCGCTATTGCACGCCCTTGGCATCAAGGTGGTGATCGTGCATGGTTCACGCCCGCAAGTTGAAGAACAACTGGCCTTGAGGCACAGCGAGACCCGCTTTCATAACGGGCTGCGCATTACCGATGCCACTGCGCTTGAATGCGCTAAAGAAGCGGCCGGTGAGTTGCGCCTCGATATTGAAGCCGCATTCAGTCAGGGTTTGCCGAATACGCCGATGGCAAATGCCGCAATCAGGGTTATCTCGGGTAACTTCGTTGTTGCGCGGCCGATGGGGATCATTGACGGCGTGGACCTCGAACATACGGGCGTCACTCGCAAGATCGCCCATGAAACGATTAACCCTATTCTGGCCAATGGCAGCCTGGTGCTGCTGTCGCCGCTGGGCTTTTCGCCAACTGGTGAAGTCTTCAATCTGGCGCTCGAGGATGTCGCAGTCGCTGCAGCAACTGCACTGCGCGCCGACAAGCTGATTTTTATCACTGAAACACCGATGATGGTCGATGCGGGCGGCGCCGAGATCCACGAGTTGTCAGCGCATCTGGCGCAAGCGGTGCTGGCCTCAGGCTGCCTGCCGGCCGATGCGGCGTTTTATCTGGAACACGGCATCAAGGCTTGTCAGGGTGGCGTGCCGCGTGCGCATATTGTGCCGTTCGCTACCGATGGCTCGGTGCTGCTGGAGATATTTACTCACGATGGCGTAGGCACCATGATCTCTTCCGAAAATCTGGAGAGCCTGCGCGAGGCGAGCATTGAAGATGTGGGCGGCATTCTGCAATTGATCGAACCGCTCGAAGCCGACGGCACACTCGTCAAACGCGGCCGTGAACTGATCGAACGCGAGATTGATTATTTTTCCGTCATCGAGCATGACGGCGTGATCTTTGGCTGCGCCGCGCTGTATCCTTTTCCTGCGGAGAAAATGGCCGAGATGGCCTGCCTGACCGTCAACCCCGAGGTACAGGCGCAGGGCGATGGCGAGCGCTTGCTCAAACATCTGGAAATCCGCGCGCGCAATGCCGGCTTTAAAAAACTGTTTGTGCTGACCACCCGCACGGCACACTGGTTTCTCAAGCGCGGCTTTGTGAGTGCGACTTTCGACGACCTGCCAAAGAACCGGCAGAATATGTACAACTGGCAGCGCAAGTCGCTGGTACTCATCAAGAAATTATAAGTTTGGAGAATAAGATGGCGCGCATGGTTCACTGCATTAAATTGAATAAAGAAGCTGAAGGACTGGACTTCCCGCCTTATCCGGGCGAACTGGGCAAAAAAATCTGGGAGACAGTTTCGAAAGAAGCGTGGGCTGCCTGGCTCAAGCATCAGACCATGCTGGTCAATGAAAACCGGCTCAACCTTGCCGATGTGCGCGCCCGCAAGTATCTGGCTACGCAGATGGAAAAGCATTTCTTCGGCGAAGGCGCTGATGCGGCGCAGGGGTATGTGCCGCCGGCAGAGTAAAGCTGTTAGATCGACTAGAAAACCTGCAAAAATTAATTGCAGGTTTTTTTTCAAATCAACTAATCAGAACTGCATGGTTCGAACGCCATCATCCATTCCAAGCAAACATACGGCTGCACCTTGCAGCGCAAACAAGCCCACGCTGACCACACCGGGCAGCTGGTTGATCTGCTGCTCCAAGCGCTTAGGCTCGCGAATCTGCAAACCGGCAGCATCAAGAATGTAGCAAGCATTGTCGGTTACGTAGGGCTTGCCGTCTTTCATGCGCAGCACCGGAGTCGCACCGAGCGCCGTCAAACTACGCATCACTGATTGCACCGCCATAGGAATCACTTCAACCGGCAAGGGGAATTTTCCCATCACGTCAACCAATTTGGAGCCGTCGGCGATGCAGATGAATTTGTCAGCGACCGAGGCGACAATTTTTTCGCGCGTAAGTGCACCGCCACCGCCTTTGATCATGGCGCCGCTGTGGTCAATTTCGTCAGCGCCGTCGATGTAGACGGGCATGCTATCGACATCATTCAAATCGAATACGGGAATGCCATGCGACTTCAGACGGGCAGCAGTCGCCTCACTGGAAGCGACCGCGCCTTTGATGCGGCCCTTGATCTTGCCCAGTTCATCGATGAAGAAATTGGCAGTTGAGCCGGTGCCCACGCCAATGATGGCGCCGTCGACTACATAGTCTATCGCTGCGCGCGCTACTGCCTGCTTGAGTTCGTCCTGTGTCATTCAATGTCGCCTGAAAAGTGATAGGCGACATTTTAACGGATCAGCTTATCAAGCCGGTGCCGAATTTGAAATCAGATAATGTGCAAGCGCAGCTTTGTCATGCAAGTTCAGCTTGTGATAAAGATGTGCCAGCTGATTACGGACTGTGTGATGCGACACGCCAAGTTCGCGCGCAATCTGCTTGTGGCTCATGCCGGCAGCAAAACGGCGGGCCACAACAAACTCGCGTGGAGTCAGGATTTCCAATGCATGAATAGGACGAACGCGGCACAAGTTGAAACCGTGCTGGCGTACCAGGCTGATTTCAATCTGGGTACCGCGCCAGGTTTTACCAGCTTGCAGTGCTTCCAGCGCAACTTGCGGAATGGTTTCCGGCGTCAGCTCGGGCCATTCGCGTTCCAGCAAATCAAAAAAACGCGGGTCGGCGATATCGACCGACCCCTGCATGTTGATAAGCCCTGAAGCTGAGTCATCATTGCTGTTGCCATGCCGTTCGAGGGTTCGGGTTCGATTGATGACGATGGCGCGTGACAGATGAATCCACAAGCCATGCAGACAGGCCGCATCGGTCTGGGCAAAGCGCACATCATTACTGCGATAGAGCACAATCCAGCGCGCAGGTTTGACCTTGTCAGGGTCGTCGCCATGGATCATCAAATGACACAAACCGAGTTCTTCTGCCAGCGTGCGTCCACTGCTTTTTTCTTTTGCCTTGCCATTCACCGCTGAGGTTTTCGATTTCCGGTACAACTCGCGTATGCCACCGCGTGCAGGCGATGCTGGCGCGCTGCGAAATCCGCGCGCAACAGGATCATCTTGAAAATGTGATTTGGAGAGAACAGTTTCGGGGATTGTCGCCGTAGGTTCATTGGCAGCAAGTGGAAATCCGGCCAGCGCAGTTTCTTGCGGCGCTTCACCGGTGCCAAACAAGGCGCCGTCAAAGCGTATCCAGTTTTGTAGTAAGCCGATTGCCTGCGTCAGAAATTGGTCAGGCGATGCATATTCGGCGAGGGCATATAAATCTCTGACGGTGCTTGAGAATGCTTGCAAAGTAACCTCCTCTGTTGCCTCGTTGATAATTGGGACTCTGATACTGATGGTCCTGTTTTATGAATTAGACAACAAAACTATAGCATCTCTTGAACACAAATGTTGTTAATCGAACATTTATATTTTTGGTGTTGAGTTACCCCAAAGAAAAGCGCTTCTACCCGGTGCAATTGCGGCGACTCAAATGCTCTGCCCGTCAAAGACCGTCAAATGACGGGGCTTTTCCATTTCAACTTCGAGGAGAAATCATGAAAATATCTGTGCCCAAGCCCATCATCCTGCTGGCAGCAAGCGTATTTGCATTGACCGGCATGTCGATGGCAGCTGCGCAGCAATCCGGTCTGGTCAATGTAGATGTCAGCAATGTCGCCAACAACATTGCCAAGAACATCAATGTCGATGTGAGCCAGATCCCTGTGACCGTTCAAGCTCCGATCGGGATAGCTGCCAATGTATGCGGCGTGAACGCAAATGTCTTGGCAAAACAAGGCACGGGCGCTGCCTCATGCGCAGCGACGTCAACCTCGACAGCGCTGGACCAGATAGTGCTGCGCCAACTTAAATCAGGAAAACAAAAATAATTTGGCAGGCATGGCCGGTGTGGATTCACTGCGCGCTTGCATTAGCAAGCGCGCAGTGAAACTTGTGGAATGTTGAAACCAGGCTAAACCAGACCTGCAGTGTCCTCACGCAATGTCGAGGCTGAATAAGCTAAAGCGGTAATGCCGGCCCAATCGCCATGGGCAATTACATCATTTGGCGTCAGCCACGACCCACCTACACAGGCGACGTTTTCACAAGCAAGGAAAGCGTGCGCTGTCTGCTGCGCTATACCGCCGGTTGGGCAAAACATCAGATCCGGTAAAGGTCCACTCAGTGCCTTGAGCATGCCGACTCCACCGGCCGGTACTGCAGGAAACAGCTTCAGCTGCAAAAAACCAGCTTCACGCGCTGCCATCGCTTCCGACGGCGTCATCACGCCCGGCAGCAAAGGCAGGCCACTTTGCTGTGCGGCTTTAATCAGTGAGGCAGTCAGGCCCGGCGAGACGCCAAACACAGCACCGGCATCACGCGCGCGCGCAAATTCCTCGGGACGGGTCAGGGTACCAACACCGATGATCGCTTCCGGCACAGCGTCGCTAATGGCGCGAATAGCATCAAGACCATGCGGCGTGCGCAGCGTAATTTCAAGCACGCGTATGCCGCCAGCTACCAGCGCCTTTGCCAGCGGAACAGCATCGTCAAGCCGCTGTATCGCAATCACCGGCATCACCGGTGAGGCGTGCAGGATTTCCAGCAAAGTGAGGCCGCTCATAATTTTTGTCCTATTACGGTATCTTCATCACTGAAGGGCTCTGCGTCTGCATCCGGAAGCCGCACCTCATGATGCACGGCTTGCTGCAAGGGTTGAATGGGCGGCAAGTCAAACGTCGTGGCGCCCTGCTCGGCTTCACTGATGGCGTTGCGGAATACCGCAAACAATTCGCGGCCCATGCCTATGCCGTTGGTAAAGACGTTCACCGCTTCGCTGCTGCGCGCACTCCATTCAACGGGATCGACCTGCGCCTGCAACAGACCCTGCCCGGCATCAAGCCGGATCAGGTCACCCGTACGCACGCGACCTAGCGGCCCGCCAGCCAGCACCTCGGGCGACACGTGAATTGCTGCCGGCACTTTGCCCGATGCGCCAGACATGCGGCCGTCAGTGACCAGGGCAACATGAAAACCGGCATCCTGCAGGCTACCCAGCACCGGTGTCATTGCATGCAGTTCGGGCATGCCATTTGCGCGCGGCCCCTGAAATGTGAGCACGGCGACAAAATCACGCTGCAGTTGACCATCATGATAGGCCTGCATGAATGCTTCCTGCGAATGAAAGACAATGGCGGCAGCTTCGACTAACCTGTGCTGCGGCTTGACTGCAGATACCTTGATGACGCTGCGCCCGAGATTACCGGTCAGTAGTCGCAGACCACCATCAACAGAAAAAGGCGCAGAAGCCGGCCGCAGTATGGAGAGCTCGGCACTTTCTGCCGGCGCGGCACGCCAGCGCACGCCCTTGCCGTCTTCTGTCAACAGGGGTTCGGCGCAATGCGCGCGCAAGCCCTGCCCGAGCACGGTCTTGACGTCTTCGTGCAAAAGACCCGCATCGAGCAGTTCGCGGATGACGAAACCGGTGCTGCCGGCAGCATGAAAGGCATTCACATCAGCGTCGCCATTCGGGTAAATGCGCGCCAGCATCGGCACCACAGCCGACAAGTCGTTAAAGTCGTCCCAGTCGATGACGATACCGGCTGCCTTCGCAATCGCTACCAGATGCAGGGTGTGATTGGTGGAGCCACCTGTGGCCAGCAAGGCCACGATTGCATTGACGATGGATTTTTCATCAACGATTTCACCAACCGGAATCGGCTTTGCCGACAAGCCGCTGATGGCGACTGCGCGCGCTGCGGCAGCGGCAGTCAGCGCGTCGCGCAAGGGCGTATACGGATGAATGAAGGCGGCACCCGGCAGATGCAAGCCCATAACCTCCATCAGCATCTGGTTGCTGTTGGCGGTGCCATAAAACGTACACGTCCCTGGTTCGTGATAGGACTGTGACTCAGCTTCGAGCAAGGCTTCTCGGTCGAGCTTGCCTTCTGCGTAAAGCTGGCGGATGCGCGACTTTTCCGGATTGGGCAGGCCGCTGCGCATGGGTCCGCCCGGTATGAATACGGCAGGTAAATGACCAAAGTGCAGTGCGCCGATCAACAGGCCCGGCACAATCTTGTCGCAAATCCCCAAATAAACTGCCGCATCAAACGTGTTGTGGGACAGCGCAACGGCAGTAGCCATGGCGATAGTGTCACGCGAGAAAAGCGATAGCTCCATACCGGGCTGTCCTTGCGTGACACCGTCGCACATCGCCGGCACGCCGCCGGCAAACTGCGCAACACCGCCAGCGGCACGCACGGCTTCTCTTATTACAGCTGGAAAGTTTTCATACGGATGGTGCGCCGACAGCATGTCGTTGTAAGCCGAAACAATCGCGACAGATGGCACCCGTTGCTCGCGCAGCTTGAGTTTGTCATTCGGCGCAAATGCAGCAAAGCCATGCGCGAGGTTGGTACAGGACAGCGCGCCGCGTTGCGGACCTGAACGAACGGCATGCTGCAGACGCTGCAGATACACAGCGCGGGTAGGCGCGCTTTTTTTCACAATGCGCGCGGTCACGGCAGACAAAACAGATTGAACAGACATGGTCAGCGCACTTTCAGCGATAAATCATTTTGAAATAATACTACGTCTTTAAGGAAGCTCGACTTGAAGGGCTATTGTTTTAAGCAAAACGCAAAACAGCATGATAAACAAGGTCAATAATGATTTCATTTAGGCAGCGACTCAGCAATCCGCAAACAATATTTGTAGTGAATTTACCTTATTTTCAAGTATAGTTAAACCTGACGAATGTCCGATATCCTGTGAAAACTTGCGCCATGTCCCAGTCAAACAATCCCGCAACCACACTTCCGCCCGAATTTTTGCTGTTGCAGCAGCATGCTGCGCTTGCCACGACATGGCACTTGCGTACGCTGTTTGAAGAAGATCCGCAGCGCTTCGACAAATATTCGCTGGACGCAGCCGGACTCTTCCTCGATTTTTCAAAGAACCATCTGAATGACAGCACACTGTCCCTGCTTGTTCAATTTGCTCAAAAGCGCGGCGTAGAAACACTGCGCGATGCGATGTTCAGCGGCGCGCATATTAACGTCACGGAAGACCGCGCTGTGCTGCACACAGCATTACGCCTGCCACCTGATACGCAAATGCAGCTCGACGGTCACTCGATCACGGACGACATCCAGGCGGTTCTCGCGCGCATGGAAGACTTTGCCAGGCGAGTGCGATCTGGCAGCTGGAAAGGTTTTCGCGGCGAGCAGATTACCGATATCGTCAACATCGGCATAGGCGGCTCTGACCTGGGCCCTGCAATGACATGCACGGCTTTGCGGCCTTATGTGCAAGAAGGCTTGCACCTGCATTTTTTGTCGAATGTGGACGGTCATGATTTCGATGCAAAACTGGCCGGTTTGCAACCGCAAACTACCCTGTTCATCATCGCGTCAAAAACATTTACCACGCAAGAAACCATGCTCAATGCGCAGGCAGCGCGCAACTGGTTTTTGCAGCACGGACATGAAAAAGACTTGGCGCAGCATTTTGTCGCTGTTTCAACCAATGCCGAAGCCGTCAGCAAGTTCGGCATAGATACCGCCAATATGTTCCCGTTCTGGGATTGGGTAGGCGGACGTTATTCGATCTGGTCCGCGATCGGCTTGCCGCTGATGCTGGCCATCGGCAGCGATCTCTTCCGTGCCTTCCTCGCGGGTGCGCATGCGATGGATCAGCATTTCCAGACAGCGCCACTGGAGCGCAATATGCCGGTGCTACTTGCACTGACCGGTTTTTGGTATCGCGAATTTTTCGGCAGCAGCTCGCAAATGATTGCGCCTTATCATCAGGACCTCGCTTTGTTTCCTGCTTATTTGCAGCAACTGGAAATGGAAAGCAATGGCAAGAGCGTCACACGCGACGGCAAGCCAATTGCGACACCGACTGCACCTGTAATCTGGGGTAGCGTCGGCACCAATGGTCAGCATGCCTATTTCCAGTTGCTGCATCAGGGCACCGATGTGATTGCGGTGGATTTCATCGCTACGTTAAAACCTTTGCACTCGCACAAGCTGCATCACAAAGTGTTGCTGGCGAATTGCTTTGCGCAATCGGAAGCGCTGATGCGCGGAAAAAATATCGCCGAGGCAGAATCCGAATTGCAAGCGCAGCATATGCCAGCAGAAAAAATTCAGGCGCTGCTGCCGCACCGCGTTTTTCTCGGCAACCGTGCCAGCAACACCCTCTTGATGGAGCAACTGTCGCCCGCTACGCTAGGTGCCTTGCTCGCGCTGTACGAGCATAAAACATTTGTGCAAGGCGCGTTATGGAACGTCAACAGCTTTGACCAGTGGGGCGTGGAATTAGGCAAGGTACTCGCGGGCCGGATATTGGCCGAGCTCGATGGCAGTGCAGCAGAAACTGCGCATGATGCTTCGACCAGTGGATTGATCGCTCGCGCCCGAGCTGCACATTAAGGCTTGCATTCATCATGGCCATGACTGATTTTGATCTGGTGTTGTTTGGCGGCGGTGGCGATCTGGCAATGCGCAAATTGCTGCCCGCACTGTATGCCTTATGCCGTGACAAGCGCCTGCCTGCATCCGGTCGTGTGATTTGTGTTGGCCGGCATCCGTGGGATACCGCGCAATTTATCGCCGCAGTGGAGCAACAAGCAAAGCCCCATATTGCGTCGGCTTCGCTGCAGCCAGTGCAATGGACAGAATTTTGCGCGCGCATCTGTTACATCGCGCTCGACGCCAGTGATGCCGGCAGCTATCAACCGCTGGTCGATGCCTTGCGCAGCGACGCCGTGTTAACCCGCGTGTTCTATCTGGCGACACCGCCGAGTCTGTTTGCCCATATTTGCCACAACCTCGCAGAACGCGGACTGGCTACGGCCAATTCGCGGGTTGTTCTGGAAAAACCGCTAGGTCGCGATCTCGATAGCGCACGCCAGATCAATGCCGAAGTTGGCCGCGTATTTTCCGAATCCCAGATTTATCGTATCGATCATTACCTTGGCAAGGAAGCAGTCCAGAACTTGCTCGCGCTTCGCTTTGGCAATGTGCTGTTTGAACCGCTATGGCGGCGCGAATGGATTTCCGATGTGCAAATCACGATTGCAGAAGAAATCGGCGTTGGCAACCGCATGGGCTTTTACGATCACGCCGGTGCCTTGCGCGACATGCTGCAAAACCATCTACTGCAACTACTCTGCATCGTCGCAATGGAGCCACCGGTATCGGACAGTCCTGATGCCGTGCGTGATGAAAAACTCAAGGTGCTGCGCTCACTGAGGCGCTTCACACAAGAAACGCTGGTTCAAAACATCGTGCGTGGCCAGTATCGCTCCGGCTATGTGAACGGCACTGCCGTTCCCGGCTACCGCAACGAAGCGGATGCCGATCCGGAATCGCGTACCGAATCCTTTGTTGCCGTAAAAGCCGAGATCGACAGCTGGCGCTGGACTGGTGTGCCGTTTTATCTGCGCACAGGCAAACGCATGGCCGACTCACTGGCCGAGATCGTCGTGCGCTTCAAATCATTGCCGCATTCGATCTTTGCCCAAGCTTCAGCCAGCTTCCAGGCTAACTCGCTGGTGATACGACTGCAGCCTGATGAAGGCCTGCATCTGAACCTGATGGCCAAGACGCCAGGTGACGGCATGCGGCTGAAGCCGGTCGATCTCGAGCTCGACTTCCGCGAATCTTTCAAAATGCCACGCATGGATGCCTACGAGCGCTTGCTGATGGATGTGCTGCGCGGACAATTGACACTCTTCATGCGCAGCGATGAACTCGAAGCGGCGTGGGAGTGGGTGGAACCTATCCTTAATTTTTGGGAGCAGGATGGCTCTGCGCCTGCTCCTTATGCCGCCGGCAGTTGGGGGCCGGCGGCGGCCAGCGCGCTGATAGGTCGTGACGGTTTGCAGTGGCGCGAAGAAGTACTGCCAGAGGTATGAGCCATGCTGCTTGACTCCATTCGCAACCGGCTCGACAGCTTTTCCAAATCCGAGCGCAAGGTAGCGTTGGCCGTGCTGGCCAATCCTGAACTGACGATTTCAGAAAACATCACCGCACTGGCCAAACAAGCACAGGTATCGGAACCGACCGTCGTGCGCTTTTGCCGCAGTATCGGCCTGGAAGGCTGGCATGGTTTCAAGCTCAAGCTGGCGCAAGGACTGGCGCTGACACCGAAAGCCAGTGAATCGACGATGCTGCAAGATGATCTGGCATCGGATCTGGTCGACAAGATTTGTAATCGCTCGGTGAATGCTTTGCTCGACTTGCGCAGTTCACTGCGGGTCAAGAGCGTGGAACTGGCGCTTGATAAACTCGCGAGTGCCAACAAGATTGAATTTTATGGCCAAGGCAGCTCCGGCATTATCGCCAGCGACGCGCAGCACAAATTTTTTCGCTCCGGCGTGCCTACGGTAGCCTATTCTGATCCGCATATTCACAGCATTTCCGCTGCGCTGCTCAAGCCCGGCGATGCAGTGGTCGCCATTTCACAGCGCGGCAATAATACGGCGCTGCTGCGCAGCGTCAGGCTGGCAAAAAAAGCGGGGGCCGACATCATTGCGCTGGCACCATCTGGCACGCCGCTGATAGAGATGGCGAACGTACCGGTTGAAATTGATTTGCTCTTCGAGACCGACCCTTACACACCGATCTCGGCTCGACTCGCCTATCTGGTCGTCATCGACATCCTCGCCGTTGGCCTCGCGCTGAGAAAAGGGCCTGAGTTCCGGCGCAAAATGCTGAGTGCGCAAAAGGCTTTGCAAAAAGTTGATATGGAATTCGATTCTTTCTTGCAGCATCCTGCACGCTGAACCTGCTTTTGATTGCGTACAATAAGCCCTTCATCTCCACTCTCTTATGCCATTCGCCATGAACCAGCTGGACCAATTAAAGCAATTCACTACCGTAGTAGCCGATACCGGCGACTTTCAATCAATCGAAGCCTATGCACCACGCGATGCAACCACTAACCCTTCGCTGATTCTGAAAGCTGTGCAAAAGCCGGAATACCGGCCGCTACTGGAGCAAACAGTGCGCGAGCACAAGGGAAAAGCTAGTAGCGATATCATCGATCATTTGCTGATTGCCTTTGGTACAAAAATCCTGTCGCTCATCCCGGGTCGTGTTTCAACCGAGACTGATGCGCGCTTGTCCTTTGACACAGCAGCCACCATTGAAAAAGGCCGGGCACTGATTGCCTTGTATGAAGCCGCCGGCATCAAGCGCGAACGCGTACTGATCAAGATTGCGTCAACCTGGGAAGGCATACGCGCAGCCGAGGTGCTGGAAGCCGAAGGCATACGCTGCAACATGACCTTGCTGTTTTCGCTGCCACAGGCAATTGCATGCGCTGAAGCCGGCGCGCAACTGGTATCCCCTTTTGTCGGGCGCATTTACGATTGGTATAAAAAAGCCAGTGGCGAAGATTACAGCGGCGCGAATGACCCGGGTGTGCAATCCGTCAAGGGCATCTATGAGTACTACAAGAAATTTGGCTATCCGACTGAAGTCATGGGCGCGAGCTTCCGCAATACGTCGCAAATTATCGAGCTGGCTGGTTGTGACTTGCTGACCATCAGCCCGGAGCTTTTGCAAAAACTCGCTGACAGCGATGTGTCGATTACGCGCAAGCTTTCGGTCGAAGCTGCCGCCACAGCTGACATCAAAAAAATAACGCTGGATGAAAAAGCGTTCCGCTTCACGCTGAACAATGATGCAATGGCCACTGAAAAACTGGCCGAAGGCATACGGCTGTTTTGCACCGATGCTGTGAAGCTCGAAACGATGGTGGAGCAGCTGCGCGGCTGATACTGCTCCACTTTCTACTGGCAGTCTGTGGCCGCTCAGGTTTTCTGTGGCATTTGCGCCATGATCGTTTTCATGTCGAGCAGTTTGTCGAGCCTTGCAAACGATGGAAGCGACTGCAGCTGCTTCAAAGTTTCCTGATTATTTGCCGCATTATTCCAATATTGAACCATGCTCATCGCATCTTCTGCCAACACTGGATTAAAGCGACCGTCCTGCAGCCGATCGAGAAATGGCAGCGCATCGTAAATAATTTTTTCACGTATTGAGCTCTTTATATCGGGCATCACCAGACTGCCGATCTGCGCAATGTCAGTCTCCTTCAATCCTAGCGCCTCGGCTGCAAGATGCGCAGCGGACGCCACAGGTACCGGAGATGCCCCGACTCGTGGTGGTGGCGCTGCGGGAGGTGCATTTGGACTGATACGTGGCGGCGGTGGCGCTGGCGGGCTATTGGCTCTGAGACGTGGTGGAGGTGGCGCCGGCGGAGGCAAGTTCTGTACTGTTTCCGTTTGTGCTGTAATTTTTCCTACCTCATCTAATGAAAACAGGACCATTGCCACGTCAAGATCGGTCCGGTTTTTATCAAAATAAGCAAACAATTCGTATGCATCCTTTAATTCATTTTGGACTTGCTGGTATTTCAAAAATTCTGGTTTAGCATACTTGCTGATGTAGGAATCAGCATATTCTTTGGCCGCGACTAAATCGATTGTGCCGTCCTCAGGCAAATTCCCGCTTTTCTTCCATTCGCGCCAAGCCAAAAAATTACCGAACTGGTCTACCGAATGCCTGGCAACCTCTCTCATTTCACCAAATTTTAGCGGCACAGGATGGGGCACTTTTTTATTCAGTAATGCGGCGGAAGCTTGAATCTTTATCTGGTCATCTACGGCCACAAAATATTCTTTTGGTTTGTCTGCAAATTCAGCACATCGCTTGACTTCGTTATCGAATAATTTTTGCGCGTGGCGCGTCGCCCCTTCTTTGAAATTTTGCGGACATACAGTGGCCACATCCTTCGCCTGATCTGCCTTGTATACCCTGATATAGTGAGAAAAACTGACCTCATCTGCATCTGCAAGTGCTACGTCATCTGCTTTGACTACAGCAGCTACTGAATTTTCTGTGATGGATACCTTGTTTTCTTCAGCCTGGGTTTTCAAAGATTCATGAGTGTTTATGGCTAGCTCATGAATTGATTTCGGAGTGTTGATTCCTTGATTGATATTGCGCAGCGCATTTGCTGCGTTATGCGAACCACCAAGCGCATGCTCAATCGCCGACCACGCACTGCGCACCCCTTCCACCAATGGGCTGAAAATATCGCGGAAATAATTAATGACCACCCGAAATGCACTAGGCTTGGCTTTCAGTTCATCCGGATAAATTGGCCGGGCATCAAATTGATCGCCAACCATTTCTTCACGAGCAGACTCATCTGGCTTTGCAACTGTCGTCACTTCTCTTGCAACTTTAACTTTATCCATGATGATTTCCCATAAAAAAATGTCCGTTAAGAAAAACTGTCGCAAAAAATGGGTAACAACTAGCGATCAATTGTTCTGCAATCAGCCACTTACTGGGAAGCTCAGGAGGGTCAGGAAAGACCAGGCAGCAGCCTGTGAAGACATACTGAAAACCGGATCCGGAACCGGACCCGGCTATAGCGAAGATGGAATTAAATCAGGTTCAGCAACAGGCCAGCACCAAACACGGCAACACCCGCACCGGCAGTGCGCAAGCCATGACGTCCAGCCAGCTTACGGATGCGGCCACCAAGAGCCACCCCCGCAAGCATCAAGGCCGTACTGCTCAGGAATAAGCCAGCGGCAAACGCCGGGAATTGCGCCGTCGCTGGTATTTCAAGCCCGTGCGCAATACCATGCAATGCGCCACAGAGCGACAAAAGCAGAGCGGCCGGCAAGAACGGAAGGCGCAGCAAAAATACAGACAGCAAACCGGTGATGCTCACCGACACGGCCAAGCCCATTTCCAGTGCCGGAAACGCCAAACCTGACTGGCCAGCAATGGTGCCGAAGCCGATATTCAGGACAAACAAGGCAGGCAACAACCAGCGCATGCGCCCCTGCTGCTGCACTACCCAGATACCGGTTGCCAGCAGCACCAGCAGATGATCTGCGCCAACCATAGAATGCGCAAGACCGGCTCCAAAACCGAAGCCGTGGCTGGCATCGACATGAGCAAAGGCGGGAGACGCAAGCAGCGCAGCAGAAACTGGCAACAGCCAGCGGCGTAAATGAAACCCTATGTTAAATCGCATGGTATGTCCTGTCATGTGCAATAGATGCATTGATAAAGCCCGTACTATGCACACTCATAGTGCATGCCGTCTTTATCATCTTGAACATAGCAAAAGCCGCGCCTGCTCAGGACTGCGCGAAATTCAGCGAAAAATTCAGTGAAAAAGTTTGCCGCCGAAGGTGAAGTAGCCCAGCAAAAAAAGGCCAATCGCGATCGCGAATTGTTTCCAGTCGAATTTGCCCATGATCTGTCCTGTCTAGTTAGAGCACGCCATCGGTGCGTAGTGCATTGATCTGTTCTGCACTGTAACCGAGCGCGTGCAGTACTTCATCGTTATGTTCACCAAGCTCGGGTCCCAGCCAGCGCGTGCCACCCGGCGTTTCGGATAGCTTGGGTGTGACCGCAGGCATTTTGACCGGCGTGCCATCCTTGAACGTATGTTGCTCGAACATGGCGCGCGCCAAAAATTGCGGGTCGCGGATCATGTCGCTGACTGAAAATATTTTTGAGACCGGCACATCGGCCGTTTTCAATGTGGCCAGCGCAGCATCAATATCCTGGGTAGCGCACCAAGCCTGTATCGCGCCATCAATCGCCTCGACTTGCAGCACCCTGCCCGCGTTGTTTTCAAGGCCAGCATCGTCAGCCATATCGTCCCGACCAATTGCCCGCATCAGGCGCTTGAAGATCGCGTCGCCATTGCCGGCGATGACGATATTTTCGCCGTCGCCGGTGGTGTAGGTATTCGATGGCACGATGCCGGGAAGCGCGCCGCCGGTGCGCTCACGCACAACGCCGGCCTGATCGTATTCCGGCACCATCGATTCCATCATATTGAAGACGGCTTCATATAACGCCACATCGATCATCTGCCCCTGCCCGGCCTGTTTACCGCCGGTCGCATCACGATGGCGCAGCGCCATCAACGCACCGATCGCGCCATGCAAGGCTGCGATCGAATCGCCGATGGAAATACCGATGCGTACTGGCGGCCGATCCGCATGGCCGGATACATAGCGTATGCCGCCCATCGATTCGCCGATAGCGCCAAAGCCGGGGGCGTCGCGCATGGGACCGCTCTGGCCATAGCCAGACAAACGCACCATGATGGCCGCCGGATTCAAGGCCTTGATGTGTTCGTAACCGAGATTCCATTTTTCCAGTACGCCGGGCCGGTAGTTTTCGATGATGATGTCGGCGTCCAGCGCCAACTGACGCGCGATGTCCTGCGCGCGCGGGTCTTTCATGTTGAGGGTGACGCTTTTCTTGTTGCGGCTCTGTACCGACCACCACAGGGAGGTGCCGTCTTTCAGAACACGCCACTGGCGAATCGGGTCACCGCCATCGGGAGATTCGATTTTGATGACATCGGCGCCGAACTCGGCGAGCATGCGCGAACAGAAAGGACCGGCGATCAGGGTGCCTAATTCAAGCACTTTGATACCGTCCATCGGTCCTCTGGAAGTCTGTTTGTTTTGCATCACTGTAAAAATGCTCAGGTAGTGCGCCGGTCCAGCATCGCGCGCGCGATGGTGCCGGCATCCACATATTCGAGTTCACCGCCGACCGGCACGCCGCGTGCAAGACGGCTGACTTTCAGGCCGCGCACTTTCATGGTTTCACTGATGTAGTGTGCAGTGGCTTCGCCTTCATTGGTGAAGTTGGTAGCCAGCACGACTTCGGTGACGCTGCCATCGGTGGCGCGCGCAATCAGTTTTTCCAGATGAATATCTTTGGGACCGATGCCGTCGAGCGGCGACAGTCTGCCCATCAGCACGAAATACAAACCCTTGTAGGTCAGGGTCTGCTCAATCATCAATTGATCACCAGGCGTTTCGACCACGCATAACAGGCTGCTGTCACGCGAGCTGTCGAGACAGGTTTCGCAGATGTCGTTTTCGGTAAAGGTATTGCAACGTTCGCAGTGGTGGATTTTTTCCACCGCCTGCGCCAGCGCATGGGCGAGCAAGGCCGCGCCGTCGCGGTCATGCTGCATCAGGTGGTAGGCCATGCGCTGCGCTGACTTCGGACCTATGCCCGGCAAACGACGCAAGGCTTCGGTCAGAAAATCCAGACTGGACGGAGATTTCACGTGGACTCTTTTGTGTTCAGAACGGCAGTTTGAAGCCCGGTGGCAGTGGCATACCAGCGGTCATGCCGGACATTTTTTCGGCTGAAGTTGCTTCGGCCTTGCGCACCGCGTCATTGAAAGCGGCAGCGACCAGATCTTCAAGCATGTCTTTGTCATCACCCAAGAGCGACGGATCAATGGTCACGCGCTTGACATCGTTTTTGCACGTCATCACAACCTTGACCATGCCGGCGCCAGACTGGCCTTCGACTTCGATGCTGGCCAGTTGATCCTGCATTTTTTTCATGTTGTCCTGCATGGCCTGAGCTTGCTTCATCAGTCCGGCGAGTTGACCCTTCATCATTGCAATCTCCTGAAAGTGTAAAAATTAAATGGGTTTGATTGAACCGGGCACGATAGTCGCACCGAACTCGCGCATCAGCGTCTGTACGAAAGGATCGCCGTGCATGCTGTCCTCCGCTGCTTTCTGGCGTGTTGCCTGATCAGCCAATGCCTGCGCATGCGCGGTATGACTGACAGATCCGATTTCACTGGTGACCTTGATGGTTTTTCCTAATTCTTCCGTCAGGGCCGCTGCGAGTTTTTCCACACTGCCGGCTGACAGCAAGGTGTCAACCGGCACGCGCAGATGCATGACGATGGCGCCGCCTTCGGTCGATGACCCCAGCAATTCACTCTGGCACGCAAGCTGTTGCGCAACACCGCGCACCGGCAGGCGAATAGCCAGTGCCGGCCAGTTGCCATCCCACTGAGGAAGCGCGGCACTGGGTTGCAGTACCAGAGGTGGCTTAATTGCTGGCTTAGTTGCCGGCGATGCAGAATGCGACGGCGCCTGAACTGGCTCCGGTTTCAGTTCAGTTTTTTTTTGAGCAGCTGCAGTGGAGGCTGGAGCGGATTGTCCTTCGAAAGAATCATCGTCCCACAGCGGCGGGCCTGAATCTGCGCTAACTGCGGGCGCGGGCGCTGGTGCAGGTACAGTTGCCGGTGAAATTGCAACGGGCGCTGGAACCGCTTTACCGCTGCGGGCAGCAGCCAGCGCTGCCATTGCAGGGCTTGGCGGTTTCGTGCGGGCGGCCGGTGCACTAGCCGGAGTGGCTACAGATGCAGCAACAGAAGGTGGCGCTACCGGAGCGACGGAGCGCGCTATCGGTGCAGCCACGGCTGCCGGCATCGCACGCGCCGGCGCAGGGGCAGCTGGCTGCTCGCCCGATGACCACAGCGGCGAGAACGCCAGCATGCGCAGCAGCGTCATCGTGAAGCCCGCATATTCGTCCGGCGCCAGACCAAGTTCATTACGGCCATGCGCGGTGATCTGATAGAACAATTGAATATCTTCTGCACTGAACACTGTTGCAAGGCGCAGTATGTCGCCACGCTCGGGCAAATCGTCAGCGATCGCGGCCGGCACACTTTGCGCTATCGCAATCCGGTTCAGCAAAGTGCCGAGGTCTTGCAAGGCTGCGGCATAAGACAGGCTACGCGCTGCCATATCGTCGGCCACAGCCAGCAAACCGGCGCCATCTTGCGCAGCCAGCGCATCAAGCAGCCGTATCAGATAGGACTGGTCGAGCGCGCCGAGCATGCCCTGCACTGCATCAAGCGTCACTTTGCCAGCGGCATAGGCAATAGCCTGATCTGTCAAGGACAGCGCATCGCGCATCGAGCCCTGCGCGCCTTGCGCAAGCAGCCTCAACGCAGGCGTGTCATAACTGATCTGTTCTTGCCCGAGTATGTTTTCGAGATGGCTGACAATATGCCCCGGCGGCATTTGCTTGAGGTTGAATTGCAGACAGCGCGACAACACCGTGACCGGGATTTTTTGCGGGTCGGTCGTCGCCAGAATAAATTTCACATGCGCAGGCGGCTCTTCCAGCGTCTTGAGCATCGCATTGAAAGCGAAGTTGGTCAGCATGTGCACTTCGTCGATCATGTAGACTTTGAAGCGCGCATTCGACGGCGCATAAACTGCCTGCTCCAGCAGTTGCGCCATTTCATCAACGCCGCGGTTCGACGCCGCATCCATTTCAATATAGTCAACGAAGCGACCGGCATCAATTGCCGTACAGGCTGCACACACACCACAGGGGTTGGCCGTGATATCGCCGTTGCCGTCTGCGCCCTGGCAATTTAGCGCTTTGGCCAGAATGCGCGACAGCGTGGTCTTGCCGACACCGCGGGTGCCGGTGAACAAATACGCGTGATGCAATCGCTTTTGTTCGAGTGCATGCGTCAAGGCGCGCACGACGTGTTCCTGCCCGACTAGGGTGTCGAAATTTTTCGGACGATATTTACGGGCAAGAACCTGATAGGACATAGTCGGCACGTGTGACAAATAAGTTATACATTTTACCTGACCCGCCGCCATGCCAAGCCCTCGTCTTTCCCTTACCGTATTAGACTGGTGTCAGGCACCATTTATTCGCCCGGGAGACTGTCATGGCATGGCCTACGCACACTGTCAGCAATCAGCCACCACCGCTGGTCGACTTCAACTTGCTGACGACCGACGCTGCATTAATTGAAGGCGTCAATCGCGAAGGTGCGCCATGGCATTTACCGGCATTGCAGCAACTTGGCGCCCGCCTCGGCAGTGCCGATATTCAATTGCTTGCGGAACTGGCAAACCGGCATACGCCCGAATTGGCGACGCATGATCGTTTTGGCAATCGTATTGATGTTGTTGAATTTCACCCGGCATGGCACGAATTATTGGCGTTGTTGCGTCAGAGTGGCATGCAAGCTTTGTCTCCGCGACCGGGCGCCCATGTCGCACGCGCGGCCGGCTTTTTTTTACATGCGCAAATTGAAGCAGGCTCGCTGTGCCCGATTACGATGACTTTCGCAGCCTTGCCGCTGCTGCAGCAAGAGCCTGCGCTGTTTGCACAAATCAAGGAAAAAATAGTCAACTCTGTGCATGATCCGCGCGACCTTCCGATTGCCGATAAGTCTGCCATCCTGTTTGGCATGGGCATGACAGAAAAACAGGGCGGCTCAGACTTGCGCAGCAACCAGACCACGGCGCAGGCAGTCAGCAAAGGCGGCCGTGGCGAGTCTTATCTTCTTAACGGACATAAGTGGTTTTTTTCTGCACCTATGTGCGATGCACATCTGGTGCTGGCGCGTGCTGAAGCAGGCTTGTCAGCTTTTTTCGTCCCGCGCTGGCGCGCAGATGGCAGCAAAAATGCGGTGCTGATCCAGCGCCTCAAAGACAAGTTGGGCAATCGCTCGAACGCAAGCAGCGAGGTGGAATTTTACGATGCCAGCGGCATCCTGATCGGTGTTGAAGGACGCGGCGTTCAGACGCTGGTCGAAATGGCCAACACGACCCGGCTCGATTGCGTCATCGCCAGCAGTGCGCTCATGCGGCAAGGGCTGGTGCAGGCGCTGCACCATGCACGGCACCGCATGGCGTTCGGTCGCCTGCTGGCCGAGCAGCCTCTAATGATGAATGTATTGACAGACCTGGCGCTGGAAAGTGAAGCAGCAACGCTGTTGATGTTGCGGCTGGCTCGCACCTTCGATGTAGCTGATTCTGCTGCCGAACGTGCATGGCGAAGAATATTGACGCCGGCAGCAAAATTCTGGATCTGCAAGCGCGCCCTGGAATTTACCGGCGAATGCATGGAGGTTTTGGGTGGCAATGGCTATGTGGAGAACGCGCCACTGGCCAGGCTATACAGAGAAGCGCCGGTCAATTCGATCTGGGAAGGTTCGGGCAATGTGATGTGCGTCGATATGCTGCGCGCCATGGAGCGCGAGCCTGATGGTTTTGCAATGATGCTGGCTGAACTGGCAAACCTTGCCAGCGGCGACACCAGGCTGCGCAACATGCTCGCGTCATTGAAGAATGATCTGTTGATGAAGCCTGAGCAGCGAGAACTGATGGCGCGCAGGATCGCGCAAAAACTGGTGCTGCTTGTTCAGGGCTGCCTGATGCTGCAGCATGCGCCGCCTGAAATGGCAGACGCTTTTATCAGTAGCCGCAGTGATGCGGAATGCGGGCGCGTATATGGAACATTTGCTGGAACGCTTGCTTTGTCAGTGCAAGGCTCAATACTCGAAAGAGCATGGCCTGCATGAAGCGCAGATAAATTAGAAGGCGAGCCTTGTCTGCGGCACTTATGGTAAATGGCTGTGGCTGCTTCGTTCCCGACCTGACCAGGTTGGCCATGCCACAATGCGCAGGGGCCCGCCGAGTACGATTTTATCAGCAAACTAATACGAGGGAACGCTGAGGGCTTTTAATTTATTTTCTTTATTCGTAAGTTTGTCAAAGACACTGGATCCCGGCGTTCGCCGGGAGCGAATTGGGGAATTCGGACTGCATGCAATCCGACCACACAGCAGTCATCACATGCAGGTGATGACGGTAGTAGTAGTAAGGAGTGCAGCTTAATTCCTACCGTCACTCCAGCGAAAGGTGCAGCAGGGGTTTCAGATCGCCTGCGATCTGCCTGCGAAACGGTATTGGCTTGCAAGCCAATACGCGCCCTGCAAGGGGGAACCCAGTGTCTTTCGTTGCTCATGGATATAGCCAAACTCAAAGTCCCAACTGCTGCCAGATCACATCCATCCGCGCTTTTACAGCCGCATCCATCTCTATGGTACGACCCCACTCGCGGCTGGTCTCACCCGGCCATTTATTGGTCGCATCGATACCCATCTTGCTGCCCAGCCCGCTGACGGGTGATGCAAAATCAAGATAATCAATCGGCGTGTTATCGACCAGCGTGGTGTCGCGCGTAGGATCCACCCGTGTCGTGATCGCCCAGATGACTTCTTTCCAATCACGAATGTTCACATCCTCGTCCACCACCACAATAAACTTGGTGTACATGAACTGGCGTAAAAAACTCCAGACCCCGAACATCACGCGCTTGGCATGGCCCGGATAGGATTTTTTAATTTGCACCACCGCCATCCGGTAGCTGCAGCCTTCGGGCGGCAAATAGAAATCCGTGATTTCGGAAAACTGCTTTTGCAGCAGCGGCACAAACACTTCATTTAAGGCTACGCCAAGTATGGCCGGCTCATCCGGTGGCTTGCCGGTATAAGTTGAGTGATAAATCGGGTCACGCCGCATCGTGATGCGGTCAACAGTAAAGACTGGAAACCAGTCCTGCTCATTGTAATAACCGGTGTGGTCGCCGAACGGACCTTCAAGCGCCATCTCATACCCAGTATCCGGGCAGACCGGCGCACCCGCAGGCCCGGTCGGTCGGACTTCCTGAGGATAGATATGGCCTTCAAGCACAATCTCGGCCGAAGCCGGCACTCTTAATTCGCTGCCAATTGCCTTGACGAGTTCTGTCCGGCTGCCGCGTAGCAGACCGGCGAACTGATATTCAGACAAGCTATCAGGCACCGGCGTCACCGCACCTAATATAGTGGCAGGGTCGGCACCAAGGGCAACGGCAATCGGATACGGCTTGCCGGGATTGGCCAGGCAGTGCTCACGAAAATCCAGTGCGCCGCCGCGATGGGCCAGCCAGCGCATGATCAGCTTGTTACGACCGGCCACCTGTTGTCTATATATACCCAGATTCTGCCGCTTCTTGTGCGGACCTTTGGTAATCACCAAACCCCAGGTAATAAGAGGCGCCACATCACCGGGCCAGCAATGCTGAATCGGCAGTCGCGCCAGATCAACATCATTACCTTCCCAGACAATGTCCTGACAAGGTGCCGAGCGCAGTTCTCGCGGCGCCATGTCCCAAAGTGATTTGACCAGCGTGCCCAGACCCAGCACATCCTTGAATCCTTTCGGTGGCTCAGGCTCTTTCAGCGTCGCCAGCAGATGACCGATCTTGCGCAACTCACTGACGTTTTGCGCACCCATGCCCATTGCTACGCGACGTGGCGTACCAAAAAGGTTGCCCAGCACAGGCATGCTATGCCCTGTTGGCTGCGTAAACAGCAAGGCCGGACCGCCTGCGCGCAAAGTGCGATCACAGAGTTCAGTCATCTCCAGATGCGGAGAAACAGGCTGTGAAACCTCGATTAATTCGCCGGATTGTTTTAATTTAGCAATAAAATCACGCAAATCAGAATATTTCATGAGTAATTGATTTTTTTCAAAGTTCGTGCTTAAAGATTAAGTAATCATCTCAAGTAGCTGATTTTACTGAAATTTGTTGCGATGCAACTTATTTTACAGATTTAAAAGTAGTAGCTATTTTGATTTCTAGTATTGACTCGATATAAACAGCTCCCTACAATTCGCTCAACTTTTAAAGGCAGTACTCTGCCGCGTCACAACGAGGTCCGGGGCCTCACGCAATTTCAACATTGTTGTTCAAAGGCTCAAGCCTTTCATCCCCGAAAAAAGATTGCTTGTGTCACCCACCCTTTGGGGACATTAAAGCAGCACCGGCGTTTGCTACCCGCGCAACAAGGCGGCAAACGATATTTCTGTTTCGCGGTGAATTCAAGCGTGAATTCAAACAGTATGCAGCACGCTTGTAATTGGCCTGATCTCAGAACGTATGACTAAACATGAATGGTAACTCGCCACGCCGCAACGAGCTTGCAACGTGAACGGGGCTATAACACCAGGCAGGTTTTATCAGGCGCTTTGAGGGCCGCGATGATTCAGGAGGTTCCATGAATAATCGATTCAAGATGTCAGCGATGGGCAGCGCACAAAAACTGACCCTGCAATTACAGTCTATGAGCAATGCATTCGCCATAGCGACCCAAGAGATTCGCTCTAACGCCCAGCAGGCATTGATGATGCTTGGCCTGGCTGCAATAGCAGCATTGGTGCTGATGTTCTTCAAGCCGGAACTGGCTGACGAACTCAAAGACTTGTCACCGTTTTCGGCTGATTATGGATACGGAAGCGATACTAATGTGACGGCTTTTTCCGGCATGCTGGAATCGCCGCAACCGGCCGTGGATTCGTCAGAGGCGGTCATGAAGCCGGGTTCATCATTGCTGTCCAGACCAGCTTTCATTTTGCAATCGCTTGCAGCAGAAGCCATGCCTTCTGCAACGGCTAAAGAAGAGCAGCGTGTCAGCGCCTGGCTGGCGCGGCGCTACCGCATTGCCAGCAGCGCCAGCAAGATGCTGGTGGAAGCAGCTTATACATCTTCACATGAAGTGCGGATCGACCCTTTGCTGACCCTCGCGGTGATGGCTATCGAGTCACGCCTGAATCCGTTTGCTGAAAGCCCGGTCGGCGCGCAGGGCCTGATGCAAGTCATGGCGAAGGTTCATCACGACAAATTCCAGACTCATGGCGGCGTCAAGGCGGCACTCAATCCGGTTGCCAACATTAAAGTCGGCGCACTGATTCTGAAAGACTATGTACGTCGTGGCGGTTCGGTCGAAGCTGGCCTGAAGCTATATGTAGGTGCAGGCAATATGGAAGGTGACGGCGGCTATGGCAACAAAGTGCTGGCCGAATACCAGCGCCTGCAAGATGTCGCTGCCGGCAAGCGCGTGCCGACTTTTACGGCCCCGGCTGCAGAGACTATCCATGAAGCCAAGGCCGAGCAGAAAGTACACAGCGTCAAAGAGAGTTCGGAAGAACCCGTCTGATCTGTTACCGAACCAAAAAAAGGAGCCGCTGGCTCCTTTTTTTATTGTTGCGGTTTTTGGAATTGGCGCGCGCTGAAATATTCTCGCAGCCGTCGAACCGCTTCTTCCAGGTTTGCCATCGATGTCGCATACGAGACTCTTATATAGTCGTGCGCCGTATGCGGCCCAAAATCCAGTCCAGGCACCAGCACCACGCCGGCCAGTTGCAAGATGTCGCGGGTCAGCGCATCGGCATCTTCGCCTTTCTTCAGCAGCGCACTGCAATCAGCGTACACATAAAACGCGCCGTCCGGCGAAACCGGCACTGTAAACCCAAGTTCGCGCAAGGCCGGAACGATAAAGTCGCGACGACGCCGAAACTCCGCCTTGCGCTCTTCAAAAATGGCAACAGCAGGTTCCGTGAAGCAGGCCAGCGCAGCCTGCTGGGCAATGGTCGAAGGACAGATGAAAAAATTCTGCGCCAGCTTTTCGACGGCCGGCACCATCGCCGGCGGCACGACCATCCAACCCAGACGCCAGCCGGTCATGTTGAAGTATTTTGAAAAACTGTTGATGACAATAATGTCTTCGCCCAGCGACAGGGCAGTAAACGGTGGTGCGTCGTAGCTCAGCCCCTGATAGATCTCGTCGACGACCGTAAAGCCTTTGTTAGCGCGTACTAGCCCGACAATTGCAGCCAGTTCGTCAGGATCAATCGAGGTGCCGGTGGGATTCGATGGCGAGGCCAGCAACACGCCACGGGTCGCGTCGCGCCAATGCGTGCGCACCATGTCGGCAGATAACTGGAAACGCTGGGACGGTCCACTGTCAACCAGCCGCGCGATGCCTTCGAAAGCAGCGACGAAGTGGCGATTACACGGATAACAAGGGTCAGGCATCAGCACTTCCGTGCCCGGCTCAACCAGCGTGGCACAAGCCAGCAGCAAGGCCGCCGAAGCACCGGCGGTAACGACAATGCGGTCCGGCGCGATATCGAGGCCGTAGACGGTCCGGTAATGGGTGGATATCGCCAGACGCAGTTCAGGCAGGCCGTTAGCCGGGGTATAGCGGGTTTTACCGGAGGCCAGCGCATGGCTTGCAGCGTCCAGCACCGGCTGCGCCGCCGGAAAATCCGGCTCGCCTATACCCATATGAATAACCGAACGGCCGGCCTGCTCCAGCTCGGCGGCCATCTTGATCAATTCCATTACATGGAAAGGCGCTATCTGGGCCAGTCGGGATGCGAGCGGAAATTGCACGACAGCTTAAGCTTAACGACCAGCGGCGATTTCAGTCGCGCGCAATGCGGCGGCCAGCTTGTCGAGCACACCGTTGACGTACTTGTGACCGTCAATGCCGCCAAAGGATTTGGTCAGCTCGACGGCTTCATTGATGACGACCTTGTATGGAATCTCTATCAGGTTCTTGAGTTCGAAAGTACCAATCAATAGTACTGCATGCTCAATCGGCGACAGCTGATCTATCGAGCGGTCGATCAGCGGTGTAATCACTGCCCGCAATTCCTGAACTTCCCGGATAGCCCCGTGCAGCAAAATATCGAAATGGCCGGCATCAGCCTTGTCAAAACCGTGCGCATTGCGGATGTGGGCATCAATCACGCCTGCATCCTCATGATTCAACAGCCACTGATAAATTCCCTGCAACGCAAACTCGCGCGCACGATGACGCGGGGTACGGCTTTTGCTGGGGTTGGCGTGTTCGGATTTCTGATTCATTAACTTATTCTTCCTCGGCCGACTCGGCCAGTTCTTCCATCGCACTGGCAAGGTTGGCCATCTCGATAGCCACACGGGCAGCATCAGCGCCCTTCTCTGCCATACGCACTTCAGCCTGCTCGTCTGTTTCCGTCGTCAGCACGGCATTTGCAATAGGAATGCCGAAATCAAGACCAACGCGGGTAATGCCGGCGCCCGACTCGTTCGACACCAGCTCAAAATGATAGGTCTCGCCGCGAATAACAGCGCCCAATGCGATCAGGGCATCGAACTGCGCGGTCTCGGCCATTTTTTGCAGTGCCAGCGGAATTTCAAGCGCGCCCGGCACCGTCACATGCAGCACGTCTTCATCCTCAACACCCAGATGCTTCAATTCGGCCAGACAGGCTGACACCAGACCATGGCAAATATCTTCATTGAAACGGGCCTGCACGATCCCGACGCGCACACCGCGTCCCTCGAGATCAGGTTCATAAGTACCGACGGTCATATTGCCTCCTGCTTCAGTTGTTCGGACTTGCCTGATAACCGACGACTTCGAGATCGAATCCCGTCATCGAGGGCATCTTGCGCGGATTGGCCAGCAATTTCATTTTGCCCACGCCCAGATCGCGCAATATCTGCGCGCCTATGCCGTACGTGCGCAAGTCCATCCGTGCTGCGCGCGGCGGCAGCGTCGGCTCGGCATTCGACAAGGCGCTGAACTGCGCAAACATCTGCTCGGCAGATTCTTCGCAGTTGAGCAGCACAATCACGCCGCGCTCGCCGGCCTTGATGGCCGCCATGGCCGACGCCATGTTCCATGAGTGCGTTGTCGCTTTTGTTTCAAGCAAGTCCAGTATCGATACCGGCTGGTGCACGCGCACCATGGTCTCCAGATCCGGCGAGATTGAGCCATGCACCAGCGCCAGATGAGCGCCGCTGCTCGGTTTGTCGCGATAGGCAATCGCGCGGAATTCGCCGTGCGAGGTCTGCATCACACGCTCGGCGATGCGTTCGACAATGCTCTCGTTCTGGCCGCGGTAATGGATCAGGTCGGCGATGGTGCCGATTTTAAGATTGTGTTCGCGTGCAAATTCAATCAAGTCCGGCAGACGCGCCATGGTGCCGTCGTCTTTCAGGATTTCGCAAATCACCGAAGCCGGCGTCAGGCCGGCTAGATCGGTGAGGTCGCAACCGGCTTCGGTATGGCCGGCGCGCATCAGCACACCACCACGCTGCGCACGCAGCGGAAAAATATGGCCGGGCTGCACGATGTCGCTTGGCTTCGCATGACGGGCAACGGCCACTTCAATGGTGCGCGAGCGGTCAGCTGCCGAAATGCCGGTCGTCACACCTTCGGCTGCTTCGATAGAAACAGTGAAATTGGTGCCGTAAGCGGTGCCATTGCGGCTCGTCATCATCGGCAGATTGAGCTGTTCGCAACGTTCTTCCGTCAGCGTCAGGCAGATCAGGCCGCGACCGTATTTGGCCATGAAGTTAATGGCTTCCGGCGTAACGAACTCGGCTGCCAGCACCAGATCGCCCTCGTTTTCGCGGTCTTCCTCATCAACGAGGATGACCATCCGACCGGCGCGCAGCTCGGCAATGATTTCTTTTGTGCTTGATATTGACATGGTTGAATCCAGAATAACCCGCTATTTTAATGGATTTATCATGACGTCCGACTGCTTAAATAAAAGGAATGTCGTGCTAATTTGACATTTTTGACGGCGCTGCCGTCACGCTCAACATCCGCTCCACATAGCGTGCAATCAAATCAATCTCCAGATTCACCCGGCTGCCTGCCTTCAGATGCTTCAGCGTCGTCGCTTCTATCGTATGCGGAATCAGGTTAATCGACACTGCGCAACCTGCATCGCTGTCGCTCACGCTATTAATCGTTAGCGACACGCCATTGACCACCACCGAGCCTTTGTAAGCCAGATACCGTGCCAGCGACTGCGGTGCCAGAATCACCAGCTCCCACGATTCACCGACCGGCTCGAAGCGTTGCACACTGCCCAGACCGTCAACATGCCCCGACACCAGATGCCCGCCCAGACGTTCGGCCAGCGTCAGCGCCTTTTCCAGATTGACTTCACCCGGCGCATCCAGCCCGACTGTGCAATTGAGACTCTCGCGTGAAACATCCACAGTAAAGCTGATGTCCGTTTTTTGCGTGACCGTCATGCAGGCACCATTGAGCGCGATGGAGTCGCCAATGGCGACATCGGCCAGCGGCAAGCCGCCGGCGGCGACTGTCAGGCGGACGCCGGCGTTGCTGTCCGTGCCCAGTGGTGTAAGGGTAGTAATGCGGCCAACTGCCGCGACGATGCCGGTAAACATAATGAATCTTTCAAGTTAAAAATGATTATTGAGAGCGTTTAACAAAATAACTACCAGCGTCGTCCCAGCGAAAGCTGGGACCCAGTGACTTTCATTTTGTGCAACCAGACGCCGCTGGGATGACGGTCAGAAATCAGCGCCTTTTTGTTAGAAGTTCTAAGGATGAATCAGGCGCGCCAGTATGCGCAAATCCGGGCCAATCTGCCTGACGTCATGGAACGCCAGCTGCAAACGCCCTGACAAATCATCGAGCGCTGGCAGGTTGAACATGCCCTGGGCCTGTCCCAGCAAGCTCGGTGCAAGGTAGAGCAAGAGCTCGTCGACGCAGCCGGCACGCAGCAAGGAACCGTTTAGCTTGAAGCCGGCCTCGACATGTAATTCATTAATGTCGCGGCGACCCAACTCGCGCATCAGTTCAGCCAGATCAAGCTTGCCAGTGGCGTTTGGCAGCACGATCACTTCGGCACCGCGCTCGCGCAGACGCGCTGCACGTTCGGGATCGTCCTGCGCTGCGACTATCCAGGTGCCGCCGCCCTGCACTATTTTTGCATCCGGACTGATCTGCAGTTTACTGTCGACCACGATGCGGCGCGGTTGGCGCGGGGTTGCGACCGCACGTACATTGAGTTGTGGATCATCCTGCTGCACCGTACCAATGCCGGTCAGAATGGCGCAGGATTGCGCACGCCATGCATGGCCGTCATCACGCGCCGCTGCCGCTGTAATCCACTGGCTGGTACCGTTGAGCAGTGCAGTGCCGCCATCAAGACTGGCGGCGACTTTCATGCGCACCCAAGGCCGCCCGCGCTCTATGCGCGAGAAAAACCCGATATTCATTTCGCGAGCTTCCTGCTCCAGTATGCCTGTAGTGACGGCAATGCCGGCCTCGCGCAGTCTGGCCAGCCCCTGACCGGCGACCAGCGGATTCGGATCGCCAATCGCGGCGACAACCCGGCCCACACCAGCCTTGATGAGCGCATCGGCACAAGGCGGCGTTCGACCATGATGACTGCAAGGCTCCAGCGTCACATAGACGGTGGCGCCGCGTACATCGATGCCGCGGCTGGCAGCGTCTTGCAAGGCCGATGCTTCAGCATGCGCCGAGCCTGCAGGCTGTGTGTGCCCCACTGCCAGTACATGACCGTCGCGCGCAATCACGCAACCCACCCGCGGGTTGGGCGTGGTGATGTAGAGACCTTTGGCTGCCTGTTGCAGGGCTAAGCGCATGGCATCGATGTCGTTGGCAGTCTGCACGAAAATTTTTTAATTGATAAACAATGGTTAAACAATGAATGTCGCCATTCTAGCAAGCCGTTCCACTCTTGACGGGATCGCAGACGCGAACTCTGCCCAAAAATCCAATTACGATTTTGCGCTGCTTTGCGCCGACTGAAAGAACGAAGGAGCCGAACTGTGGCACCGAGCTGCTGGCGGCACTGCGCGGCCGCCCGCTGGGATCGAACGCGACATAGGTTTTCGAGCCGTCGCGCAGGCTGGCGACTATACGCAAGCGCTCCGGCAGATCCGGACTGCGATGCAAGACGACTTCATCAGCATCGGCCTGCTGGTTATTGTTGGATTCAATCAGCACCAGCCAACCGCGACTCCAGTCATGCGCAACTGCAGGAACCAGGTCGATACGTACACCGCGCTTGATTGCTTCCGAGCGTGCAAGCAGGATTGCCGAACGAAATTCGCTGGTCGCAGATTCGACTTTGAAATGGTTAAGCAAATCGCGGAAAACGGGTAAGGCCAAGGCTGTCAGCAAGCCAATGATAACAATGCTGACCAGCAGTTCGATCACGCTCATTGCTGCAATGTGACTGCGCTTCACGGCGACAGCATTTCGCGCCAGGCCAGACGCCCCTGCCAGGGATTGATACAAGCCGCACAAGATGATTTTAAAAAATCCGACTGCAACACGACCTGCGTTGTTATTCGGGAGCCAACACCAACGGCTGTAATGCGATAGAAATAGCGCACGTTGCTGTCGCCCTGATGCGCCAACGGCAGCATGCTGAACGCATACGTTGGCAACTGCGCCGCTTGCATGCGGCTCCCTGAAGCAAAGTAATTTCCCGTCACGCTGCCATAGGCAAGTGCAGGCTGGCTAATGTCCATACTTGCATCCCGCGTCTGCAAAATATCCTGCTCTGCGTCCATTAATGCCGCCTCTGCCGCTTGCATTGCCAGCTGACGGTCAATCGCGTTTGTGCCGGCAGCAGCCGACTCGCGCACGATCTGTTGCGCTGCCAATCCCAGCAACAGCACCGTCATCAGGATTAGTACGCAAGAAATCAGCGCAAAGCCGGCAACCGTTGCCCGCTTTCTGCTGTCATTGCAAAAGCTCACGGTTCCAATCCTTTCGCTGGCAGCGTATTACGCAAATAAATAGTCGATTGCGCTATCAATCGTGGCCAATGCCGTGTGTTGGCAGGCAAGCTGTCACGCTTGATACGCGTGCCCTTATCTGCAGTCGCTTCATACGCTGTGCCAAACAGCGCAAAGTAATCGGGCTGGTCTGGATTGACACTGCCAGTACCGCGCTCCGCACGCAGCAAAAAGGCAATACGCAGCGCAACTACCTGATCCCATAAAGACTGCGCCTTCGTGCTGGTCGCATTCAGATATTGATTCACGATGCCGTCCGAATCGGTATCGACGCCATACAAAACCTGAAAAGATTCAACGCCAGCCACCAGCGCTTGTGAATTCCAGTCTTTGTTGCCCCGGTATTTGCAGCGCAGTTCCGGCTCACCTTCCTCATTTTTGGCAACATAAAAAATGCTCCAGCCTTGGTCAGGCAGCTTGCTGTCAACAGCAAATCCTGCACAGTTGATGACATTGCCATCTGCGATCAGGCCGGAGCCGGCAAAATGCAGCGTCAGTTCATCACTGCCGTTTACACTGCTACTTCCGCCGCTATTGTCCTCGCCCTCGATGGCAAACAGCTTGGGCGGCTGATGCGCCAGCGAATGATCGACATAGGACAACTGAAGCAAGGCACGCGTGACGACATTGATGGCATAGCGACCGTTCTCCTGCAATATGGCAATCTGCTGCTGCGAAACGAATGCAGCGTTTGCAGATTGCAGCATGCTGATAGCTGCCAGCACCGCGCAAGCGGACAGGCTTGCAGCCAGCATGCATTCAATCAAACTGCTGCCGCAAACGCCGCACCTCAAGGCGGCACCGGGCCGACGGTAATTGCCAGCGCAGGCAGGAAATTATCTGACTGCGCTGGCAAAGGCCAGCCTATCCTGATGATGAGCGGCGCGGTCAATGCATTAGCAGCAGCGCAATCCCAGTCCGCTAACGGTCGATGCTCGCTGCGGCACACGCTGATGCGCGCAGCGGGTGCAATGCGAAGCACACGTTGCCGCCATTCGTACCAGTCAGAGCGTGCCAACTGTTGCGGCGTACAATTTTGCTTGTAGCAAGCGGTGACCGCCGACGTGCCCTGCTCGTTGATGACAGCCAGTAGCAACGTAGCTGGCCTGCTGGCCCGTATCCATTCAGCCAGCTCGACTGCAAGTTGCTGAACATGTTCATGCACGATAGCCTGACGCATAGCGTAAATGGTGGCTGCCTGCAGCCGGGCGAAACTGATCATGGCCACAGCCAGAATTGCTATCGCAATCAACACTTCCAGCAATGAATAAGCGGCTGCAGACTTGATATGCATCTGTGCACCTTTTCGAATAGTCGTCAAGATGCTGGGCAATGGCCGTATTGATCGCAGCAATCGTTAAGATGACGCTAACAATTGAGCCCAATCGCCAGTGGATTTAAATACGAATGCCGCTAATTGGAAATTAAAAAGGTGGTGCGGCGATAGCCGCATTCATTGAAAAACTGACAAAGCGTCTGATTGAAAATGCAGGTTATTTTCCAGAAATGTGAGTAGTAGCGGTACGCGATATTCATTTTTTCATAAAAAAAAGACACTGGGTTCCAGCGTCTTTCGCTCATCAAGAAAAAATTTGTGAATTAAAACAGTGCCTCAGAAGACACAGCTCAGCAGACCTTATTTGCCCGCTGACTTACCCGGTGATTTCAATGCAGCAGGTGGTTTGCGTTCGATATCTATTTCATCAATCGCATCACGGAACTCAGCGACATCTTCAAAGCTGCGATACACAGAGGCAAAGCGGATGTACGCAATCTTATCGAGACGCTTCAACTCGCGCATCACCAATTCGCCAATCTGACCGGAGAGAATTTCGCGCTCGCCGGAGGAGCGCAGCTTTTCTTCAATACGCAAAATCGCGCCATCGACCGCATCGGCTGATACCGGTCGTTTACGCAGCGCCAGCATCAGGCTGGAGCGCAGTTTTGCCGGCTCGAATTCAGTGCGGCTGCCGTTTTTCTTGACGATGACGGGCATCGCCAATTCAATGCGCTCGAAAGTTGTAAAGCGCTTCTCGCAGCTGTTGCAGCGACGGCGACGGCGAATGCTGTCCCCCTCATCTGACGCCCGCGTGTCCAGGACTTGCGTGTCTTCATTCTGGCAAAACGGGCATCGCATGGCGCAGTCTCCGAATCAGGCCGCGGGTGAGGCTGCGGATGAAGTGTCGTAAACCGGAAAAGCATCGGTCAGTTTCTTGACTTCAGCCTTGACGCGCTCGATATTGGCCGCATCATGCGGGTTGTCGAGCACGTCGGCGATCAGGTTGCCGACCTTGGTGGCTTCGGCTTCACCGAACCCGCGCGTGGTCATCGCCGGACTGCCCAGACGTATGCCGGAAGTTACGAATGGTTTTTCCGGATCATTCGGTATGCCGTTCTTGTTGCAAGTAATGTGCGCCGAGCCCAGAATCGCTTCGGCTTCCTTGCCGGTCATTTTCTTGGCGCGCAGATCAACCAGCATCACATGCGATTCGGTGCGGCCGGACACAATGCGCAGGCCGCGTGCAATGAGTGCCTTGGCCAGCGCATCGGCGTTCTTCAACACCTGCTGCTGATAAGTCTTGAATTCAGGTGCCAGCGCTTCCTTGAAGGCGACGGCCTTGGCTGCGATCACATGCATCAGCGGGCCACCCTGAATACCGGGAAAAATAGCCGAGTTGATCGCCTTCTCATGCTCGGCTTTCATCAGGATGATGCCGCCGCGCGGACCGCGCAGCGATTTATGCGTCGTGGAAGTGACGAAGTCGGCGAACGGCACCGGATTCGGATACACGCCGGCTGCGATCAGGCCCGCATAGTGGGCCATGTCGACCATGAAATAAGCGCCCACCTCTTTGGCTACCCTGGCAAAACGTTCGAAGTCGATGCGCAATGAATAAGCGGACGCACCAGCAATGATCAGCTTCGGTTTTTTCTCACGCGCCAGACGTTCCATCTGCTCGTAATCGATTTCTTCATTGGCGTCGAGGCCATAAGAGACCACGTTGAACCACTTGCCGGACATATTAAGCGGCATGCCATGGGTCAGGTGGCCACCTTCGGCCAGCGACATGCCCATAATGGTGTCGCCCGGTTTGAGCATCGCAAAGAATACGCCCTGATTGGCCTGCGAGCCGGAGTTCGGTTGCACGTTGGCGGCTTCGGCGCCAAATATTTTCTTGATGCGATCAATCGCGAGCGCTTCAGCGAGATCAACGAATTCACAGCCGCCGTAATAACGCTTGCCCGGATAACCTTCCGCATATTTGTTGGTCAGTTGCGAGCCCTGCGCCTGCATGACGGCCGGCGACGTGTAATTCTCCGACGCGATCAACTCGATATGGTCTTGTTGACGCTGATTCTCCAACTGAATAGCGGACCAGAGTTCCGGGTCGACGTTGGCAATGGTGAGGTCTTTGGAAAACATGGCAATACTCCAATCGATCAGTGAGTCAGATGAGTAATCGAATGAGGTTCAAGATACGGAAATGCGGCAGCCTCAAGCGTTTAATCCATCTTGGCTGCCCAGGCGCACGGCTTGTGAAATCCCACGCTTCCCGGTGGATATCCACCTTTCGGGCTGTAAAAGCCCGCTTTTTCGCCAGTTACGTGGGACGAAATGGTGGCCTATTGTAGTTTATGGGCTAGTTTTGGGCAAGGCAGGCGGCACTGGATCTGGCCTGATCGGCTACAATTTCGCACTTAAAACGCTGTTCTATTTCCCTTTTCCCGCGGAGTGTTTGCATGATTGTCTTGATTACCGGCGCCAGTGCCGGCTTCGGTGCTGAAATGGCGCGTAAATTCGTACGCGAAGGCCATCAGGTGATTGCCGCCGCGCGCCGCACCGACAGGCTCACCGCGCTTGCAGCCGAACTTGGCGCGGCACTGCTGCCGGTGGAACTGGATGTGACCAGCAAAGCATCGATTGATCATGCATTGGCTATGTTGCCGAAAGAATGGCAATCGATTGATGTACTGGTCAATAACGCCGGACTGGCGCTGGGACTGGAACCTGCGCATCAGGCGCATCTGGAAGACTGGGACACCATGATCGCAACCAACTGTCGCGGGCTGGTAAGCATGACGCGCGCGATTTTGCCGGCAATGGTTGAACGCGGCACGGGGCTGGTGATCAATCTCGGCTCAGTGGCCGGCGCTTATCCTTACCCGGGCGGCAATGTGTACGGAGCGACCAAGGCCTTTGTCGACCAGTTCACGCTGAACCTGCGTGCCGACCTGGTAGGCACGGGTGTGCGGGCCACCAACATCGCGCCGGGCATGTGCGGCGGCACTGAATTTTCCAATGTGCGCTTCAAAGGCGATGATGCATCAGCGGCCAAGGTATATCAGGGGACGGTGCCGCTGACCGCTACGGATATTGCCGAGACGGCCTACTGGATTGCGACCCTGCCGCCGCACATCAACATCAACATCATAGAAATGATGCCGACCTGCCAGGGTTTTTCTCCGTTCACCGTCAAGCGCACTGCATAAACAATGCAAGCTACGCAAGCCAAAGCGCAAGCCGGATTTACATGGCCAATCAGGGTTTATTACGAAGATACCGATACCGGCGGCATCGTATTCTATGCAAACTACCTGAAATTTTTTGAGCGCGCGCGCACCGAGTGGCTGCGTCAGGCCGGCATCGGACAACAAGTGCTGACAGAGACCGAGCAGGTGATGTTTGTAGTCAAAAACACGTCCATCGATTACCATTCTCCGGCGAAACTGGATGACCGGCTTTCTATCAGCGTAGCGCTGGAAAATTTGGGGCGCGCATCCATCATTTTCAAGCAAGAGGCTTCGCGCATTTCACAAGATGGCGTAGCCGAATTGTTATGCAACAGTAGCATCCGCATCGGTTGCGTCGGAACCGAAACGCTGCGGCCGCAAGCAATACCGCAGTCAGTACTTGCCAAAATCAGCAGCATTAGCAGCACCACGAACACGGACTCTTAATCGTCATGACCGTCACTCAAGATCTCTCGTTTGTTTCCATGATCAGCAATGCATCCGTGCTGGTGCAACTGGTGATGCTCTTGCTGGCGCTGGTGTCGGCGATGAGCTGGACCTATATCTTTCGCAAGATGTTCGCAATTCGCAATGCAACTGCGCAGACGACCGAATTCGAAAGCGCTTTCTGGTCCGGCGCCAACCTCAATACGCTGTATGAAGAAGCGACCTCGTCGCGCCGCCAGCGCAGCGGTCAGAGCGGCGCACTGGAACGTATTTTTGAAGCAGGGATGGAAGAGTACCGCAAGGCCAGACTGACATTTGCAGGCAAAGAAAACAAAGACAACAGTGCACTGCTCGACGGCGCGCGGCGTGCGATGCGCGCTGCCTACCAGCGTGAAATGGATGCACTGGAATCACACCTGGCATTTCTTGCTTCGGTCGGCTCCGTGTCGCCCTATATCGGCTTATTCGGCACTGTCTGGGGCATCATGAATGCATTTCGCGGACTGTCCAATGTACAACAGGCAACGCTGGCATCTGTTGCGCCCGGCATTGCCGAAGCATTGGTCGCCACCGCGATCGGCCTGTTTGCCGCCATACCGGCAGTGGTCGCTTATAACCGCTACTCGCATGACATCGACCGGCTGGCGATTCGCTTCGAAAGCTTCATCGAAGAATTTTCCAACATCCTGAACCGTCAGGCACGCTAATGTCGCAGTCCTCTTCCTTGCGCGGTGGCCGCAACCGCAAGTTCAAGGCTGAAATTAACGTCGTTCCGTATATCGACGTGATGCTGGTGCTGTTGGTGATTTTCATGGTGGTCGCGCCGATCAGCAACCCCAGCGTCATTAATCTGCCAGCAGCAGGCCGCTCTACTTTGCCGCCGACTGACTATATAGAAATCGTCCTCAAGCCAGATGAAGCCGCAACGATCGCAATCCATGGTCAAGCGGCCAGCAAATCAGGCGACCGGCGCGAGCTCGGCGACAAGCTCGCTGCGCTGCATAAAAAACATCCTGAACTGCCCGTGATGATATCGGCAGACAAAGAAATCAAGTACGACGACGTTGTACAGGCCATTACTCAAGCTAACAAGATCGGCATTACGCGCGTCGGTCTGGCTACCCGGTGATTTTTAGTTGAACAACTCTGCCTCACCCTACCAAGTTCCACCAGAGCCCGGACGCTGGCGTGCGTTCGCGCTCGCAGCGCTGGTGCACTGCGCACTGCTGGGTTTTTTATGGGTCGGTGTTTCATGGCAAAGCGTCACGCCCGTCGCAGTCGAGGCAGAAATCTGGAGCGCCGAGCAACGTGCTGCTGCTCCATCACCACCTGAACCAAAACCTGACCCTGAGCCTGCGCCGGTAGAGCCAGTCAAGACGCCACCCAAGCCCGTCGTTGCGCCGGAGCCACCGAAGCAAACGCTGCCAAATCCCGATATCGCACTGGAGAAGATCAAGCAGCGCAAGTTGCAGGAAAAGGAAAAAGCCGAGCAGCTTAAAAAAGAAAAACTGGCAGAGGAGAAGGCGCAACGGGAAGCCGAGCAGGAACGGAAAAAACAGACTGTCGCGCAAGAAAAGAAAAAGCAGGCCGAAGAAGAACAGCAAAAAGAGCAGCAAAAGCGCTTGCAGGCAGAAGAGGAAAAGAAAAAACTCGCTGAAGAGCAAAAACGCAAACTCGACGAAGCCGCCGCCGAGCAGCGTGCAGCCGCACGCCGTGCCGACGACTTGCGCCGCATGAGCAGCCAGGCCGGCACCGGCACCATTGGCGACGCTGAAAAATCGCAGGGTTCCAAGGTCGATGCCAGCTTCGCAAGTCAGGCGGGGGCCAAGATAAAATCGAATACAATATTCGCGCGGCTCGATGACATCGCCGGCAATCCTGCAGTGGAGTTCAATGTTGAACTGCTGCCGGATGGTTCGCTCAGAAGCAAACCGCGCCGACTAAAGTCTTCGGGTATTGAAGCCTTTGATCTGGCAGTGGAACGCGCGATTGAAAAATCGGCGCCCTTCAAACCCGATGTAAACGGCAAAATTCCCTCTAGCTTTACCCTGCAGCAGAAGCCCAAAGACAACTGATTTTTAACGCATTTTCAAAGACCTTGACTGCGCCCATGAAACGAATTGCCCTCTATCCGGCTGTCCTTCTTTCACTTGGCATTTGCATGCTGGCGCAAGCCGAATTGCGCGTCGAGATTGCTGGCGTTGGCGCCAACCAGATACCCATCAGCGTGGCCAATTTTGCCAATGACGGTAGCGCAGCCCAGTCAGTCAGCGCGGTCATTCGCGCAGACCTCGAGCGCAGTGGTGTGTTCCGCCTCATCGATAACACTGAAACCATTGCTGAAAATGCCCCCGTCAATCTTGGCACCTGGCGCGCAAATGGCGCTGACGCGCTCGTCACCGGCAGCGTCACGCGCCTGTCCGACGGCCGCCAGGACCTGCGCTACAAACTGATGGATACCGTCAAGACAACCGAGCTTTCCGCGTTAAGCCTGACACTGCAGCCACGAGTTATACGGCAAGGCGCGCATCGCGTGGCCGATGACATCTACGAAAAAATGACGGGCGTACGTGGCGCGTTCTCGACCCGCATCGCCTACATTGTGAAATCAGGCTCTGAATACCGGCTTGAAGTTGCAGACTCGGATGGAGAAAACGCCGTCACCGCGATACGCTCGACCGAGCCGCTGATCTCGCCGGTCTGGTCGCCGGATGGCAGCAAGCTGGCCTACGTATCGTTTGAAAATAAAAAACCGATGGTCTATGTACAAGAATTGGCCAGCCGTCGGCGCGTCATCGTCGCCAATTTCAAGGGCAGCAATTCTGCGCCTGCCTGGTCACCTGATGGCAAAAAAATAGCGTTGGCGCTGTCGCGTGAAGGCCAGACCCAGATTTACATGGTCAATGCCGATGGCACGGACTTGAAACGGCTCAGCAATTCAACCGGCATCGATACCGAGCCGCGCTTTGCGCCCGATGGGCAAAGTCTGTATTTCACCAGTGATCGCAGCGGCGGTCCGCAAATTTATCGCATGAGCACGCAAGGCGGCGATGCGCGCCGCGTCACATTTGGCGGCAACTACAATATCAGCCCACGCATCTCGCCAGACGGTAAAATGTTGGCCTACGTGTCGCGCCGCGATGGTCGTTTCCAGTTGTTTGTACTTGATTTGACAAGCTCGCAAGAATTACGGCTATCTGACGGTGCGCGCGATGAATCACCGAGCTTTGCCCCAAACGGCAAGTACTTGATCTATGCGACGGAATCGGGGGGGCGCGGGACGTTGGCAGTTGTATCGACTGACGGCCGCTCCCGCTACACACTATCTGCAAGGTCAGGCGCCATAAGAGAACCGGCATGGGGCCCGTTCACGCAATAAACCAATCACAAAACAGGAGCATTTGATGCGCATTTCAAAAACATTGGCAAGCATTGTCGCTGCCACCATGCTGCTTGCAGCATGTTCATCAGTGAAGCTGGATTCGGCAGCGCCGATAGAAGAGCGAACCGGCACGCCAGCAACAGCCAACATGAACGATCAGGGCAGTACCGAGATCAGCTCAGCAACAGTCGGTAGCGTAGATGCATCGAAGTTGGAAAGCGCAAGTGATGCACGCAACGATCCGCTTAATGATCCTGCCGGCATTCTGGCCAAGCGCAGCGTCTACTTCGATATCGACAGCTATACGGTCAAGGATGAATTCAAACCTGTCGTTGAGGCGCATGCAAAATACCTGATTTCGCGCCCTGACCGTAAAGTCATCATCCAGGGCAATACCGATGAGCGCGGTGGTAGCGAATACAACCTCGCACTTGGTCAGAAACGTGCCGAGGCTGTGCGTCGCGCGCTGGCTCTGCTGGGTGTCCCGGACACGCAGATGGAAGCAGTCTCGTTCGGCAAGGAAAAGCCGAAAGCAAGCGGCAGCAATGAGGCAGCATGGGCAGAGAACCGCCGCTCTGACATCGCTTACTAATCGCTCTTTTGACAGTACCCATGAAATCTTTGATCAAGTCTGCTTGCGCCGCCACAGTCGTGGCGCTGTTTACATTCGCCCCCATGCATGCGCAAGCAGCGCTGTTTGAAGACGATGATGCGCGCCGTGAAATCCTCAAGCTGCGCAAGCAGGTTGAGGAGATCAATACGCGCATCGACAGCCGCATCGCAAATAGTATTGAATCAATCAATGCCCGCATCGAAAATAAAGCAGACAAAACAAGTTCGCTTAACCTGACCGGCGAGATCGAGAAGCTGCGCGACGAAATTGCTGCGCTACGCGGACAGGTAGAGATCATCAATAACGAATTGTCGAATGCGCAGCGGCGGCAAAAAGATTTTTATACTGATCTGGACCAGCGCCTGCGCAAGCTTGAACCGCAAGTTATGACTATCGACGGCAAAGAAGTTAATGTCGAACAAACTGAACAAAAGACTTTCGATGCAGCGCTGGCACTATTTAAGTCTGGCAGTTATCCGGCTGCAGATCAGGCATTCAACAGCTTCCTGCAACGCTACCCTGAGTCCGGCTATGCGGCCCAAGCACACTATTGGCTAGGGAATACTTATTTTGCACAACGCGACTGCACAAAGGCCATTCCTGCTTACCAGATCGTAGTCACGCGCTTCCCTCTCAGCCAGAAGGCAGCGGATGCACTGCTCAATATGGCAAGCTGCCAGCTGGAGTTGAAAGACAAGATAGGTGCGCGTGACAGCCTGGATGCACTGATCAAAAAATATCCGGCGTCGACCGCTGCCACCATGGGTAAAGAGCGCTTGGCCGAGCTTAAGTAAAGTGCTTGTCAAAATGACGTTGGCTGACTTTTGCGTTTTCGCCAGCGTTGAACGCTTCGGTATTTATGCAGTCTCTTGAACGCCGTCTCCGAATAAAGTTGCACGAGTGTTTGACAAGCATTAGTGAGTTGCTTATAATCTTTTGCTTTCCGGGTCGTTAGCTCAGCTGGTAGAGCAGCGGACTTTTAATCCGTTGGTCGCAGGTTCGAATCCCGCACGGCCTACCAAGAAATCAGTAACAAGAAGCCCCACTCACAAGGTGGGGCTTTTTGCATTTCATGCGAAAAGAATAGTAAACCCTGAAAGAAGAAACCTGGCTTGGTTCGCCTCTTCCACATTTCTTCTGCATGCTTCTAGTGCTTGGGTCGCGTGCGCTCTTTCATGCTTGCCATACGGCGTATCCTGCCTTCTTCAAACGGATCGCCAGATCTACTTCCATGTAGCGCGCATCTTCATATGGCATAGGGTTATAGGACTCATAGAGCTCGGGCAGCAAGCGCAAGCCGTACTTCATCGCATATTTATTCGACTGTATGCCAGCCTTGTGTTTATCGAAACGCAGGTCAGGGTCGAGTCCTGTCATGCCGACATAGACGCAAGGCTTGCCAGCTATGTAATCCGGATTGGCTTTTTTGAATTTGGCTTCGTACAGTACATCCTTAGCCAGTTCGATCACATAGACGTGGTGGTTTTCTTTTAGGCGCATTTTATTTGCGATAGCGTTACTGCATTTAAATCAGCCGGCAATCTGTTCAATAAATTCAATAAAAAAGCTGTCCGAAGACAGCTTGACGCAAGCACGATTCGCTGACATGGCATCTTGAAAACCAGCTCAGGGGAATCTGACCCAGCCAGAATCTCTTGGTGCGACATCATTGCGATCCAGCGCAATGACCGGACCTGCGTGAGTGTCTTGCGCGCTTGCCACCGCTGCTTTTTCTGGCATAGCAGATGAATGATGGCTGGAGATCAGCCATGTGTCGTCAACTTTTCTGTATGAAAACGAATAGCGCGCTTTGACGACAGAGCCATCAGCAAACTTGAAGCTGTACAGCCCTGCATCCGTGGCGCTATTGCAATCGACTTCAATCAACCGGTCATCAATTTTTCCTTCAGGTTTACGCTGCAAGAAATGCACGAAGTAATCTTCTTTTTCTGCCGCCGTGAAGCGCGTCTGATTCGATACCGTCGGCAGCAGAATCGACGGCGTTGCATAGTTGGCCACTACCTTTTTGGCGTCACCTGTTTTCAGCGAGGCATTCCAGCGATCAAATAAGGCAGCGATCTCAGTCCTTGAAGGCAAGCTGCAGCTTGTTGCGCTTTCAATAGCGGGTGCACTGTTTTGCTTTTCAAGAGCGGCGACCTCATCCACCACCGGTATTTTATTTGCAGTGTCATTGACTACCTCGGCGTGCGCTTCAGGCTTGGTGTCTGGCATCGCATTTGGCGTGGTGTCAGCATGTGCTGCAGCTGGCGCTAAGGCATGCGCAGTATCCGTAGCAGCCGCAGCTTGCGAATCTACGGCCATTGCTACACGATTGCGCGGTCGCAGCGTCTTATCAACAACTACAGGCTGTGGTGCGGGCTCTGCATGCGTGTGAGCATCAACATGGCTCACTGCAGTCTGGACCGGGCTTTGAGCAGCGCTTGCAGCATGAGTCACTTTTTTATCCAGAATCGGCGCCTTACTCATGCGGACTTTTTTCTTTTTGTGGGCTCGCTTGGCGACAGTCACAGCAGCAGGCGCCGTTTTATCCGGCTTGACCGCCGCTACTGGCACAGCCGCGTCAGTCTTGACATCTGCCTCAGCGACTGGCTTGTCGTGAGCTTCATGCGCATCATGATGCGGTTCCGCCGCCATGACGAATGCACTGCTGGCCCACATTAACAACGCCAGCATTGCGGATTTATTATTTTTCATGATTATGTTTCCTTTTACAGAATTAATCCTGCCGTTGTAAGTTTGAATTTAATTGAAGAATATAATCAAACAGAGCTAAAGGTTTCCACTGCTTGATTCGATTAAAGATATTAAGGCTTCATGTTTTGCGCTGCACGAATAATCCGGCGCCATTTTGATAGCTAATTATTAATGAATGCCGGTTTTGCCATCAAAGGAGACTCAACGTGTCTGAAAATAAAATCGCAACATTGCCTGACCACGCGCCATCCGAAGCCTGCCCGTGCTGCAATCCCCTGCTACCTACTACGTCGCGCCGTCAGTTCCTCGCGGCTACTGGCGCCGTACTTGCTGGCGGCATGATGGGCTTTGTGCCCGGCCGCTCAATGGCCGCTAGCGGCAATTACGAAGCGATGCTCATTAACTGTATCGACCCGCGCTTCACAACCTTGAGCTGGCAGTACATGGGCTACCTGCAAGGGGTGGACAGGGAGAAGCTGGGCGATAACTACAGCCACTTCGTCATGGCAGGCGGACCGCTCGGTGCCGTCCATCCTAAATTTGCGGCTTGGCACAAGACTTTTTGGGACAATCTGGAAATCTCGGTCGGCCTGCATCACATCAAGCGCGTCGTCGCGTTGTCACATCGCGACTGTGGCGCAGCCAAACTGGCGTTTGGTCCGGAAGGCGTTGAAGGGAAAGAAGTGGAAACAGGGTCACACGCCGAGTCGCTGCGCATGTTTCGTGCGGAAGTGGGAAAACGCTTTCCCAAGCTGAGTGTCATCACCGGCATCATGGACCTGACCGGACGGGTCGATCTGATCGGCTAACTCATTGGTCAGTTGACTGCATCAGCGACATTAAAAAAGCGGACGCCTGAACACAGGTGTCCGCTTTTTTATGCCAGACGATTTGCGGAAAATACCAGACTTATTTGCGACCCACCAGATAGGTGACGCCGGCTGGCCCGTAACGCTCCCTATGCGGCACTTCCGCATTCAGATGAAATACATCACCGGCCTGGTAAAACTGCTCGACGTCGCCAACTTGAATATGAATCTCTCCAGCCAATATCAAGGCCTTGGCCTCGAACGGATGCGTATGGATGCCAAGCTGCCCGTTCGGCTCACGTTCTACGGTGACGACATTTTCAAATGCTTCAGTCGTCAGCATCGAAAGGAAATCTGCTTGCTGCATGGTCTCTCCTTCTGGTTCTTTTAATTGCGTGATTCCAGCAACTTTACCAGCGTATGCAAAGTCTGGTTGGCTGGCACTTCGATGCCCAGTGCCCGCGCTTGTCGCACCACATAACCGTTCAAATGATCGATCTCGCTAGGCTTGCCACGTTTCAAATCTTGCGCAGTCGATGAATACTGATCTGCCATGGTGCGCGCAATGCGCGCCACGTCTTCAAAGCTATCACCCGGCACTCTGACACCGGCAGCGGAGGCGACCGTCAGACATTCCTTCACCAGCGTGCGCATCAGCTGCCCGACGCCTTCGCCCTGTACCAGACGGCCATACGGCGTCTGCGTAATCGCCGACAAAGCATTGTAGGCGCAGTTGACGATCAGCTTTGCCCACAGCGCGCCCGTCACATTGGCTGACACTTCAACCGGAATACCAGCTGCGCCAAGTAATGCAGCTATCCCGGCACTAGCTGCAGCATCACCAATAACAAGCTCACCGCGACCGTTGTGTCGCACATGGCCGGGCCCGGCCATCTCGGTCGCCACATAGACCACCGCGGGTATGATCTCTTGAGACAGCACAGACTGCAAGGTCGTGGCATTGTCGACGCCATTTTGCAGGCTCAGCACGACTGCGTCTTTCCTCAGGTAAGGCGCGATCTGGTTTGCAGCATTGATGGTAGCTGTCGACTTCACGCAAAACAGCAGCAATTGAGTGCCGGCCACGGCCGCCGCATCGACGCTGGCCTGCAGCTTGATGCGCTCACTGAAGGTCTGGGTATCAAGCCACAATCCATCACGCTGCACCGCATCGACATGCGAAGGCCGCCCTATCAATGTAACGTCATGTCCGGCGCGCGCCAGCATGCCGCCGAAATAGCAGCCGACTGCGCCGGCCCCCATGACGGCAATACGGATAGATTCTTGCTGTGCAGTTCCCATCTTTTCCTCTGTATTCGTTGATCCTTTATCATCGCATATAGTACGCATGTCACTACGGTGAACCAAAAGGGAAAATATGAAAATACTTTTAATGATTTGCCTGCTCGCCGGCATAGGTAGCGCGCATACCGCAGAACCAGCTCAGCTACAGGGCACGCGCGCGATTGTCCTGTCGAACGCGGGCGGCGAACGGCACCAGATCGGCACCATCATTTTTAGTGAAGCGGGCGGCGGCAAGACCGCTTTCAAAATTGATCTGGCCAAGAATATGGAAGATTTTTTCCTGGATATGCGTCCGTTCTTGTGCCTTACCGGACCGGCGCAAAGGCTGTGCCTGTTTCCGGTTCAAAATGAGCCCGCTTTGATCAGTGCGGACGACCTGGTGCCGCTGGAATATGCGCTGATGTTCATGCGCACCAAAGCAAAGGCCTTGCATGTGAACCCGTTTCACGGGCTTTATTACAAGATGCAATGGAATGAGAACGGCATCAGCGGCAAGGTATATGAAGTCGACATGGCACCTTTCATCGCGCCCGATATCGTACCGATGGAAAGACGCAAACGACCACTGCAAGCACAGGATTTTTTTGAAGCTGACCTGAATTCAAACTGGCTGCCACAGATCAGCATTGAGTAAAGCCCGAAAAATTTAAATTTCAGCAGGCTCTCTGACATAAAAGCCGAAGTAGCCAGCTACGATTGCAGTCAACGCATGCAGCCAGAGGTCATGGCTGTAGAGCGGGATTAATCCATACACCGTATTCAATCCGGGGATCAGGCCCATGATGGTGAGGACGCCAAAGATCACGGCCAGCGAGCGTGCATAAATGATGGATGCACCGACCGATCGGGTTGCAATCACGCCCCAGATGCCAATGGCCAGATGAATCAGCGTGTGCAGCACGTTTACCGGAAACAGTCCGAACAGATCGCCATGCAGAGCCGCGATATTTACTGCCGGCTCGCCTGCTTTCGGTGGCTGTATCAGGGCTGGCATGAAGCCGGCAATCCCGATGAGGATGTAAATGATGCCGAGGATAAGCGCTACGCGCTTGACGTTGATGGTCATGAGTTTGTCCTTTCGTTCCAGAGGCAGCACGCAAAGATATTCCCTGCGTATGGTCGACCTTTTGAATACGACTCTGGATCGCGCCGGAAGGCAGGAAAAAATACCCCGGCTTCGATGTGAATCAAGGTATTGCGCCAAACCTATATTTCTACTATTATCGAAATATGGAAAATACAGCAATCGTGGCAGCTTTGGCTGCCATCGCACATGAATCTCGTCTAAAAGTATTTCGAGAACTTGTCAAAGCCGGACCGACAGGGATGGCTGCCGGCAAGATTGGCGAAGCAACCGGTATCGTGCCCTCGTCCTTGTCGTTTCACCTGAAGGAACTCGCCCATGCGCAGATGGTGAGCGCGCGTCAGCAAGGCCGCTTTGTGATTTACAGCGCCAACTTCGTCACCATGAACAGCCTGATTGCCTTCCTGACCGAGAACTGCTGCGGCGGCAATCCCTGTACGCCAGTCTGCAGCCCGGCTTGCGATGTCAATGAAACCTCCCATTAAATTCAAAAGAGAAATCAGTCATGCCTGAAAAAAAATTCAACATCCTTGTTCTTTGCACCGGCAATTCGGCGCGCAGCATCATGGCTGAAGCCTTGTTCAACACCATGGGTCATGGCCGCTTTCAAGCCTACAGCGCCGGCAGTCAGCCAAACGGGACTGTTAATCCCTTTGCAATAGAAAAAGTTGCAGTCACTGGCTACGACATGACAGCCTTGCGTAGCAAAAGCTGGGATGAGTTTGCAAGGTCTGATGCCCCACAAATGGATTTCATTATCACCGTCTGCGACAACGCCGCCGGCGAAGTCTGCCCGTTCTGGCCAGGGCAACCCGTGACAGCGCACTGGGGATTTGAAGATCCAGCTGCAGTTGAAGGCGACGACGCGACTAAGCGCCGTGCGTTCGATAAAATTTTCCATCAAATCATGAACCGGGTGCAGTTGTTTGTGAACCTGCCCTTGAAGACACTGGATAAGCAGGCCATCAAGCGCGAGCTTGATCACATCGGCTCGCAGGCGGTGGCGAAGGTTGCGGAATAAGCATGAATTTATTCGAACGCTATTTATCCTTGTGGGTCGCCTTCTGCATCATCGCCGGCGTTGCGCTCGGTCAGTTTTTTCCTGCGCTGTTTCAGGTCATAGGCGGCATGGAAATCGCGCAAGTCAATCTGCCAGTCGGCTTGCTGATCTGGGTGATGATCATTCCTATGCTGGTCAAAGTTGATTTCAGCGCGCTGCATCAGGTAAAGCAACACTGGCGCGGCATTGGTGTGACGCTGTTCGTAAACTGGGCAGTCAAACCGTTTTCAATGGCGCTGCTGGGCTGGATTTTCATACGCTGGCTGTTTGCGCCTTATCTGCCTGCCGCACAGCTAGACAGTTATATCGCTGGCCTGATTCTGCTGGCGGCCGCTCCCTGCACGGCAATGGTGTTTGTCTGGAGCCGGCTGACCAAGGGCGACCCGCTTTTTACGCTGTCGCAGGTGGCCTTGAACGATACGATCATGATTTTTGCATTCGCGCCATTGGTCGGGCTCTTGCTGGGCATGTCCGCGATCGTGGTGCCGTGGGATACGCTGTTCATTTCAGTCGGCCTCTACATCGTGCTGCCGGTGCTGCTTGCACAGGTGTGGCGCAAGCAATTGCTGAGGCAAGGACAGCATGCGTTCGATCTTGCAATGGAGCGCATCGGTCCGGTATCGATTGCCGCTTTGCTGCTGACGCTAGTCTTGCTGTTTGCTTTTCAGGGCAAAGCGATCTTGCAGCAGCCGCTCGTCATTGCGCTACTGGCCGTGCCCATCCTGATTCAGGTGCTGTTCAATTCCGCACTCGCCTATTGGCTCAATCGAAGGCTGGGTGAAAAGCATAACGTCGCCTGCCCTTCGGCATTAATTGGCGCGAGTAATTTTTTCGAACTGGCCGTTGCCGCTGCCATCAGCCTGTTTGGTTTTGAATCAGGCGCGGCGCTGGCGACTGTAGTTGGTGTATTGATTGAAGTACCGGTTATGCTGCTGGTTGTGAAAGTCGTCAATCAGTCAAAAAATTGGTACGAACAGGAAAGCATGCAATGAATGATTTGCCCAACATCAGCGAGCCGCATCTGGACTTGCCCACGCTGGAAAAACTGCAGCCCAAAAAACATGCAACGCATGCGCCGCGCATTTTGCTGCTGTACGGCTCATTGCGGCCGCAGTCCTACAGCCGCCTGCTGACATTGGAAGCGGAACGCCTGCTGCAACGCTTTGGCGCGGAGACCCGTGTATTCGATCCGGCCGGCTTGCCAATGGTAGACAGCGTCACGCCCGATCATCCAAAGGTGCGTGAGCTGCGCGAACTGTCAAACTGGTCTGAAGGTCAGGTATGGTGCAGCCCCGAACGGCACGGCAATATGACCGGTGTATTCAAGACCCAGATTGACTGGCTGCCGCTGGAGATAGGCGCGCTGCGGCCTACGCAAGGACGCACGTTGGCAGTCATGCAGGTCTGCGGCGGTTCGCAGTCATTCAATGCAGTCAATGCCTTGCGGGTGCTGGGTCGCTGGATGCGGATGATCACGATACCGAACCAGTCGTCGGTGGCGAAGGCTTATACAGAATTCGACGAGCACGGCCGCATGAAACCGTCGAGCTATTACGACCGGCTTACGGATGTGATGGAAGAGCTGATTAAATTTACGCTTCTGACTCGTGATAGCGCGGATTATTTGACAAGCCGTTATAGCGAGCGTAAAGAACTGGGCTGACGCGGAGCATGACGGAGAATGATTGAGCGACGCTGGAACCCAGCGTCTTTGATGCGCTACTTCTGCTCATCCATCTCCGCAAACACCTTCTGCGCCAGCGCAAAAGCGGAATTCGCCGCCGGCACGCCGCAGTAGATGGCGGTCTGCAATAACGCTTCCTTGATCTCTTCACGGCTGACTGCGTTGTTGGCTGCCGCGCGCAGATGCAGCTTGAGTTCTTCTTCGCGGTTCAGGGCGACCATCATGCAGATTGTCATCAGGCTGCGCGTATGACGCGGCAGGCCCGGGCGGGTCCAGATTTCGCCCCATGCATAGCGGGTGATCAAGTCCTGGAATTCACCATTGAGATCGTTGATGTTTTGCTGCGCGCGATCGACATGGGCGTTGCCCAATACGGCCCGGCGCACGACCATGCCGTTGGCAAAGCGTTCTTTATCATCCATTCAATTTCCCGCCGGCTTTTTGTTGAGTAAAAAATCCAGTACTTGGCTGGTGAAGCCCTGCGCTATCTCCCAATTCGACAAGTGCGCAGCATTCAACTCCACATAACGCGCGCCGGGTATGCTGCGCGCAATCAGTTCGCCATGTTCAGGCGGCGTGGCCTTGTCATGTTTGCCGCCGATGACCAGCGTAGGCGCTGCTATTTTCTGCAGTTCGGCGCGCTGATCCATGTCGCGCACGGCGGCACAATTGGCAACGTAGCCTTCCATCGGACTGCTCTTGAGCATGGACTTGACGCGTTCGACTTGCGCGGGTGCATGCGCAAGAAAGTCCGGCGTGAACCAGCGGCTCAGTACGTCGACAACAATCGAATCGATACCGTCTTGCCGTATTTTTGCTATGCGGGTGTTCCATAGTTCAGGCACGCCTATGGCTGCGCTGGTATTGCATAACACCAGCCGGTCAATGCGGTTCGCTGCATGGATACCGAGCCAGATGCCAGTCATGCCACCCATAGACAGGCCGCAAAAATGCGCACGGTCGATTTTTAAATGATCGAGCAGGCTGATCACGTCGCCACCGAGTTGCATGATGCTGTAAGGCCCGGGCGTGACTTCAGACTGTCCATGGCCGCGCGTGTCGTAACGTAGCACGCGAAAATGGTCGAGCAAGACGGGCATCTGCGGCAGCCACATGTCGAGCGTAGTGCCGAGGGAATTGGACAGCACCAGAACAGGTGCAGTGTCGTTGCCTTCGAGCTGGTAATGCAGTTTACCTTTCCCGGTATCGATGAATGCCATACTTACTCCTGATAAGAATGCGATTTGCGCTGCTGGTGGTCTGCCAGCACACGGTCTACAAAAGCTCCGGATTCGCCGGTGTAGGCCAACGGATCAAAACATTGTTCAAGCTGCGATACAGACAATTTATCTCTTACTGTTTGATTGGTCATCAAGACCTGAAGCAGTGGCTGTCTGGATGACAGCGCCTGCTGGCAGGCTTGCTCAACCAGCTTGTGCGCGTCCAGCCGCCCTATGTGTTCGCCAAGCGCCAGCGAGACTGCCTCCGCCATCACCAGCCCATTCGTCAGATCAATGTTGGCGCGCATTCGTTCAATATCAACCGACAGGCCGCCAAGAACTTGCCGCATCTGCGACAGTGCCGCGCCGCACAGACACGCGATCTCGGGCAGCGTATCCCATTCGGCTTGCCAGCCACCGAGTGCGCGTTCCTGTTCCTGCACCATGCCAGACAACATCGTGGAGACCAAAGCCGGCACACGCAGCGCCGCAGTCAGCGCAGCTGCGCAACCAATCGGATTGCGTTTGTGCGGCATCGTCGATGAACCGCCGCGGCCTTGCATGAGCGGTTCGGCCAGCTCGGCGACTTCCGTCTGGCTATGCAATGCAATGTCGCGCGCGATCTTGCCAAGGCTACCAGTCAGCAGCCCGAGCACGGTCGCGGTTTCCGCAATGCGGTCGCGCTGCGTGTGCCAGGGCATGGCCGGCAGTGTCAGGTCTAGCGACTTCGCCAGCGCAGTCGCAACCGTCAAGCCGCGCTTACCAAGGCTGGCAAGCGTGCCTGCTGCACCACCGAACTGCAGAACGAACAGGCGCACGCGCAATTGTGCAATCCGTTCCTGATGGCGCAGTAGTGCATCAAGCCAGCCGGCAGCTTTCAGGCCGAAGGTGACTGGCAGCGCGTGCTGCATCCAGGTCCGGCCCATGATGGGCGTGGCGCGATTGCGCAGCGCCAGCAGGGCGAGCGTGTCGGCCAGCTCTGCGAGTTCCATGCTGATGATATCGAGCGCCTGCCGCAATTGCAGCACCATGCCGGTATCGATCACATCCTGACTGGTCGCCCCCCAGTGCACAAACCTGGCGGCTTCTGCATCAACCAGCGCGACTTGCGCGGTCAATTGTTTGACCAGTGGAATGGCAAGATTGCCGGCCTGCCCAGCTGATTCGGCTAGTGCTTGCAAGTCAATGCAGGCTGCATTGCAACTTGCCGCAATGGCAGCCACAGCCTGTTGCGGAATAATTTCCGCACGCGCTTCTGCTGCGGCCAGTGCCGCTTCAAAGTCGAGCATGCATTGCACTGTGTTTTGATCAGAAAACACCTGCTGCATACCGGCTGTTGAAAACATCGCGGCAGTTAGGCTGGATGCAGTCATTGTGATAGTCGCTTTGCTATTGGATCAGAGATCGAAGAAGACGGTTTCATTCGCAGTACCACCGATGACGATATTCCATTCTAGTACGCCGGCCTGTGCTGCTGTTGAAGCGACCAGTGTCGCACGGCGGGCAGGCGGAATCTGCTGCATCACCGGGTCGCTGGCGTGATCGTCGCCACTGAAATAAATACGCGTGACCAATTGCTTGAGTAATCCACGCGCAAACACATTGACCAGAATATGCGGGGCTTGCATTTTGCCATTGGCAGCCGGCACGCTGCCAGGCTTGATCGTAGAAAAACGGAAGCCACCATCAATATCGGTGGCGGTACGGCCAAAGCCGGTGAAGCCTGCGTCCAGTGGCAATGCGCGCGTATCTTCCGGATGCGCATACTTGCCGTGCGAGTTTGCCTGCCAGATTTCTATCATTCCGTCGGGAACCACCTGGCCGTCTGCATCGAGCAAGCGTCCTTGAATGACAATGCGCTCGCCGGCCACACCTGCCGGCGCAAGCTCGGTTGTATTGAGCCAGTCAAGACCAATATGTAAATAAGGGCCGACAGTTTGCGAGGGGGTCATGTGATGACTCATATTATTTCTCCATCGGCGTGGCATTCCGGCCGCGCAAGACAATATCAAAGCGGTAGCCTAGCGCATATTCCGGCTCGGTCAGGCCGAGCTCAAATGTTGAAACCATCCGCTGCCGTGCCTGCTCATCCGGCACGGTGTTATAGATGGGATCGAAGGCCAGCAGCGGGTCTCCCGGAAAATACATTTGTGTAACCAGCCGCGTCGCAAATGCATTGCCAAACAAGGAGAAATGAATATGCGCAGGACGCCATGCATTGGCATGATTGCGCCATGGATAAGCGCCGGGACGAATGGTCAGGAAGCGGTAATTACCATCAGCATCCGTCATAGTGCGGCCAGTGCCGCTAAAGTTCGGGTCTAGTGGTGCGTCATGGGTGTCGCGCTTGTGCTGATAGCGTCCGGCCGCATTCGCTTGCCACACTTCTACCAGCGTATGCGGCACTGCACGGCCGTCTTCATCCAACACGCGGCCGGCAACAATGATGCGCTCGCCAATGGGTTCACCGGCATGCTGGCTGTTCAGGTCATGGTCGGTGGCACCGATGCGATCGTGGCCAAACACAGGGCCAGTCATTTCCGACAAGGATTGCGGCAGCAATATCAGCGGCTGGCCCGGTGAGCGCTTGACTGTCGAGGTGTACGCTGGTGAGAGGTAGTCGGGCTGGCTGCCGGCAGCAGGCTTGCGGTAGGGATGCAGATCTGACATGGTTATTCCGTCTCTGTGATTTTTATACGCGCTCAATAATCATTGCAATGCCCTGACCGACGCCGATGCACATGGTGCACAACGCATAGCGACCACCGGTGCGATGCAACTGATACATTGCCGTCGTAACCAGCCGCGCACCACTCATACCCAGCGGATGACCAAGCGCAATGGCGCCGCCATTCGGATTGACGCGTGGATCATTATCGTCGATACCGAGCATGCGCATGACAGCTAATCCTTGCGCAGCAAAGGCTTCATTGAGTTCAATGACGTCCATCTGCTCGAGCTTGAGTCCGGTCTGCTGCAATACTTTCAGCGTTGCCGGCGCAGGGCCTATGCCCATCACGCGCGGCGCGACACCGGCCGTGGCCATGCCGACGATGCGCGCACGTGGCGTCAGCCCATATTTACCGGCCATATCGGCATTCGCAATCAACAGTGCGCAAGCACCATCATTCACGCCGGAGGCATTGCCTGCAGTAACGCTGCCGTCAGGACGCACAACGCCCTTGAGTTTCGCCAGCGCCTCAACGCTGGTGACGCGCGGATGTTCGTCATCGGAAAACGTAATCGGATCGCCTTTTTTCTGCGGCATCACGACCGGCACAATTTCTTGCGCGAATAGTCCGGCGGCCTGCGCAGCGGCAGCCTTGTTCTGGCTGGCGACAGCGAACAAGTCTTGATCGGCGCGGCTGACCTGATAGTCGGTGGCGACGTTTTCTGCCGTCTCCGGCATCGAGTCCACGCCGTATTGCGCCTTCATCAACGGGTTGATGAAACGCCAGCCTATGGTGGTGTCAAAAATTTGCGCATTGCGCGAAAACGCACTGTCGGCCTTGCCCATGACGAACGGTGCGCGGGTCATGGATTCCACACCGCCCGCAATCATCAGGCCGGCTTCGCCGGACTTGATCGCGCGCGCGGCTGTGCCTACGGCATCCATGCCGGAACCACACAAACGGTTGACGGTACCGCCGCCGATTTCTTGCGGCAGGCCAGCAAGCAGCAGCGACATGCGGGCGACATTACGGTTATCTTCGCCCGCCTGGTTTGCGCAACCATAAATGACTTCAGCTACCGCAGACCAGTCCACTTGGGGGTTGCGCTCCATGAGCGCGCGCAATGGAATGGCGCCGAGGTCGTCGGGCCGCACATTTTTCAAGGCACCGCCAAAGCGGCCAATAGGAGTGCGGATAGCATCGCAAATAAAAGCGTCGTTCATATAGGTGTCCTGTATCAGTTAATTATTGTCAGCTTGCCAGCAGCGGCACGCCAGTGATGGATTGCAGTTCTTCGAGCGTCAGGCCTTCCGCCATTTCGCGCACCAGCAAGCCCTGCGGCGTGACGTCGAGCACGGCCAGATCGGTATAGATGCGGTTCACGCAGCCTATGCCCGTCAACGGATACGTGCACTCTGCAACGACCTTGCTCTCGCCGCTTTTGGTCTGATGTTCCATCATCACGAACACGCTCTTGGCGCCAATAGCCAGATCCATCGCGCCGCCGACAGCGGGTATCGCATCCGGCGCACCGGTGTGCCAGTTCGCGAGGTCACCAGTACTCGAGACTTGAAACGCGCCCAGCACGCAAAAGTCGAGATGGCCGCCGCGCATCATGGCAAAGGAATCACCATGATGAAAATACGAGCCGCCGGTCAGCAAAGTCACTGACTGTTTGCCTGCATTGATCAAGTCTTCATCTTCGTCGCCTGCTGCTGGTGCCGGTCCCATGCCGAGCAAACCGTTTTCGCTATGCAGAAAAATATCGCGCGATTTATCGAGATGATTGGCCACCATCGTCGGCAGGCCGATGCCCAGATTGACATACGCGCCTTCTGGTATGTCACGCGCTACGTGCTGCGCGATTTCGTCACGGGTAAAGCGTTTCATTTTTTTTCCTTCGCTGTCTGCACCACGCGCTGCACAAAAATTCCCGGCGTGATGATGACTTCGGGATCAAGTTCGCCAAGGGCGACAACTTCACTGACTTGCGCGATGGTGCACTTGGCAGCCATCGCCATGATCGGTCCGAAATTACGCGCGGCTTTGCGATAGACAAGGTTGCCCCAGCGGTCGCCCTTCAAGGCTTTGATGAGTGCGAAGTCGGCGTGAATGGGCGACTCCAATACATACTGCCGCCCATCGATGAGCCGCGTCTCTTTTCCTTCGGCCAGCAGCGTGCCATAGCCTGTCGGCGAAAAAAAACCGCCTATGCCGGCGCCGGCAGCGCGGATGCGCTCGGCCAGATTGCCCTGCGGCGTGAGCTCGAGTTCGATTTTTCCGGCGCGATAGAGCGCATCAAAAACATGCGAGTCGGCCTGGCGCGGAAAGGAACAAATGATTTTTCTGACCCGTCCTGCTGCGAGCAGCGCAGCAAGACCCGTATCACCGTTGCCGGCATTGTTATTCACGATGGTCAGGTCACCAGCGCCCTGCTCAATCAGGGCATCAATCAATTCCCTGGGCATGCCGGCATTGCCGAAGCCGCCAATCATGACGGTAGAACCGTCTTTTATGTCCGCCACCGCAGCGGCAAGGGATTGCGTAATTTTATCGACCAAGATAGCGCCTCTCAGGGTTTACTAATATCAATTTGCTGTTACATTAACCATTGCAGAATGTGCGATAAACGAACAATAAGCTGTTTATAGAACGTATGTTGAGTCTATCGATGGATTTGCGCTGCCGCAAGATCGACTCGCAAAAAGTGTTCGATCGCCGAACCGTTAAATTTCTCCGGCAGACTTTTTTTGCAATGTCGTCATTAAGCAACGGAAACTTCGTTCAAGAACACGGACTGAATTGGAATACAAGAAGTCAGCGCAACGATTATCAGTATGGCATCGCCCTTCCGCTACGGTAACACGCCTGTTGACCGACAAAGTGTAATTGGCGGGTGCGGCAGCCAAACCAGTTTTTTGACCTGATACCCTTACCTGAGCGACTTGATCATGCAAAACATTTCGTCCCCCCTCACTGCCCCTATCGACGGCAGCCCGCTCCAGCCAGCAAAACCAACAGGTGATGACGCCATCGTTGCTGTCCGACCCCTGACTATCGCTGAAGAAATCGATGCGCTGACCGACCCGAGTTTCATGACTTCGCTAGCCCGCGGACTGGCAGTAGTCAAAGCCTTCAGCGACCAGCGCCGTGCAATGACAATTGCCCAGATCAGTCACAAAACCGGCATCCCGCGCGCGGCTGTGCGTCGTTGTCTGTATACCCTCAAGCAGCTTGGCTATGCAGATTCGGAAGCGAACAATTTCTTCCTCAAACCAAAAATCCTGACGCTCGGTTATTCGTATCTGTCGTCGACGCCGCTGACCATTTCCGCACAGCCTTGCCTGAACACGATTAGCCGAGCACTCAATGAGTCTTGCTCGCTGGCTGTGCTCGACGATTCAGAAGTGCTCTATATTTCGCGCTCCGCAACGTCGCGTGTGATGTCAGTGGCACTCAATGCAGGCAGCCGCCTTCCTGCCTATTGCACCTCGCTCGGGCGGGTGATGCTCGCAGCAATGAGCGAGCCAGAGCTGCAGGCTTATTTTGAGAAGGTCACTTTGCGCGCTCATACTGATCGCACCATCGTCTCCGAACAGCGCCTGCGCGAAATTCTCAATGAAGTACGCCATAACGGGTATGCCATCGTCGAAGAGGAGCTGGAAATCGGCCTGTGCTCTATCGCCGTCCCGGTGCGCGGTGCTTCCGGTGCGACAGTGGCTGCATTGAATGTGGGAGCGCAATCGACGCGCGTGACACGATCGCAATTCGAACAAAATTTCCTGCCTACTTTGCTGAATGCCGCTTCGGAACTTTCTGTTTTACTGCCTTGATAGACAAGTCAAACATTGGAATACAGCATGCGCTGCAATGACGGTTTTCGTTTAAGGAACGCTTTAAACTCAACCGTCATTCCGGCGCACGCCGGAATCCAGTGGCTTTCGTAATTTACCTAAGCTCCCGCAAATCCCTGAATCCGCTCCAGTCGTTCCTCTCCCAAACTAACCGCACATAGACGAAACGCCTTCGGGGACAAACCGGTCTGCCGTTTGAAAAACCGCGTGAATCAGGCAGTATCGGAAAACTCCCGTGCATTCGAGAACGCCTGTACTGTCATCGAGGTGTAGACCAGATTACGCCTGGCTTCCAGCGTAATACGTTCATGTATCAGGTCCAGCGCCGAACGCTGTGCAAGTTGCCGGCATACGGCATTCAGGTGCGCACTGCTAATGCCGATTTTTTGCGCTTAGTCATGGGGCATCCTGAAGATCATGGAATAAACAGGATTTTCAACGACTAAGCTGTTACTGATTAAGACAATAAAAATAGTGTCGACATGTATTCGATTATGTAAAAAATGAATATGAGGTACTGCCATGCCAGATATCCATTCAAAAAAGGCCACTTTTACCGATCTCAGCGTGCGCACTTTTCAACTTGGAGGCTACTCATCGCAGGAGAAATTTGAACTGTTCGAGGCTGCAGCTAAGTCGATCAAGAAGCTCCTTGAAGATAACAGCCAAGACAAGAACATTACGTCTATTCCGGAATTGATGCGTATGGTTTTTGACACGCAAAATCAAAACCCTGAGCTTGAAAATATCCGTGAAGCGCTGCGACCGAGCCACCAGTTTGGCCGCCACACAATGTCTGCCACCGGGAACAAACTCCTCGCTTGCTTGGCCATGGTCCAAAATGAGAGTTGTATAGGCCATGACGGTAAGCTCGACCTGAAATTAACCAAAAACATTATTCGTTCGTGGTTTGACAATCCAGGTGAAGTCGATTTTGATGAAAGTGCCCTGCGTAACATTCACAGCGAATTAGACAATCATTCCATCATTACGCTTGGGAAAAATCGGCTTACCGAAAAAAAAGTGCACTTTACAGGCGTTATTCGAAACGCCATTAGCATTAACAGCCAGCAGGCTGGGCTCGGTACGCATAGCATTCAAATTGATTTCGACAAAATACCTTCCAGCAAATCAATCAGCGCGAATTACAACGAAGTTGCACTCGGAGACATGAACGGTAACAGCATGCGTCTGCTGCATGAGCTGGTTCATACGGGGATCGTGCAGATTCAGTCAGGCATGGAGGCAAAATGGACAGAGCTGATGCATAGCATCGAGCAAAATCAAGTGCAGCCTGATTTCGGCGCAAATTTGGACAAGGTGATCAAAGTGACGAGCCCGGAAAAACGACTGGTGTTGTTGGGCGATCTGTTGTGTGACCGTGCGCACAATGACTGGTTCATGTTGTCTGTTATCGATTTTCTAGATCGACAAGGGCAGCAGCTAGACATTATCTTTTCTAACCATGACTGCGGCTTCCTTGAATATTATCTCCTCAACAAAGACAAGTCGGATACGGAGGCCTATTCGTCCACAGGTTCGCAAAACAAGCGTATTAACAAGGACGCCACCACCAGCCTGCAAGCACTGGAAAGTTCGCTCAACACCGACCCTATGCTTAGACCACAATTTCTCGCAATGACGGAGACCTACAAAAAACACCTTTTGCTGCTATCTCCAAGCCTCGATCAGCAGGCTTTATATAGCCATGCGGTGGTCAACGAGGCTATGTTCGAAGACATGCTGAAACTTGCCGGGCAAAATTTGGATGACCGCGATACTTTATCGATAAACGAACAATGCACGATAATCAATAAGTATGTCAGGGAAAAAACCTTCATAAATCTGAAGGAATTTCAGTCTGTGTGGTGCAAGGAAAATATGATTATCCAGCGCGACTCGAATTCGGCGCAAAAAAAACAAGTGATGAACCCGTTCTATCAATGTATTTGGAATGTCGGACCAATTGAATCGAATTCAATATTTGCGGATCCGAATGATCGCTATTGCAACATGGATGTTCCGGCAGGCATGCCTAAGTCGGTACATGGCCATACCTCAGCCGTAAAGGAAATCTACGAAACTCGTGAGAATATGATTAAGCTGCTCGATACCCGAGTAGCACAGTTGAGGTCGAACGCTCTGAAGGATCCCCTCGACTACATCCGCAATAGCTGGCGCTTTCTGCGGGATGCGGAACGCCTAAATACCGATGATGCCATCTCTGCAGATGCGCTTTATGTTCAGCTAGAAAATATACGGGCGTTCGCAGGTATAGTGCCTGGCATCAATAAGGCACTTGACGATTTTGACGAGGCACTTGCCGAGCTACCAGGCGGCCTGAATGACTGGTTCCACGCATACAAAACCGAAGACTTGAACGATCCTGTGATGAAGATAAAGATCGCGATCAAACTGGCAGCGGTCGACAAGACACCCGTTCACAAGCTGCTTGAAAAGCAACCTCCAGAATCACTGAAACTCGTCAGAACGATCTTTTTCGACTTAAAGGAAGCAAAAACTACCGAGCTCGCCCAAAAGTTGGAAACCATTTTCAAATTGAGCATTCCGAATGCTGCCGACAATGACGTGCTTGCACAGCACTTTCCACGACACACTGGATTACTCAGAATCCTCGACAGGCTGGCAGAAAAGATCAGCAATCCAAACGAGCATGTCAAGACGCTGAAAAAGCCCGAGAGCAATATGGGAGCTAGTGGCATGACCCGAACCACACCAGATGCGCTCGACCTCTATATGGCTGAACAAATGGAGCGCGTTTCGAAGGGCAAGAAAAATCACCCTATTTCTAGTGTCCAAGTGCTGCAGATGGACAAAATGGACCATTACATTTCGCTGGATAACCCCTTCGGCGGGGAAAAGAGCCACCGTCGTGGCGAAGTGTCGGTCTTCGTTGCCTGACCTGAATTTTGGCAAACGGCGACTTTTAACTCTAAAAGTTCAGCCTTGATCTAGCAGAAAAGACTAGCCAAAACATTCAATTATCTAGATTGGCAATAAGTCTGATCTTTAATTAAACAGCAAATAAGCGCCTAGAAGTATCGCCATGGGCAAGTAGCGGCTAAGTAGTATCAAACACAAGAAGAGCAGTCGAAACTGGCCGCCAAAGTTGGTATTGTTACTTACACCTAAAAAATGACGTGCTTTTCCCGCTGTATGTTTTACGTTCTAAGCAGCCATAGTATTGACGAGGCCGATGCTCACTCCAAAGCAAGTCGTAATTTCTAAGCTTTTACCTGTCGCCCCCAAAACTAAGAGCACATAAACGAAACGCCTTTGGAGACAAGCCGGTCTGCCGTTTGAAAAACCGCGTGAAATACGCAGGATCGGAAAACCCCAGCGCATTCGAGATCGCCTGTACTGTCATCGAGGTGTAGACCAGATTACGCCTGGCCTCCAGCGTTATACGTTCATGGATCAAATCTAGCGCCGAACGCTGTGCAAGTTGCCGACATACGGCATTCAGGTGCGCACTGCTAATGCCGATTTTTTGCGCATAGTATTGCAGCGGATGCTGACTAGTGAAATCGGCCTCGATCAGCTCGCCGAATTGCACCAGATGCTGACGTGCGCGAACTGGCTCATCCGCATTTCCAGCCAAATTGCCCGCACTATGTCTCAGCACACAGACCAGTAAGGCAGTTAGCAAAGACTCTACCAGCACCCGTCGATGCGCCGCATTGCCGTGATATTCCTGCGCAACTGCTGCCAGTAGCGAGATGATCAAATGCTTCTCGCTACTGGCAGCGAGTTCAAGAATCCTTGGACCAGAAAAGCTTGTCAGCAGGTGGCTTATGCCGCCGCCCAAACGTTCAAACAAGGGATAGGCCAGCGTTATCACCTGCCCTTTTGCAGCGGGCGAAAACTGGAAGCCATGCACGCAATGCTGCGGCAACAGCAACATCTGGCCAGCGTCGAGCTGACCGCGCCGGTCATCAAGCTGCAACAGCGCCGAACCATCTTCCAGCCACAATACCTGGAATAACCCGTGATGCCGGTGCGGCTTGATCTCCCAATTGTGCAAGCGGCTGCGAGACGCAATCGACTCGCAATGCACCTGGTCCGGCGTCAGCCATTGCTGGTCTTCTCCGTATAACTGGTAAACCGGCACTGCGGTCTTGGTTGCCAGTTTGTTCGCCATAAAGCCTCCCGGATTCACAGAAAATCCTCGGAATGTACAAGTTTTTATTTTTAAAGTCTATTCCCAACAAGTAATTTGTGGCCGATGATCGTGCTTTATTTCAAGAATCGCTAGTAAAGCGCTGATTTAATAAAACCCAAAGCGTTTGTGGCGGAGGAAAGGGGTCCAAGCCCTTGATTTTCTTAGCCCCGCGTCGCACAGCTTCGCTGGCTCGCCACAAAAAATGGATTTAATCAGCATCTCCCTAGTAAAGCGAACCATAGGAACAAATCATGAAAACCCAAGTTGCTATCATCGGCGCCGGCCCGTCCGGCTTATTATTGGGTCGCCTGCTGGAGCTGCAGGGGATAGACAACATCATCGTCGAAGCCAAATCGCCTGACTATGTGCTGAGCCGCATCCGTGCCGGCGTGCTGGAACAGGGCACGATGAATTTACTGCGCGAGGCGCAAGTTGGCGAGCGCATGGACCGCGAAGGCCATATTCATGAAGGCTTTGCCCTCTCTTTTCTTGGACGCGAAGAACGAATAGACCTGAAAGCTCTCACCGGTGGCAAGACCGTCATGGTGTATGGCCAGACCGAAGTGACGAAAGACCTGATGGATGCGCGCACCCAGTCGGGTGCCGTCATCATTTATGAAGCCGACGAGGTGACGCCGCATGATTTTTACGGCGACAAACCCAGCGTGACTTACAAGAAAGACGGACAATTACATACTATCGAATGCGAATACATCGCCGGCTGCGACGGCTTTCATGGCGTTGCGCGCAAGTCGGTGCCGACTGAAAAAATCAAATTATTCGAGCGGGTCTATCCGTTCGGCTGGCTCGGCGTACTGTCGCGCACGCCACCGGTTTCACATGAACTGATTTACGCAAATCATGAACGCGGTTTCGCGCTCTGCAGCATGCGCTCTGATATGTTGTCGCGCTATTACGTGCAATGCAAGCTGGATGAAAAAGTCGACGAATGGTCAGACCAGCGCTTCTGGGATGAACTGCGCACGCGCTTGCCTGAACATACGGCCAACAATCTCGTCACTGGTGAGTCGATAGAAAAAAGCATCGCGCCGCTGCGCAGCTTTGTCGCCGAGCCTATGCAATTCGGACGCATGTATCTGGTCGGTGACGCTGCCCATATCGTGCCGCCAACCGGCGCCAAGGGTCTGAATCTCGCTGCCAGTGATGTCTATACGCTTTATCACATCATGCGCAAACGCTACAAGGAAGGCCGCGTCGACTTGCTGCAAAAATATTCGGAAATCTGCCTGCGCCGCATTTGGAAGGCAGAACGTTTTTCCTGGTGGATGACGTCGATATTGCACAAGTTCTCCGACGACCCGTTCAACCAGCGTATTCAGGAAGCCGAACTGGACTACTACACGAGCTCTGTTGCCGGACGCACTACGATTGCGGAAAATTACGTGGGACTACCGTATGAAGTTGTAGAGTAAATCAGCATGGAAAATGAAGCGGGCCCGCCTGCTTCATTTTTTCAATGACCCTTTCATAAAGCCAAATGATAATCAAATCAACAACCAAATATCTCAGATATCAGTAAGGCTGATTGGCAGCGACAAGCCAAATCGGGTAAATTCAGGCCTGAGATTCTAATTGGCTGCCTTCATGAGCGAACCTGCCCTGTCTATACCGGTCACATCAATCAACATCACCAGCCTGCGCGCCAGCTGTTCAGCATGCAGCATGCATCAGCTTTGCTTGCCTATGGGATTGGGCGAGTCGGATATGCACAGGCTGGATCAGATCATCGGCCGGCGTCGCAAGGTGCCCAAAGATAGCTTGCTGTACCGTATGGATGACCCTTTCACCAACCTGTACGCGATACGTCTCGGTCACTTCAAGACATTTCAAGTCAGCGCCGGTGGCGAACAACAAATCACAGGTTTTCAGATGGCCGGCGAATTGCTGGGTATGGATGCGATCAGCACCGACCGCCATCATTGCGATGCCGTTGCGCTCGAAGACAGTGAAGTCTGCGAAATCCCGTTTCCACGACTGGAAGAATTATTTGGCACCATCCCGACCCTGCTGCATCACTTCCACCGGATGATGAGCCAGGAGATCACACGCGAACAAAGCGTGATGCTGTTGTTGGGGAATATGCGTGCCGAGCAGCGTTTCGCCGCATTCCTGGTGAACCTGTCGTCGCGCTACGCGGCACGTGGCTATGCGCCGCACGTTTTTCAGCTACGCATGTCGCGCGAAGAAATCGGCAATTACCTGGGCCTGACCATTGAGAGCATCAGCCGACTGCTTTCACGCTTTAAAAAACAAGGCTTGCTGCGAGTCGCCAATCGTGAAATCGAAATGCTCGATCCGGTTCGACTCAAAGCAATTGCAGCCGGCACTGAATCCTGCAATTAAAACGGCGGCTGATTTGGGGCTTCGGTGCGGATCAGATAAATACTGATCATGCTGGCGATGGCGCAGAAGCACCAGAAGAAAAAGAAACCCATGGTATAGGCTGCTATCGGTGGCATGTCAACATGCCCGCCCACCAGCATCAGGTCTGCAGGGTCAAACAGCGAGAAGAAAAAACCTTCTGCCAGTATCGCCACTAAAAAAGATGGCCACAAAATCAACAGCGCCAGTCTGAACATTTATCCCCCTCCTTTTTTCGCACCCTGCACCGGACTGTCGTCGGCGCGAATGTCTATTGTTTTTTGTTCAGGCCAGTGCCAGCCCCCATGCAATCGCCATTGCCGATCCGCGTCCTCCAGTTGCACCTGCCAGTACGCACGCTCAAGCAAAGGCAGTGGCAGGCTGAACGCACCGGCGGCATCCGGCACCAGCGCGTGCTTCATATCTTTTTGCGGCATCGTCGGATGGATTAGTGTGAGGATCAATGCAGGCGCTGCCTGCTTGCCCGTCAATTTGCCGATCAACTTACCAGACGCAGCATCATAGCGCAGAGCCAGCTGCCACTCCAGACCGGCAGCGACACGATCCCGACTCAGATCCTGATTGATCGCCTTGCCCTGCTTGTAGTAATCATCGACTACCAGCGCATCGGCCCCGGAAAATGAAATCCACATTGTGATGAAGCCGGCCACAACGACAGCAAATGGACCAGCCATTAACAGCCATGGCCAGCGATGGCGATACCAGGGAAGAGATTGAGTAGGAATCTGATTGACGACTTGCATGTTCTTCTCCGCTCTTCTTCTTTATCTCGGCACAAAGAAAACCGCTTTTTCTTTGATTTGCAAATTTTCCTGATCAACGGACTGCAATCTGAACCAGATCTTGTTGGAGCCCTTGTTGCCCTTGCCTTCGGCAATGCGAACTCGCACCGGCACCGCCAGCGATTGCGTCGAACCCAGTTCGACTTCGTCTTTTGTTTCCAGATGAATGCTGTCAATCCCACCAACCTGAATACGATAACGATGAGGCGCTTCATCCGTATTCATGATCTGCAGCCGGTAGACATTTTCTATCATACCGTTTTCGACTTCGCGGCCCATCGCGCCACGGTCACGAATCACATCCATCTTCAAAGGGGTGCGCGCAAACAGGGTGCCGAAAAAAACAGACACAATGAGCATCAAGACCGCGCTATAGATTAGCACTCGTGGCCGCATCGTATGACGCAAGATTTGCTTGCTTGACCAACGATTTTTCATCGCATGATCTGTCGAGTAACGTATCAACCCGCGTGGCTCGCCTATCTTGTCCATGACGTTGTCACAAGCGTCAATACAAGCTGCGCAACCTATGCATTCATACTGAAGTCCATTGCGGATATCGATACCGGTCGGACAAACCTGCACGCATAGGGAGCAATCAATGCAAGAGCCCAATGTCTTCGCGCCGGCTTCATCATTTTTATTCCGCGCGCCCCTGGGCTCACCGCGTTCGGTGTCATAGGTGACGATCAAACTGTCCTTGTCAAACATCGCACTCTGAAAGCGCGCATACGGACACATGTATTTGCAAACCTGCTCGCGCATCCAGCCGGCATTGCCGTAGGTGGCGAACGCATAGAACAGCACCCAGAACCATTCCCACGCACCGAGTGTCAGCGCCATCACTTCGGCCGACAGAATATGGATGGGCGTGAAATAGCCAACGAAGGTAAAACCCGTCCACAAGGCGATGCCGCCCCAGACCATATGCTTGGCAGTTTTGCGCGCCAACTTGGAAATGGAGGCCGGCTGACGATCCAGACGCATACGCTGGCTGCGCGTGCCTTCGATTTTACGTTCGACCCACATGAAGATTTCGGTATAGACCGTTTGCGGACAAGCGAAGCCGCACCAGACGCGCCCGAAAATGGCGGTAAAGAGGAACAGTGAATAGGCAGAAATGATCAGCAAGGCGGCAAGATAAATAAAATCTTGCGGCCACAGCACGATGCCGAAAATATAAAACTTGCGCGCTGCCAGATCGAACAACACTGCCTGCCTGCCATTCCAGTTCAGCCATGGCAGACCATAGAACACCAGTTGCGTCAGCCATACAAACAGCCAGCGCACATTGGCGAAGCGGCCCTGTACTTCGCGCGGGTAAATCTCTTCCCGCGCTGCATACATCTTGATAACTGAAACCTGCGGTGCAGCGTTGTCCATCCAGTTTCCTATTTTGATTCAGCCGTCACGGTCGAAGCATTTGACATGCCCCATACATAAGCTGTCAGCAGATGCACTTTGGCGTCGCCGAGGAATTCTTCAAACGCCGGCATCACATTATTGCGTCCGCCACGAATGGTTTCCATGATGGTGGCCACACTGCCGCCATATAGCCAGGTTTTGTCCGACAGATTCGGTGCGCCGACCGCTTGATTACCTTTGCCATCCGCACCATGACAGGCTGCACAGGCGCCGAATTTTTCTTTGCCGAATGCCGTCTTGATCGGATCCGAATTCGAGCCCGACAAGGATTGCACGTAATGCGCCACATACTCGATATCCTTGTCAGTACCGACTGCGGCACCCATAGGCGGCATCATGCCATTGCGGCCTTTCAAGATCGTGGTCTTGATGACTGACGGATCACCACCGTACAGCCAGTCGCTGTCGGACAGGTTTGGATAACCCTTGCTGCCGCGTGCATCGGAGCCATGGCATTGTGCGCAATAGGTCAGGAACAGGCGCTCGCCAATGGCACGCGCTTGCGGATCTTTGGCCAGCACTTTCAGATCGGTCTTCTGGAATTTCTCGAACAGCGGGCCATATTCGGCGTCGGCTACTTTCAACTCGGTCTGATATTCATTTGCCGAAGTCCATCCCAGCTTGCCGGCAAAGTTACCAAGTCCCGGATAAAGCACCAGATAAACAATACTGAAAACGATCGTGATACAGAACAGCCACATCCACCAGCGTGGCATGGGATTGTTCAGCTCGACTAAGCCTTCGTCCCAGACATGACCGGTCGCCTCGGCCTTGCCATCTTTCGGTATCTCGATTTTCACCGTAGCTTGCGACCATAGCAGCAACGCGCAACCGGCGATGCCCAGCACGGTCAGAACGGTGATGTAAATACTCCAGAAACCACTGGTGAAATCAGCCATGTCGCGGCGCTCCTTCTGTTTGATTCAAGTCTTCATCAGCGAAAGGCAGTCGCGCTGCTTCTTCAAAATCTGTCTTGCGGCTTGCGCTGTAAGCCCAGATCACAATACCGATGAAGGTTGCCATGCTGATGACGGTGACGGCACTGCGCATGTCGGTAATAAAAGCAATGAAGTCCATGTTTATCTCCTTGCCTTGATCTGTGTGCCCATGCCTTGCAGGTAAGCGATCACGGCATCCTGTTCGGTCTTGCCTTTGAGTTCGTCCGCTGCCTTGCTGATTTCTTCGTCCGTGTAAGGGTCGCCAAGACGCTGCAATGCTTTCAGTTTGGGCACGATGCCCTGCGCATCAAGCTGGGTCGCTGCCAGCCACGGATAGGCCGGCATGTTCGACTCCGGCACCAGATCGCGCGGGTTATTCAAATGCGCACGATGCCATTCATCGCTATAGCGGCCGCCGACACGCGCGAGATCCGGGCCCGTACGCTTCGAGCCCCACTGGAACGGACGGTCGTAGACAAACTCGCCAGAAACCGAGTAATGGCCATAGCGCTCGGTCTCGGCGCGGAACGGCCGGATCATTTGCGAATGACAGTTGTAGCAACCTTCGCGCACATAAATGTCACGCCCTGCCAAACGCAGCGGGCTATACGCTTTCAAGCCTGCAACCGGTTCGGTGGTGGACTTCTGAAAAAACAGCGGCACGATTTCTACCAGGCCGCCGACGCTGACGACCAGCAGTACCAGCAGAACCAGCAGCCATGGTTTTTTCTCTATCGATTCATGGGTGAACTTCATCAATTGCTCCTTGAATTACGCGTGTGCCGGTGACAGCGTGGCTATGCGAGTATTGACTGCATGCCCGCCCTGTACGGTCTTGAAGACATTGAAGGCCATCATCAGCATGCCGCCCAGATAGAGAGCGCCGCCGGTGACACGAATCACGTAGTACGGATAGGTGGCCTTGACGCTTTCGACGAAGCTATAGGTCAGCGTGCCGTCGGTATTGACTGCGCGCCACATCAGGCCCTGCATCACGCCGGCGATCCACATCGAGGCGATGTACAGCACCACGCCGATGGTCGCGACCCAGAAATGCCACTCAATCAACTGCGTGCTCCACATCGCCTTCTTGCCGGACAAGCGCGGGATCAGGTAATAGATCGAGCCCATGGTGATGAAACCCACCCATCCCAACGCACCTGAGTGCACATGGCCGACAGTCCAGTCGGTGTAATGCGATAGCGCGTTGACGGTCTTAATCGACATCATCGGGCCTTCAAAGGTCGACATGCCGTAGAAGGACAGCGAGACGATCAGGAATTTCAGGATAGGATCACTGCGCAATTTGTGCCACGCACCCGACAAGGTCATGATGCCGTTGATCATGCCGCCCCAGCTCGGCGCCAGCAGGATCAGCGAAAATACCATCCCGACCGACTGTGTCCAGTCCGGCAGCGCGGTGTAATGCAAATGATGCGGGCCGGCCCACATATAGGTGAAAATCAGCGCCCAGAAGTGGACGATGGAGAGCCGATACGAAAACACCGGACGCTCGGCCTGCATGGGGATGAAGTAGTACATCATGCCAAGGAAGCCCGCAGTCAGGAAGAAGCCCACTGCGTTATGGCCGTACCACCACTGGATCATGGCATCCTGCACGCCGGTATAGGCTGAATAGGATTTCGTCAGTGTGGCAGGCATCGCTGCCGAGTTGACGATATGTAGAATCGCCACCGTCAGGATGAAAGCGCCGAAGAACCAGTTCGCCACATAGATATGCGAGGTCTTGCGCTTGATCAGGGTGCCGAAGAACACCACCGCATACGAAACCCAGACCACGGCAATCAGCAAGTCGATCGGCCATTCCAGCTCGGCGTATTCTTTGCCTTGCGTGAAACCCAGCGGCAGCGAGATTGCCGCTGCGACGATCACCAGTTGCCAGCCCCAGAAGGTGATGGCGGCCAGCGCATCTGAAAACAGCCTGACCTGGCAGGTGCGTTGCACCACGTAGTAAGAAGTCGCAAACAGCGCTGAACCGCCGAACGCGAAAATCACCGCATTCGTATGTAAAGGCCGAAGGCGACCATAGGTCAGCCAGGCTGTATCAAAATTAAGCGCGGGCCAGGCCAGCTGGGCGGCGATAATCACCCCCACCAGCATACCGACCACGCCCCACACTACAGTCGCAATCGCAAATTGCTTGACGACCTTATAGTTGTAGTTGAGTGCTGTATCCACGAAAACTCCCTGTTTACGACGATGATGGCCCAGAGGATACGTTTCGAATCGGCAAACTTCCTTGACCTGAGTCAAATTTGGCCGGATGACGCTTTGCCCGTACGATCTTCAAATATTGCAGGTCACATGACGAATAGGCAGGACGCGATATCATGGCGGCTGCCGTCAAACTAAAAATATCAATATCAGGAGATAAACGTGCAGCAATCCAAGCAGGCATTCAATTGGGCCGACCCGCTTTTACTGGAAAGGCAACTGACTGAAGAAGAGCGCATGGTGCGTGAATCCAGCTTCAAATACGCGCAGGAAAGACTCGCACCGCGGGTGCTAGAAGCTTTTCGCCACGAGAAAATGGACGTCAGCATTTTTCCGGAAATGGGCGCGATGGGTCTGCTTGGTCCGACTATTCCAGAGCAATACGGCGGTGCCGGCTTGAGTTACGTCAGCTATGGCCTGATTGCACGCGAAATCGAACGTGTTGACTCCGGCTACCGTTCGATGATGAGTGTGCAATCTTCACTGGTGATGGTGCCTATTCATGACTTCGGCTCGGAAGCGCAAAAACAGAAGTATCTGCCCAAACTCGCCTCCGGCGAATGGATAGGCTGCTTTGGCCTGACAGAACCTGATCATGGTTCCGATCCCGGTTCTATGGTCACACGCGCCGTGACTGTCCCCGGCGGCTACAAGCTGTCGGGCGCAAAAATGTGGATCACCAATAGCCCGGTCGCGGATGTGTTTGTGGTCTGGGGCAAAACGGAAGACGGCCGCATCCGCGGCTTCATTCTTGAAAAAGGCTGGAAGGGACTGAGCGCACCGGCGATTCACGGCAAGATGGGCTTGCGCGCCTCCGTCACTGGCGAGATCGTGATGGACGAAGTCTTTGTCCCCGAAGAAAACATGCTGCCGCATGTATCGGGCTTGAAGGGACCATTTACCTGCCTGAACTCGGCGCGCTACGGCATTGCGTGGGGCGCATTGGGCGCAGCCGAAGATTGCTGGCATCGTGCACGGCAGTACACGATGGACCGCCTGCAGTTCGGTCGCCCGCTGGCAGCCAATCAGCTCATACAGAAAAAACTCGCCGACATGCAAACCGACATCACACTCGGCCTGCAGGGATGTCTGCGTCTGGGGCGCATGAAAGATGAAGGCACGGATTCAGTTGAAATCACGTCCATCATGAAACGCAATTCCTGCGGCAAGGCGCTCGACATTGCCCGCACAGCGCGTGACATGTTGGGTGGCAATGGCATTTCGGATGAATACGGCGTCATGCGCCATATGGTGAATCTGGAAGTAGTTAATACCTATGAAGGCACGCATGATGTGCATGCGCTCATTCTGGGGCGTGCGCAGACGGGGATTCAGGCTTTTACCGGGGACTGAAGGGCTGCAACGAAAGACGCTGGGTTCCCCTTCGGGCCACGGTCTGGCTTGCAAGCCAGACCGCTTCGGCAGGCGTAACGCAGGCGTTACGCAACCCCTGCCTCACCCTGCGCTGGAACGACGGTAGTAATTTGAACAATGCCCGAACTCAAACGTCATCCCAGCGCAGGCTGGGATCCAGCGTCTTCGCTTGAACATGAAAAGAACCTATTTTGAAGACGGCTTAGCCTCAGGATCATCAACCACCGTCCTGTCCTCATCCTGCAAAATACGCATACCCGGCCCGACCAGATCATCGAACTGGCCGCCATCCGAGGCTTTGAAAAAAATCCACAGCGCGACAAACACCACCAGCACGCTCAACGGAATTAACAGGTATAGGGCTTCCATCAACAAATCGCTTTCACAGTTCGGGGCAGCCGCGCCAGCCGCAAGGCATTGACCACTACCAGCGCCGAGCTGGCCGACATGCCAACACCCGCCATCCACGGACTCAGCAATCCCAGAGCTGCGGCAGGAATCGCAATCAAATTATAGACGGTAGCCCACAGCAGATTCTGTTGTATGACGCGCATGGTCTTTGCCGCCGTGCCCGCTGCCAGCGTCAATGAAGACAGACGGCCCGACAGCAAAACGGTGTCCGCATGCGATTGCGCCAGAGCCGCACCGGAGCCCATCGCAAACGATACATCGGCTGCGCGCAATACGGCCGCATCGTTAATGCCATCACCCACCATCGCCACGACCGCGTGCTGATGCTGCAAGCCTTGAACGAACGCGAGCTTTTGCTGCGGCAGCATTTCGCCAATTGCTTGCGGTATGCCCAGGCTGTGCGCAACCTGCTGCGCTATGCGCTGCTGGTCACCCGAGAGCAGGATCACCTGCTTGCCTTGCGCCTGGAAATAGTCCACCACCGCACGTGCATCACTGCGCAGGGCATCAGCCAGTTCGAAGCGAGCCAGCCAGCCCTGTTGCGTTCCCATATAGACGGCGATCATGCCATCCGTCTCGTTAACCGGGACTTCCGTGCCGACCAGCTGCGCGACGAAGTCTGCGCTGCCCAGGCGCACGATCTGCTCGCCAAGCCGCGCTTGCAAGCCCTGTCCCGCAAAGCTCTCGCGCTCGGTCAGCTCAGTCAGAACCTCATTAAAGACTGTCGGAGTCGCCTCATCATCGAGATTTTCACCTGCAGCTGCCGTTATCAGCGCGCGTGCCAGTGGATGCGCGCTGTCGGCTTCCAGTGTCGCCGCCAGCTGCAACACTTCGGCGCGGCTGGCAGTACCGAACAAGTTCACCTGCTGCAAGCTGGGCTGGCCTTCGGTCAGCGTGCCCGTTTTATCAAACACGATATGCGTTGCACGATGCAGGGTTTCGAGCACATGCGGCTGTATTACCAGCACACCCTGGCGCAACAGGCTATCCGTGGCGGCGGCCAGCGCCGATGGCGTAGCGAGCGACAATGCGCAGGGACAGGAAACGACCAGCACGGCAATCGCAATCGGCCATGCGCGCGCCGCGTCGTGCAAAGACCAGAAGATGAAGACTGCAACGGCAAACAGCAGCAGCGCACCTACAAACCACGCAGCGACCTGATCGGCCCATTGCGCCATTTTTGGCTTGCCCTGCCCTGCGCGCTCGATCAAGCGGATCAGCGCTGACAAGGCACTGTCCTGCGACGGTTTTTCTATGCGCAGCACGATGGGCTGGCTGGCATTGACAGCGCCACCCACCAACTGTTCTCCGCAATTTCTTTTCTGTGGCTGGCTCTCGCCGGTGAGCATGGACAAATCAACTGCCGTATCACCTTCGACGATAACGCCATCGGCAGCAATCGCTTCACCGGGCTTGACCAATATCAGGTCACCGCGGCGCAATTGCGCGGCCGCCACCAGCGTCACCTCGCGGCTGGCCGGAAAATTTTTCAGTAGCCAGGCTGATGCCGGCAAGGCGTGCTGCATGGTTTCCAGCGAACCGGCTGCGCGCCGGCGCGCCAGCAGTTCCAGATAACGACTGCACAAAAGAAGGAAAATGAACATAGTGACGGAATCGAAGTACACGTCACCACTGCCTTGCACCGTTGCCACGACGCTACCGATGAAACCAGCGCCAATGCCAAGCGCAACCGGCACATCCATACCAAGCGCACGCTGTTTCAGGTCTGCCCACGCACCCTTGAAAAAGGGCCGCGCAGAATAGAGGACAGCAGGCAAGGTCAACAGCAGGCTGGACCAGCGCATCAGCTGCTCCATCGCCGGCTCCATCGTGCCATCGGTCGCCATATAGACTGGTACCGCATACATCATCACCTGCATCATCGATAGTGCGGCGACGAATAACTGACGAAACAAAGTCTTCGCGTTCTTGCGCAATAGTTCGCCATGCCTGACCGGATCAAACGGATAGGCAAGGTAGCCAACGTCACGCACAGCCTGCAATATGTCGCTGGGCTTGCAATGCGAAGAGTCCCACGATACTTGCAATTTTTCTGTTGCGACGTTCAGGTTTGCTGCGCGCAGACCCGGCACTTGCGACAGGCGTTTTTCTATCAGCCACACGCAGGCCGCACAGCGTATGCCTTCAATCGACAGCGTGGCTTCCGAATGCAGCGGCGATTCGCTGGCGAAGCGGGCAGACAGCTCGGGGGTGTCATACAGTTTCAGCGCATCTGGCACGAGCTCGGTCACGCCAGCAGAAAAGCTGCTACGCTCACGATAGAAATTCTGCAGATGATTGTCGACGATGCTTTGCGCGACTGCCGTACAACCGGGACAACACATCGCTTGCGCAACGGCATCAATGGTAACGGACCAGTGACTGCCTTCCGGCACTGGCAGTCCGCAGTGAAAACAGTCGCGCATCACATTGCCGCCGGACTAATGCAGACTGCGTCGAGCCAGCCATGCGACATGCCGGTAGCAACGCGCAGCAGCCCGAGCACGCCAAACGACAGCACCAATGCGCCGGCCAGCACACGCACCGCCGGCTTTCTCAGCAAGGGTTGCAGCGTGGTGCCGAGCATGCCCATGCTGAGCAGCAGCGGCAAGGTACCGAGACCGAACGCACCCATCACCAGCGCGCCCTGTGCAGCCGAACCGGTCAGGAGCGCTGTCATCAAAACGCTGTAGACCATCCCGCACGGCACCCAGCCCCACAGGCCACCCAGTGCTGCGGCCTGCCAGATACTTTCGACTGGCAGCAGGTTTTTCATTAAAGGCTGTATGCGACGCCAGAGAATTTGGCCCAGCGCTTCCAGCCGTGCCAGTCCATGCCAGAGATTCATCAGCGACGCACCCAAGGCAATCAGCATCAGATTGGCGAGCCAGTAGCCGGCAGTTTGCATTTCGCTGATGTGAATCAGCGTTTTTAAGTTACCAGCCAGACTCGCGGCGAGTGCGCCGGCCAACATGTAGCTGGCGATACGACCTGCGTTGAAAGCGAACACGCGCAGGCTGCCATCGGCAGCCGCCGAGATTAAATGATTGGAACTGGTGACAGGCAGCGGGAACGGACGCCGCTTAGGGGTGGCGACAGAGAACGCGCCGACAATGCCGCCGCACATGCCGACGCAATGAACGCCACCGAACAGGCCTATGAGAAAAATCGGCAGGAGGGCAAGACTGGTCAATGGTGGTTCGCCTTCGTGTTGGTTGGTTTATTCATGCTGGTTCTAGTTTGTGTAGGTGATTTACGAAAGACGCTGGGTTCCCCTTCGGGCCACGGTCTGGCTTGCAAGCCAGACCGCTTCGGCAGGCGTAACGCAGGCGTTACGCAACCCCTGCCTCACCCTGCGCTGGAACGACGGAAGGGGTTGAGCGCTCTCCACACTACTACCGTCATCCCAGCGAAAGCCGGGATCCAGCGTCTTTCGCCGACTGACGATACAACACAATCCGTTCACACCGTCTTCGAATAACGCTGCGCTTCCGATTGTAAGCTTCTCGCCTCGCGTAAATGCCTGTCAAACACCATGCAGACATTGCGGATCAGCAGCCGCCCTTTCAAGGTCACGCTGATCCATTCCTCATCCAGCGTCACCAGCCCGAGTTCAGCCAGTTCCTGCAGCTTGTCGAGTTCGGCTGCAAAGTAGCTACTGAAGGTGATCGGATAAGCCTGTTCCAGCGAGCGTATCGACAACTCGAAATTACACATTAACATCTGGATAATGAATCGTCGCAGCAGGTCATCCATCGTCAGTTTGAAGCCGCGGGCAATCGGCAGCTCGCCTTTGTCCAGATGCTCGTAATACGCATCCAGCGTTTTGACGTTCTGGCTGTAACTGGCGCCCACAGCGCCAATGGCCGAGACACCGAAAGACAACAGGTCCAGATCGGATTGGGTGGAATAACCCTGGAAATTGCGGTGCAACCTACCCTGACGCTGCGCAATGGCGAGGTCGTCAGTCGGCTTGGCGAAATGATCCATGCCGATATAGACGTAGCCAGCCTGATTCAGCCGCCTGATGCACAGTGCCAGCATATCGAGCTTGACGTCGGCTGCCGGCATGTCTGCTTCGTTGATGCGGCGCTGCGGCTTGAACAAATGTGGCAGATGCGCGTAGTGATAAACCGCGATGCGGTCAGGGTTGGCGGCAACCACCTTCTCCAGCGTCTGCGCCATTGTAAAGATAGTCTGCTTCGGCAAGCCATAGATGAGGTCAATGCTGACCGAGCGAAATTGTGCGGCGCGTGCTGCTGCAATGACGGCCAGTGTCTTGTCTTCAGGCTGGATGCGGTTGACCGCTTTCTGCACGTCGGCATCGAAATCCTGCACGCCCAGGCTGATGCGATTGAAGCCTTGCGCACGCAGTCTGTGCACACGCTCGGGGGTGACGGTGCGCGGGTCAACCTCAATCGAATATTCACCTGCTTCGTCGGGCGCAAACTGGAACCAGCGGTGCAGATGCTGCATGAGGTCGTCCATTTGCGCATCCGACAAATAAGTGGGCGTGCCGCCGCCGAAATGCAATTGCTCGATATGGTTAAAACCGGTAAACAAGCGGCCCTGCATTTCTATCTCGCGCTTTAGATAGCCGAGATAGGTGGCGGCTTTTTCATGATTTTTGGTGACAATCTTGTTGCACGCGCAGTAGTAGCAAACGGTGTCGCAAAACGGAATATGAATATACAGCGACAACGGATGACGGCCGCCGCGCGCATGGGCAGCGGCGACTGCCTGCAAATAGTCACGGTAATGAAAAGATTCGGTAAAACGGTCGGCGGTCGGATACGAGGTATAGCGCGGACCGGACTGGCTCAGCCTGCTGATTAGTTTGGCATCGAACACCACATTCTGCGTGGTGGATGACTCTGTTGTCGAAACCGTCATTTGCTTGCTCCTCGCCCGGCGCGCTTCACAATGTGCGCAGCTATCAGGCGGTTTGGAGTCTACGGATGCGGTCCCGACATTACCTTGACCTAAGTCAAAATTGGCAGGGTGGGATTCTGCAAGTCGCGCTGCAATTCGAGCTGCAATTCGATGGTGCCGTCTTCCGGGGAGGCATGGGTGACGAAACCGAAAGGACGTATCAATTCAATCAAGGCACGGTTGTCAGCCAGGGTCTCGCCGACGATGCAGTGCGTGCCGCGCTGGCGAAAATAATCAACCAGCTTCGTCATCAGCATCAGTCCAAGTCCCATGCCTTTCAGGTCGGAGCGAATAATGATCGCAAATTCAGCGTCGATATTGTCCGGATCAGCGACACCGCGCACCACACCCAGCGTTTCATCACTGCCGTCTGGCCGCCGGCGCACGGCAACGAAAGCCATCTCGCGGTCGTAATCGATTTGCGTCAGCCTTGCGAGTTGCGAAGGCTGCAATTCACGCATACGCACGAATGCGCGGAAGCGTACATCGAGCGGGTCAAGCGCCGCAAAAAAACGCAGATGCTCAGCGCCGTCTTCAGGCCTGATCGGGCGCAGCATCAGCGGCGCACCCAGCCATTGCACGCTTTGCTCCAGCTCTTTAGGGTAAGGCCGGATGGCCAGCCGGTCATCCGGATGCCGTGCGTGACTGACCTGCACTTTGACTCTGGCGTCGAGCGCAATGACGCCTTGCGCATCAGCCAATACCGGATTGATGTCGAGTTCGAGAATTTCCGGCATCTCGGAAACCAGCTGCGAAATTTGTATCAGCACACGGCATACGGCATCCAGATCGGCGGCCGGTTTGTTGCGATAGCCTGCCAGCAGACGTGCCACTCGCGTGCGACTGATCAGGTCGCGTGCCAACACCGAGTTCAGCGGCGGCAGCGCCAGCGCATTGTCGTGCATGACTTCCACTGCAATACCGCCCTGGCCAAACAGGATGACAGGACCAAACACGGCATCAGTGGTCACGCCGATGATCAGCTCGCAGGCATCCGGCCGGCGCGCCATGGCCTGCACCGAAAAACCCTGCAGCCTTGCGTCAGGGCGCAAGCTGCCCAGCCTTTGCTGCATGGCCTGTGCGGCTGCTTCGACATCGGCGGCACTGTTCAAGTCAAGCGCTACACCACCGACTTCGGTCTTGTGACTGATGTCGGGTGAGAGCAGTTTGACTGCAACCGGAAATCCTATTTGTTGTGCAAGCACGCCAGCGTGCTGCGGCGAGCTGGCCACCCGTGTATCCACGACCGGAATGCGCCATGCAGCGAGCAAGTCTTTCGCTTCCGGTTCGCTCAGCATGGCGCGGCCCTCATCGAGCACGCGCTGTATGATCGCGCGCGCTGCATTGCGGTCAGGCTCGCCCTGAGTGCCATCGGCAGCGGGCACTTGCATCAGCAAATCCTGATTGCGCCGGTACTCCACCACCTGCATGAACGCCTGCACGGCCTGCTCAGGTGTGCCGAACTGCGGAATACCGGCTTGCGAAAAAATCTGCCTTGCATCTGCCACCGCTGCGCCGCCAAGCCAGCAGGCAATGATATGCCGCTGCGACTGCTGCACCAGCGGCGCAATGACGTGCGCGATGTCGCTGCTCGGCACGATGGCAGTCGGCGCATGGATGAACAACAACGCGCTGCGCGGCTGATGCGCGATCAGAATTTCCAGCGCCTGCTTATAGCGCTCGGCCGGCGCGTCGCCAATGATGTCGACCGGATTGCCTCGCGACCAGTTTGCAGGTAGCACCGCATTCAGTGCAGCGACGGTGTCGTCAGACAGTTGGGCGAGCTTGCCGCCGCTGGTAATGAGCGCATCGGTGGCCATGACGCCGGGGCCGCCGCCGTTGGTGAGGATGATCAGTTCTTCACTCTGCAAGGGTCGCGCACGCGCCAAAGTCTCGACTGCATCAAACAAAGCTTCGGTGGTAAGCACACGTAGCATCCCGGCGCGCCGGATGGCGGCGTCATAGACTGCGTCCGACCCGGCGAGCGCGCCGGTATGCGACGCTGCTGCTTTTGCGCCTTCCGGCGCACGGCCAGATTTCACTATCAGCACCGGCTTGTTGCGGCTGGCAGCGCGCGCGGCCGACATGAACTTGCGCGCCTGCCGGATATCTTCGACATAGAGCAGGATGGCGTGGGTGTCGGGATCAGTCGCCAGATAGTCGATCACGTCGCCGAAGTCGACATCGTCGGCGTCACCAAGCGAGATGAAATGCGAAAAGCCGATATTGCGCGAACGCGCCCAGTCCAGCACCGCAGTCACCAGCGCACCCGACTGTGACACGAAAGCGATCTTGCCGGGCAAGGCATCAACATGCGCAAAGCTCGCATTGAGGCCGGCTGCCGGCACCAGCAAGCCTACGCAATTGGGGCCGAGTATGCGCAGCAGAGTTGGTCGCGCTGCTTCGAGCATTAATTGCCGGTAGCTCTTGCCATTGCCGCTGTCGGCGCTCATGCCGGCTGTCAGCACGACGGCAGCGTGTGTACCTATTGCCGCCAGCTGTTGAATCAGCAGCGGCACGCTTGAAGGCGGCGTCGCAATCACGGCCAGCTCCGGCGCTTGCGGCAGGCTTGCTATGTCCGGATAGACCGGCAAACCGAGCAAGCGGGAATGATGCGGATTGACTGCCATGACGCGATTGCCAAGCTCGGTAACAGGGCGCCCGCCGATCAGATTCGTCAGTACGGTCGCGCCTACGCTATGCAGACGGTCGCTGGCGCCGATCAGGGCCACCGATTGCGGGGCGAACAGGAAACGCAGATTACGAATGCTCATGGCCTGCCTTTGACGATGTGGTTGCTGAGTATGCTAATGAGCGCGATTGATCTGAATCAAGTTTTGCAAAAAGATTGTGCAGTGCAGGTCCGATAGTGTCAGTCAGACAGCCGCTCTGTGCTTAAAATTTGCTTTATTCATTTACTTATTTAATAAGGATCATGCCATGTCATACAAAACCATACTGGTGCATGTTGATCAGTCCACTCACGCGGCTGAACGCATCCGTCTGGCAGCCGCCATTGCGCGCTCTGAAAATGCACATCTGATCGGCGCGGCCATGACTGGCATTTCCCGCTTCGTATTCGACAGCGGCGCGATCAATCCGCATGACGCTGTATTGAAACATCATCTCGACTTTCTGCGCGACTATGCGCGCAAGGCTCTGCAAGATTTCGAACAGATCGCTGGTGCGGCCGGCGTGAGCTCGGTTGAATCGCGCCTCATTGACGATGACGCCGGTGGCGGCATCACCCTGCAGGCACGTTATTGCGATCTGGTCGTGCTGGGCCAGATCAATCCCGATGAAGCGGTGCCGGGACTGATGCCGGACTTCCCCGAATATGTGGTGATGAATTGCGCGCGGCCGGTGCTGGTGGTGCCGTTCATGGGGCAATTCAGCGAGCCGCGCAAGCGCCCCTTGATTGCATGGGATGCGAGCATGTCCGCAACCCGCGCCGTGACCGGCGCACTGCCTTTGCTGACGCAGGCTGAACAGGCCGATCTGGTTGTCTTCAATGCCGACGACCAGCCCGATGCGCACGGCGAGCAGCCCGGTGCTGACCTGGCGCTTTATCTGGCTCGCCATGACGTCAAGCTCACAGTGAGAAACCAGACTATCGAACTTGATACCGGTAATGCGCTGTTGTCGCTGGCCGCCGATTTGAATTCGGACATGATTGTCATGGGGGGCTATGGCCATTCGCGCTTCCGTGAAATCGTGCTTGGTGGCGTTACACGGACCATGCTTGCATCGATGACGGTGCCGGTGTTGATGGCGCACTAGCCGGGTTTTCAACGATAGACGAGCACTGGTATAGAACTATGAGCCAGCACCCGCTGAGTTTCACTACCCAGTAAAAGCTTGTCGAGCCCCTTGCGGCCATGTGAGGCCATCCAGATCAGGTCACATTGTCTGGCTGTAGCAGTCGCAATAATTTCTTCGTACGGATGAATGCCGCGCGACGTCAGCACTTCGCAGCGCACTTGCGCGGCCTTTGCCTGTTCGTCGAGTTCGCGAATGTGCTGTTGCGCAGCCTGATCCTGCACGTCTTCATACACGGTCAAGTCGACCATGCTGCCGGCTTCCGGCATCAGCATGAATGGATACAGCTGCGCGACTGACAGGCCGACAATGGCTGCACCGGTGGCAGCAGCAAATTCGATAGCGGCCTTGACGGCGCGCTGCGACAAGGGCGAGCCATCGGTAGGCACGAGGATTTTCTGGAACATGGCAGATCCTTCACGTTAGCAGTCGGAAAAGCGGACCGTAGCTGACTGTAGCAAAGGCACTGCGCAAAAAAATTGACTTATATCAAAGCTGCCAGAGAGGCGCTTCATCCATCAATGCGACCTGTTCGCGCAATTCCAGTATCCGGTCTTGCCAGTAGCGGACCGTATTAAACCAAGGGAATGCCAGCGGAAAAGCCGGATCTTCCCAGCGCATGGCAAGCCACGCCGAGTAATGCAGCAGGCGCAGGGTGCGCAAGGCTTCGAGCAGATGCAGTTCGCGCGGTTCAAACTCGAAAAAATCTTCATAGCCGGCCAACAAGTCGCCCAACTGCCGAGTCATATCTGCCCGTTCGCCGGAGAGCAGCATCCACAGATCTTGTATTGCCGGACCACTGCGGCTGTCATCGAAGTCGACAAAGTGCGGGCCGTCATCGGTCCACAAGACATTGCCGCCGTGGCAGTCGCCATGCAATCGCAACTGTCGCACATCACCAGCGCGCTCAAAGCAGCGCTGCACGCCTTCGAGCGCGAGCGCGGTCACACTCTGCCAGCTGCTTGATAGTTCAGCGGGAATGAATTCATGCGCGAGCAACCAGGCACGCGGCTCACTGCCGAAACTTTGCAGAGTTAGCGCTGGTCGCTGCGTGAAGGGCCGCGTACTGCCAACGGCATGAATGCGCCCCATCAGCCGACCTATCCATTCCAGCGTGCCATCGCGATCAAGCTCGGGCGCGCGTCCGCCCTGCCTGGCAAATACGGCAAAGCGAAATCCCTGGTAGTGCTGCAAGGTCGCGCCGGCAATCGTCTGCGGCGGCACGACTGGAATTTCCTGCTCGACCAGTTCTTGCACAAACTGATGTTCTTCGAGAATGGCTTCATCACTCCAGCGCAGCGGCCGGTAAAATTTGACGACCACAGGCGGGCCTTGTTCCATGCCGACCTGATAGACGCGATTTTCATAGCTATTAAGTGCAAGCAAGCGACCGTCTCCGGCCAGGCCAACGCTGTCGAGTGCATCAAGGACGATACCGGGCTCAAGGCCGGCGAAAGAGAATGGAGCACCTGTTGTCATAGCCTTCATTGTATTCGCGTTCGTTGCGGTTACACTGTGCGCATTTCCTCAATTTCACCCTTTTACAAAGCCGGCCCTATGTCACCCGACCAATTACTGTCCGAAAAAGAATTCGACGAACTCGACCATTTCCTGATGTCGGACCGCTGCGGCGACGATGCAATGACAATGGACGCTTTGCATGGCTACCTGACTGCGATCGCACTGTGCCCCATGAAAGTGGAGCAGCCCGAGTGGCTCGCGCGCGTCTGGGGCACTGAAGAGGAAGACACGCCGGAGTTCGAGTCCGACGCAGAATTTGCGCGCATCAGCGACATGATTGCGCGGGTGCTGAAAGAAATCGAGATCACGCTCGAAGTCGCGCCAAAAGAATTCGAGCCGCTGTTTTGCGAGCATGAATGGCAAGGCAAAAAGGTGCTCGATGCCGAAGCCTGGGCCTGGGGCTTCATGGTAGGCATCAGCCTGCGTCCGGCCGCATGGCAAGCCTTATGGGATGCGCCGCAGGCGAGCTTGCTGCGGCCTGTTTATTTGCTGGGTGCGGAAGAAATTGAAGAAGCAGAAATGAAGCTGGTCGACAATCCGGTCAAATGCGACAAACTCGCGCGCGAAATTGAGGCGTCGATTTCACAGATACACCGGTTTTGGGAAGGACAGCCGAAGGTCGTGATTCACTAAATTCAAAGACACTGGGTCCCAGCCTGCGCTGGGACGACGGTAGTAATGTGTAAATCGCCCAAATATCTACCGTCATCCCAGCGCAGGGTGAGATAGGGGATTCGTAGCGCATTAGCGCTGCGCCTATCGAAGCGTCACGGCATGCTTGCCGGGACGTGGCCCGAAAGGGGATCCAGCGTCTTTAGATTTACCTCTACCTCACTCCTTGATGAAGTGCTCGCGGTAGTAACGCAATTCTTCAATCGATTCAATGATGTCAGCCAGCGCGGTATGCATCTGATGCTTTTTAAAGCCAGCCGCCAGTGCCGGCTTCCAGCGCTTGCATAATTCCTTCAGCGTGGACACGTCGAGATTGCGGTAATGAAAAAACGCTTCCAGCTTGGGCATGCCGCGCGCCATGAAACGGCGGTCCTGACAAATCGAGTTGCCGCACATTGGTGATTTGCCACTCGGGACGTATTGTTTCAAAAATTCTATCAACTGCACTTCCGCTTCCGCTTCCGTCACGCTTGAAGTTTTAACGCGCTCTATCAGGCCGGAGCGGCCATGGGTGCCCTTGTTCCATGCATCCATGCCGTCGAGCAGCGCGTCACTTTGATGAATGGCAAAGACCGGACCTTGAGCAAGGATATTCAGTTCCGGATCGGTAACGACTGCTGCCACTTCGATAATACGGTCCTTGTCAGGGTCGAGGCCTGTCATTTCCATATCGATCCAGACCAGATTGAATTCATTCGGGCGCACGATCTGGGGCGCGGCATCATGCGATGGAGTAGCTTGTGACATAATTGATCTTCCTGATAGCTATGAAAACGACCATTCGCAGCAACTGTGCACATGGTCATCAAAGCGCCATTTTCTCATAGGCACCGTATGGATTCCCAAAGCTTTTCTTATTTGTTTGCCGCCTTCCTGTTGGCTACGCTTGGACTGAAACTCTGGCTGGGCATGCGCCAGTTGCGTCATGTAGCAAACCACCGTGATGCGGTGCCTGCGCAGTTTGCACAAAAAATTCCGCTCGCCGCGCATCAGAAAGCCGCTGACTACACCATCGCCAAGACGCGCCTGAAGCTGGTGATGCTGGTGGTGAATGCCGTGGTGCTGGTTGGCTTCACGCTGTTGGGCGGACTACAGTGGTTATCCTTGCAGATTATTCAACTGGCCGGCCCCGGCATGGTGTACCAGATTGGTTTAATCGCCGCAGTGATGTTGATATCGGGCGTGATTGATTTGCCTTTCGACTATTACAAACAATTTACGCTGGAAGAAAAATTCGGTTTCAACAAGATGAGCCCAGGTCTGTTTTTTACGGACCTGATCAAGAGCACTGCGATTGGCTCTGCGATAGGCTTGCCTTTGATCTGGGTGACACTGACGTTGATGGACAAGGCCGGTGCGCTCTGGTGGCTGTATGCATGGGGTTTGTGGTGCGTCTTCCAGATGCTGATGCTGGGCTTTTACCAGAGCGTGGTCGCACCACTTTTCAATAAATTCACGCCGCTGCAAGACGAAAGCCTGCGTACGCGTATCGAAGGCCTGATGCAGCGCGTCGGCTTTGCCAGCAAGGGCTTGTTCGTGATGGACGGTTCGCGTCGCAGCGCGCATGGCAATGCCTATTTCTCCGGCTTCGGCTCGGCCAAGCGCATCGTTTTTTTCGACACCTTGCTGGCGCGTCTGGCGCCCAGCGAAATCGAAGCGGTGCTCGCGCATGAACTGGGTCATTTCAAGCTGCATCATGTGATCAAGCGTATTGCCATGATCTTTGTGGTCTCGCTGGGTTTTCTGGCATTGCTGGGCTACCTGAAAAATCAGGTCTGGTTTTATCAGGGGCTGGGGGTGCAACCGATGCCGGTAGTCAGCAATGACGCCATGGCGCTGCTGCTGTTCATGTTCGTGTTGCCAGTGTTCAGCTTTATCCTGTCGCCTCTGACATCGATTGCATCGCGCAAGCATGAATTTGAAGCGGATGCCTTTGCTGCGCATCACAGCAGCTCGCAAGACCTGATTGCGGCATTGGTCAAGCTCTACGAAGACAATGCGTCTACACTGACGCCTGACCCGCTACATTCGGCGTTCTATGATTCGCATCCGCCGGCCAGCCTGCGGGTTCAACGCCTGCTCTCACTTTAAGATTGATTTTGATCATGATCACCCGCGCCACGCTCTTGCAACAATCCTGCCACCATCAGGAACAGGCGCTCAGCCCTGAAGCCCTTGGCGAGTCGCTCGCCGCCTTGCCTGACTGGGTTGTCGAACATGGCAAGCTGGTGCGGACGTTCAGTTTCAAGGACTATCACCAGACGATACGGTTCGTAAATGCGATCGCGTCGGTGGTACATCAGCAAGACCATCATCCGGTACTGGTAGTCAGCTACAACCGCTGCATCGTGCGCATGAATACCCACTCGGTCAATGGCGGCTTGTCCGAAAATGATTTTATCTGTGCAGCCAAATTCGACGACGTGTACCAGCACGAATTCAGCTAAAGCATGGCTGAACCGAAAGGCTTGGCTGATTTGAAAGGCCAGATCGTTGCCGCTCACGGCCGGCATTACCTTGCACAGGTCGACGGCCAGCTGATTCAGTGCGTCACCCGCGGCAAGAAAAGCGATGTCGCTGTCGGTGACCTGATCCGTTACAAGCTGACGTCGCCGAATCAGGGCGTGATCGAAGAAATCCTGCCGCGTGCCACGCTCTTGTATCGCTCCGACCAGTACAAGTCCAAGCTACTGGCTGCCAATGTCACGCAATTATTCATTGTGGTGGCGACCGAGCCGGGCTTCACCGAAGATCTGGTGTCGCGCGCGTTAGTCGCTGCCGAGTCAGCAGGCGTCAAAGCGCACCTGATCCTGAACAAGACTGACCTCACCACCAATCTGGCGGCCACACGCAAGCGACTGGCGCTGTATGCCGGTATCGGTTATCCGGTGCATGAGGTATCGGCCAAGAGCAATCCGGAAACGACGCTGGCGACATTGCGGCCGCTGCTGGCAAATCAGTCGACGATTTTGATCGGGCAGTCGGGCATGGGCAAGTCTTCGCTGGTTAACCTGCTGATTCCGGATGCCGAGATTGCGGTTCGCGAGATTTCTGCGGCGCTGGACACTGGCAAGCACACCACGACCTTTACACGGCTGTATTCGATGGATGCGCACAGCACCATCATCGATTCGCCGGGCTTTCAGGAATTCGGCCTGTATCAGCTCTCCGAGGGCATGCTGGAGCGCGCGTTCCCCGAGTTTGGTCCGCAGCTGGGGCAATGCCGTTTTTATAACTGCCATCATTTGATTGAGCCGGGTTGCGGGGTATTGCAGGCACTGGCAGATGGTGGAATTGCGCGGTCACGGCATGATCTATACCGGCAGTTGCTGCATGAAGCTTCGCAGAAGTTGTATTGATTTGCCCTTTCCCAAATTAACGACGCTGGATCCCAGCTTTCGCTGGGATGACATTTGTTTTTCTACCGTCGTCCCAGCGAAAGCTGGGACCCAGTGGCTTTCATCGTGCACCACATGACATGTACGGTGGCTTATGTGCCAATCACGTTCAAAATCCCTTATAATCCATAGGGTTACAAATTCGGCGGCAGGCGCCAAGCTGGCCGCCGTTTCCATTTATGGCTATCAAACACTTTCTGCAGTTTTCTGATTTCACTCTCGACGAGTACACGTACCTGATCGAGCGTTCAAAAATCATCAAACGCAAATTCAAGAACTATGAACCACACCACCCGCTGCTAGACCGCACGCTGGTGATGGTGTTCGAGAAAAATTCAACGCGCACCCGTCTCTCTTTCGAAGCCGGCATGCACCAACTCGGCGGCGCAGCCATCTACCTCAACACACGCGACAGCCAGCTCGGCCGCGGTGAGCCGGTGGAAGATGCCGCGCAGGTGATGTCCCGCATGTGCGACATCATCATGATCCGCACCTTCGGCCAGGACATCATTGACCGCTTTGCTGCGAACTCGCGCGTGCCGGTCATTAACGGCCTGACCAATGAACATCATCCGTGTCAGGTGTTTGCCGATATCTTCACCTATATCGAGCATCGCGGCTCCATCGCCGGCAAGACGGTGGCGTGGGTTGGCGATGCCAACAACATGCTGTATTCCTGGCTACAGGCAGCTGAAGTATTCGGCTTCCATTTGAATGTATCAACACCGGCTGGCTACGATATCGACCCCGCATTAGTCGCGCCCGGTCATCAGCGCTACACAGTATTCGAGAACCCGGCCGACGCCTGCGCCGGTGCGCATCTGGTGACGACCGATGTCTGGACCAGCATGGGCTATGAAGAAGAAAACACCGCAAGATTGAAAGCCTTCGACGGCTGGATTGTCGACAGCGCCAAAATGCAGCGCGCCGAACCGGATGCGCTGTTCATGCACTGCCTGCCGGCCCATCGCGGTGAAGAAGTCAGCGCTGAAGTCATCGACGGTCCGCAATCGGTGGTATGGGATGAAGCAGAGAACCGGCTGCATGTGCAAAAAGCGCTGCTCGAGTATCTGTTGCTGGGCAAGCTGTAAGGTCAAGCAGAAACGATAAGTTAAAACGACGAGTTGAAACGATTCAGAAATAAAGGAAAGCAAGAGCATGAGCGATACCAAGAAAGTCGTCCTCGCCTATTCGGGCGGACTGGACACCTCAGTCATTCTGAAATGGCTGCAAGATAATTATCAGTGCGAGATCGTCACCTTCACCGCTGATCTCGGTCAGGGCGAAGAGCTGGAGCCGGCACGCACCAAGGCCATCAAATTCGGCATCAAGCCTGAAAATATTTTCATTGACGATGTGCGCGAAGAATTCGTGCGCGACTTCGTCTTCCCTATGTTCCGTGCCAATACCGTGTATGAAGGCGAGTACTTGCTCGGCACGTCGATTGCGCGTCCTCTGATTGCAAAACGCTTTATCGAGATCGCACGCGAAACCGGTGCAGATACCATTTCGCATGGCGCCACCGGCAAGGGTAACGACCAGGTGCGTTTCGAACTCGGCGCCTATGCGCTGATGCCGAATGTAAAAATCATTGCACCATGGCGCGAATGGGATTTGCTGTCACGCGAAAAGCTGCTGAAGTACGCGGAAGACGCCGGCATTGAAATCGACATGAAACACAAGAACGGCGGCGCGCCCTACTCGATGGATGCCAACCTCTTGCACATCAGCTTTGAAGGCCGCCATCTGGAAAACCCGAGCGCCGAAGCTGAAGAAGCAATGTGGCGCTGGACGGTCAGCCCTGAAGCGGCACCGGACGCAGCAGAGTATCTGGATATTGAATACGAACGCGGCGACATCGTCGCACTGAATGGCAAGCGCATGTCGCCAGCGACTGTGTTGACGGAATTCAACCGCCTGGGTGGCAAGCACGGCATTGGCCGCCTTGATCTGGTCGAAAACCGCTATGTCGGCATGAAGTCACGTGGCTGCTACGAAACCCCGGGCGGCACCATCATGCTGCGCGCGCACCGTGCAATCGAATCGATCACGCTGGACCGCGAAGTCGCGCATCTGAAAGATGACCTGATGCCGCGCTATGCGTCGATGATTTACAACGGCTACTGGTGGGCACCGGAGCGCGTCGCGATCCAGACCCTGATCGACCACACGCAGCACTGCGTCAACGGTTGGGTGCGCCTGAAACTTTACAAGGGTAATGTGATTGTAGTGTCACGTGATTCGAAAACGGATTCACTGTTCGACATGAACATCGCGACCTTTGATGAAGACGGCGGCGCCTACAATCAGGCTGATGCAGGCGGCTTCATCAAGCTCAATGCACTGCGCATGCGCATTGCTGCGAATGCGCGTACCAAGCGCGGCCAGTAATTACTGCCCTGTCGTTCCGGCGAAAGCCGGAACCCAGTGTCTTTTGCAAAACACGAACGCCGCTGGATTCCGGCATGCGCCGGAATGACGGTTTTTTATATATCTCGACGATAAAATTATTATGACCACCCAATTCGACAACGTCTCCGTCATCAAAAAAGCCAACCTCTACTTCGACGGCAAGTGCGTGTCACACAACGTTGTCTTCGCCGACGGCACCAAGAAGTCTGTTGGCGTGATTTTTCCGTCAACGCTGGTCTTCAACACCGGCGCACCGGAAATCATGGAGCTCAATGCAGGCAAATGCCGCATTCGTCTCAAAGGTGAAACCGAATGGAAAACCTACGAAGGCGGCCAGAGTTTCAACGTGCCGGGCAATTCAAGTTTTGATATCGAGACCATTGAAACGCTTGATTACGTTTGCCACTTCGGCTGATCACAGTAGAATTCAAATCACGACTGGCTCAACCTCGAGTTTGACGCCAAACCGCAGAGCGACATCTTCCTTGATGCGCTCTGCCAGTTGCAAAATGTCCTGCCCGCTTGCACCACCGCGATTGACCAGCACCAGCGCCTGCCGCTCATGCACGCCCGCCGCTCCCAACGAGCGTCCTTTCCAGCCACATTGATCTATCAGCCAGCCGGCTGCCAGCTTGACGCTACCGTCTGCCTGCGCATAGCTGACCAATTGCGGATACTGCACCAGTAAGCTGTCACGCTGCGCCGCCGACACCACCGGATTTTTGAAGAAGCTGCCGGCGTTTCCTGTTATTGCCGGGTCCGGCAATTTCCGCGAACGGATCGCTATGACTGCCGCGCTGATCTCCATGGCAGTTGGCTTACTGATTGCAGCGATTTCTTGCGCGAGTTCAGCATAGCGCAGATTCGGCTGCCAGCGTTTAGGCAACGCAAACGTCACATCAACTATTACCGCACGGTCGCGCAATGCATGCTTGAAAATACTGTCGCGATAGCTAAACGCGCAGTCGTCGCGCGTCAGGGTCAGCACTTTACCGGATACAAAGTCAAATGCACGCAGCGAATGGAAACAGTCAGCCATTTCACTGCCATAGGCGCCAATATTCTGGATCGGTGCAGCCCCGACGCTGCCCGGTATCAGCGACAGATTTTCCAATCCGCCCAGATCTTGTGCAAGAGTCCATTGCACAAAACCATGCCAGCTTTCGCCAGACTGTGCGCAAACAAAAACGTGATCGGCATCTTCGCCGATCGCACTGATGCCGCGGCTGATCATGTGCAGCACCAGCGCGTCCACATCCTGCGTAAACAGCAAATTGCTACCGCCACCAAGTATCAGGCGCGGCATCGCAGCCATCGCCTTGTCAGCACGCACAGCAGCCAGTGTTTCGATGGAAGAAACCGGCAGATAAGCCCGCGCCAGCGCTTCCACGCCGAAGGTATTGAGGGCGCGCAGCGATACGTCGTTCGCAATGGGAAGCGGGGCAGTCATAGGAGCTGGATTATACCTACAGGGGGTTGGCGCACATTTTTTCCGCTAAAATGCGAGCCTTAACCGTAATAAGAAGGATAAGCACATGCCATCATTTGACGTTGTATCCGAAGCCAATCAGGTTGAAGTGAAGAACGCAGTCGAGCAGAGCAACAAGGAAATCACGACCCGCTTTGATTTCAAAGGCAGCGATGCCCGCGTTGAGCAGAAAGAGCGCGAGTTGACCGCCTTCGCCGACAGCGAATTCCAGCTCAGCCAGGTGCGTGATGTGTTAACGACGAAGATGAGCAAGCGTAATGTCGATGTCCGATTTCTGGATATTGGCAAGATCGAGAAAATCGGCGGCGACAAGGTCAAGCAAGTCATCAAGGTCAAGAACGGCATCGAATCAGACGCCGCCAAAAAAATTCAGCGCATCATCAAGGACAGCAAGACCAAGGTACAGGCCAGCATTCAGGGCGATGCCTTGCGCGTGACTGGCGCCAAGCGCGACGATCTGCAGGCGACGATGGCACTGCTGCGCAAAGAAGTGACGGACTTGCCGTTGGAATTCAATAATTTCCGCGACTAGTTTCCGATTGAAACAAAAAATTCAATCAATGCTTGCTGTGATATTTTTCACGGCAAGCGTGATAATTTAGGGGCCTGTTTCAGACTGCCTGTGAATTACAAGCTCAGAAGGAAATTCTTTGCTGATGAAAAAGCAGCTTCGAATTCAGGTCGATATTTCAATTTGTCGATTGCTTCAAATTGAATTTGAAATAATGCTTTTCTCTGTGTGATCTGAGCAATGAATTCTTCTCTATGACGAGTTAAAAACGGTGCAGCCAATCTGAGCCCGTCTGGATCTTTTTCAATGACCAACGCAAGGTCAAACAAATCCCGTGCTGTTGCCGTATCGCCTCGATGCCATAATTTTTTAGCGATAATCTCGGCAGCTGTTTCAACACGTACCGCTCTTCCCTGCAAATTCCAGATTTCAAATGGATTCTTCGTTAAATTAGGCGCCGCCACAAAATCTATTTCCCCTTCGCGCCGTATCAATTTTACGTAGCCTGCAGCTTCAACATATTGATCAGAGATATCCGCCGCTACATCACTGAGTCGCGGAGTAACGTAGCCCAGATATTGGGGATCAGGCACAAATATATCAATGTCCTTACTCTGCCTATGCTCGTATCGAAGCATCAAGACTGTTCCACCACCCAGCGTCCAAAAAGGATTCGCAAGGCCACCCTGTTTTTCAAAATCATCAATGAGCTTGTATGCATGACCAAGCAAAACAGTCCACGGACCATCCGGTAATTTTTTAGGTTGCGCTTTACTCATGGCTTAGGACCATATTCGTCTTGGCGAATGAAAATCTTTTGCCCACCTGTTCATATGTCCCCAAATTTTTTTGGGAGGGACACTGCTTTGCAGTGCAACTTCTTCAATAGCCGAAACCAGCACGCTTGCCGGCGCCTCATCCAGCAGCGTTGCCAAATGCGCGACTCTATTAGGTGGAATTGACCCCGTTGCCAAAGCAATACTCAATTCCTTCGGCGTCAATTTTTCCCGATAACTGACGCTCACTGTTCTACTGGCCATGACGAGCGCTGTTTTGTGCGCATTAACTACTTGATTTGCCTCAAGCCGTAATCCCACAATTTCCATCAGTGCTATTACCTTGCTGAAGCCTAAATCAGCTAAAGCACCATTTTCCAGTAAGTTTATTGTGGTTCGCGACAAGCCAGACAGCTTCGCAAGATGATGCTGACTAAGTCCGAGTGACTCTCTGCGCGAACGGATCAAGGGACCTAAATCGAGGATATTCATTTTAGCCACCCATACTCATAATGTTTAATATACTGAACATTTAAAATTAGGGCAAGCGGACAGCTCATGGACAAAAAGTACCAATGCATAGATTGGAATTGCCAGATATATCTCGTCCGGGCAAAAAAAAACGCAGACTTGCTGCGTTTTTTTCATGTAAATACTTTTCAGTCTTTACGCTTCAGCGCTCTTTTTCAAGCGACGCTGGCGAACCGCTGCAGCCAGACCTTCCAGCACTTGCAAGCTGCTGTCCCAGTCAATACAACCATCCGTTACCGACTGGCCATAGGTCAGCTCTTTACCGACGACCAGATCCTGACGGCCGCCGACCAGATGCGACTCCACCATCACGCCAACGATGCGGTCGTCCCCAGCGGCGACTTGCGCGGCGATATCGGCGCAGACTGGCACTTGGTTCTCAGGCTTCTTCGAGCTGTTCGCATGCGATGCATCGATCATGATGCGCGCTGCCAAGCCGGCAGCAGCAACATCTTTGCTCGCTGCTTCGACGCTGGCAGCATCATAGTTCGGCGCTTTGCCGCCGCGCAGGATGATGTGGCAGTCTTCATTGCCGTTGGTCGAGACAATAGCGGAGTGCCCGCCCTTGGTCACTGACAGGAAGTGATGCGGCTGCGACGCGGCCTTGATCGCATCGACCGCAATTTTAATGTTGCCGTCGGTGCCGTTCTTGAAACCGACCGGGCATGACAAGCCGGACGCCAGTTCGCGATGCACTTGCGACTCGGTCGTGCGTGCGCCGATGGCGCCCCAGCTGATCAGGTCGGCGATGTACTGCGGACTGATCACGTCCAGAAATTCGGTGCCGGCCGGCAGGCCCAGCTCGTTAATCTTCATCAGCAGCTCGCGCGCGATGCGCAAGCCGTCGTTGATGCGGAAGCTGTTGTCGAGGTAAGGATCGTTAATCAGGCCCTTCCAGCCGACTGTGGTGCGCGGCTTTTCGAAGTACACGCGCATGACAATTTCGAGATCTGCGGAGAAGCGCTCGCGCTCTTTGATCAGGCGGGCCGCATACTCCATCGCAGCCTTGGTGTCGTGAATCGAGCACGGTCCGATGACGACCATCATTCTGTCATCCTGGCCGTGCAGGATGCGATGCAGCGCTGTGCGTGAGTTGGCTGTCACGCTCGCGATTTTTTCTGAACACGGAAATTCCCGGATCAAATGCGACGGTGGCGTCAGTTCCTTCAATTCTCTAATCCTCAGGTCATCGGTGCGGGGCATGCTATCTCCAGGAACAGTTTTCGTAAAAAATAAAAAACCGCCATTCCTGGCGGTTTTTAGAATTTCGGTTTGTCTCGTTCGTTTTACATTTACGTGAACTTACCGCTTCTCCACCGCCGTTGGGCTGGAATAGCTAAAGTGCGTATAAAAATAAAAACGTATGCAGGACATGGTTTTCGTGTTGTCAGGTCTACGAGCTCATGATGGTGCTATAAAACAGCGGTTTTGGCAAGCAATCCGCCGTCTTATCCGTTTTGCAACTAGGCTGTGCCACCCACAATCATGCCTTCAATGCGCAGGGTAGGCTGGCCGACACCGACCGGCACGCTCTGCCCTTCCTTGCCGCAGACGCCAATGCCCGGGTCCAGCTTCAGGTCATTGCCTATCATGCTGACGCGATTGAGCACGTCCGGACCATTGCCGATCAGGGTCGCGCCCTTGACCGGATAGGTCAGCTTGCCGTCTTCAATCATCCACGCTTCGCTGGCCGAGAAAACGAACTTGCCGTTGGTGATGTCAACCTGCCCGCCCCCAAAATTGCTGGCATACAGGCCGTTCTTGACCGATGCCAGTATTTCGGCCGGATCACGGTCGCCAGCCAGCATGTAAGTGTTGGTCATGCGCGGCATGGGCAGGTGCGCAAACGACTCGCGCCGCGCATTGCCCGTCACAGGCATGTTCATCAGGCGCGCATTCAGCGTGTCTTGTATGTAGCCTTTCAGGATGCCGTCCTCGATCAGTGTGGTGCACTGGGTCGGATTACCTTCATCGTCAATGTTCAAAGAGCCACGACGGTCAGCGATGGTGCCGTCGTCGACTACGGTCACGCCCTTGGCAGCGACACGCTCACCAATGCGGCCCGAGAACGCGCTGGAGCCTTTGCGGTTGAAGTCACCTTCAAGGCCATGACCGATGGCTTCGTGCAGCAGGATGCCGGGCCAGCCAGGTCCGAGTACGACCGTCATCGGGCCGGCCGGCGCCGGACGGGCTTCCAGATTGACCAGAGCCGAGGCTACGGCTTCGCTGGCATATTTTTCCAGCAGCGCGTCGGTGAAATACGCATAGTCATAACGACCTCCACCGCCGGCGCTGCCGACTTCACGCCGTCCATTTTGCTCGGCGATCACGGTCAAGGACAATCTGACCAAAGGCCTTATGTCGGCTGCGATCACGCCATCGCTACGCACGACCAGCACCACATCATATTCACCCGACAGGCCCGCCATGACTTGCACCACACGCGGATCTTTGGCGCGTGCGATGCGCTCCATTTTTTCTACCAGCTTGACCTTGGCAGTGGCATCGAGCGAAGCCAGCGGGTCATGCGGCAGGTACAGACTACGTGCACCGCCGGCGGCAATGGTGGAAGCGACTTTTATCTTGCCGGCACCCTGACGCGCAATAGTGCGGGTTGCGGCGGCGGCTTCGAGCAGCGCCTGCTCGGAGATTTCATCAGAATAGGAAAAAGCGGTCTTGTCGCCCGACACGGCGCGAATGCCTACGCCCTGATCAATCGAGAAGCTGCCGGTCTTGACGATGCCTTCTTCCAGACTCCAGCTTTCGCTGCGGGTGAACTGAAAATACAGGTCGGCGTAATCAACGCGGTGCGTGAAGATGGAACCCAATACTTTCAAAAGCTTGCCTTCATCCAGCCCATAGGGCGTGAGCAGGATTTCGCGGGCAGTGGCCTGGATTTGCAGATTGGGTTCGAATAGCTTCATGGCATCAGTTAGGCAGGAATACGGCTGGTGGAATAACGTGAATCAAAATCATACTGGAATGTAGGGCTTTCCGCTTGCGGCACAAGTCACTCTCTATGGGCTTCACAGCTTCCTGTGCTGAAGAGCAGGGAGGCTGGCACGCACCGCACTCAAATGTCCGGCATCTATTTCGCCGATCACAAGCCCCTCCCCTTCCGCCTGCTGCGCAAGTACCTCGCCCCAAGGGTCAACCAGCATGCTGTATCCCCAGGTGCGACGCCCATTGTCGTGCTTGCCACCTTGTGCCGCCGCCAGCACATAGCACTGGTTTTCGACGGCGCGGGCACGTAGCAGAATTTCCCAGTGAGCCCGACCGGTGGTGTAGGTGAAGGCCGCGGGCACGACGATCAGTGTGCACTCGCCCATCGCACGATACAACTCCGGAAAACGCAGGTCGTAACAAATAGACAGGCCGACGCGAGCAAACGGCGTCTCGAGCACGGTGACATCTTTGCCGGCGACGATGGTGCGCGACTCGTCATAGGATTCTTCGCCGCGCGTAAAACCAAACAGGTGAATCTTGTCATAGCGTGCGGCAGCCCGACCATCCGGCGCATAGGCAAGCAAGGTATTCAACACTTTACCGGATTCTGCAGACACCAAAGGTATGGTGCCGCCGATCAGCCACACGCCGCATGTACGCGCCAGATCCGACATGAAGCCTTGCAGGAGCCCGCTGCCGGCCTGCTCTGCATGCACCAGCTTGTCGGTGTCGCGCATGCCCAGCAGCGGCCAGTACTCGGGCAACAGCACCAACTGCGCGCCCGCCTGCGCCGCCTCGCGCACCAGCCGCGCAGCGACTTGCCGGTTGGCTGAAGGATCGGGCGTTGAAACCATCTGTACGGCAGCGATTTTGGTTTTGCTGTGCATGTCAGCTTTGCTCGTCAATTCTGTTTGCTGTCTGCTTTGTTGTCATCAACTTGCTCTACCGTGACTTTGCGTCTGGCCGGAATTTTCTTCACAGCCGGATCTTTCCAGGGGCCAGTAATCTGATATTCCTGCGTCAGCGCCTGCGACAAAGGATTGCGCAAGAATAGCTGCGCCAGGAAAGTACCCAGACCGATGACGGGGTTAACTGCCAAACCATAAACGACTGATGCAGCACCCACGTTTAACTCAGGGATCACGACGACATTCATGTTCTGCGTTTCGGCATCCAGATCGACAGTGCCATCCATAAGGACGACGGCATTGACGCCGCGCATCTTGAAACTATCAGTCTTGATCATGCCTTGCGTAATAGTCGCGGTGCTGGCGATGCCGTCAAAGGCAAATCCTTCAGAAAACAAATCACGGAAATCGAGCGCCAGACGGCGCGGCAAGGATTGCAGGCTCATCACACCCAGCAACTTGGCGGCACCCGGATCAACTTTCAAAAACTGGCCGGAAGCCAGGCTCAGGCTCAGGTTGCCGGACAGCGTGGGAATATCGAAATCATAGGGCGGCCCTTTCCAGCTAAGGTCGCCCTCCATCCTGCCCTTACCGCCTTTGAGCAGTCGCTCGAAACCGAAGCGGTCAAGCAAGCGACCCGCATCATAAATATCCAGCTCGTAACTGAGGCCGGACTGGTTAGCGCCAGCCATCGTTGACCACTTGCCGCTGGCGCGCAAGCTGGCGTCGGCATTCGTCAGGGCCAGCCGGTTGATGCGCCACTCGCGACCGAGCGTCGCGCCGGCATTGCTGGCAGCCAGTTCAAGACGGCCGAGCTTGATGTCCATCAGTTCAAAATTGTCGGCGACGATATCCAGTCCGGGCAACTGCGCTGACGTGGTTTTGCCGCTCAACAGGTCAGACACATCCGATGCTGCCGATTTTGGTATCACCAGTGAAGCCAACCTGGCGCTGATCTTGCCAGCGCCCCGTTCGGAGGATGGGTCGTTCCATGTCGCATAGCCAACCGCCTGATCGGAATGAATATTCACTTGCCAGTTGCCACGCTGACGCGAAGCGCCGACGACGGCATTGTCGAGTTTTTTATCGGCGACGATCAACTCGGGCGTACGCAAGCCGAGCAGATCAGGCGTGATGTAGGCAGCGAAGTCCGTTGCCGCTGCATCTGTCGCTGCTTCCGCTGCTGTCGGCTCGGTGAACAGCGCAGCGACAGTGTTACGCCATGCATCAATCGATAGCGACGGCACGTCCAGATTGATCGCTAGTCCGCTGTCGGGCATAGGCACTGGTACATTGACGCCAATGCCGCCACGTACCAGCTTCCATGGCGTATTTTTGGCAACCGAGCGCTGCCGCACATAGCGTGCAGCAAGGTTTTTCCCAAGCGTGATGCGAATGTCCTCAGACTGCATCAATTCATCGTAAGGTGCTTGCGGCACGAGCGTAAAACGCAATGGCATTACCTCGTTGGCGGGCTTGAGCAAGGGGGCAGGCAAGTCGATCGCCAGTCCGGCCAATGTTGATTCCAGCGTCAGTTCGGGGCGCTGGTTTTTGATGCGAAGTAACGCGCTGTAGCGGGTGCCGCCCGTGATTTTCTTGCTGAGCTTGCGGATCGCCGGTCCCGGCAGGCTTCGCGCCAGACCATCGGATGTCATGCCACCATCAAACTTGATTTGTGTGCTGCCGTCGCGCTGGGTACCACCCGTAAAGTTTAATGGCCCCCCCAAAAAACCAGCTTGCATGCCGGTCAGCTGAAAGCCTTTATCTGAAAAGCTCAGCTCGCCATTAGCTTGCTGCAACACCGGCGTGCCGCGCATGAGTTGCACCTCATTGCCTTGAAAGCGCAGATTGCCTTGTACCGTGGGCTGACCGCCATCGTAAAGCGGTAGCGACATTTTCAGTGCCAGCCTGGCGTTGCCGCTTGCATGGGTATCTTCGGTAAAGTTGCCTATCCATTCCAGCACCGGGGTGTTATTGACGTAGCCGAGCATGGTTTGTAGCGAACCCGTAGCGCCGCCGTTTACTTCCAGCGTGATTTTGTCAGCCCAGTAATCGGGAATTACTACATCAACTGCGGACAGGGCTGCGCCGCGGGTTTTCGCCGTATCGGCATGAATGGCTATGCGCGTGCGGTCCAGCACAAGATTGCCGCGTATGTCCTCAATGCGCGGCCATAATTGTGTGCGTTTGTCTGCAGCCAGCTCCATCGGCGCCGGGCTCAGCTTGCCGTTTTCTATCTTGCCGCTGATTTTGAAAATACCCGAGGGTTTCTCACCTGCATAGCGTGGCTGGAACGGAAACTTATCAAGGTCGCCTTTAATGATAATACTCACATCGCGCCCCTGCCCTTCGAGCATCGCGCCTGCCATCCAGGCCTTGGTATCAGGCGGTGTTTGTGAAGGCAAAAAACGTACAACACGACTTAAGTCAACCGCTGGAAAACGCATTGTCAGATCCAGAGTGCCGAGCACGTCCTCTTTAGCCAGTGGTAAAACATACGAACCTTCCAGAGCCCCCTTGATACCGCCTTGATCAAATTCCATACTGCTGATTTTGACGCTGAGTTTCTCGCGATCCTTTAATGACCAGCTGGCACGCAAGGCAATCTCATCAAAAGGCAGTACAGGGTCAGTAAAATAACTGGCAAGATCAAGGCTCAGATTTTTTCCGATCAGACTAATCATGCCACCATCCTGATTCGCTTCCACGCTGCCGGTCATGGCTTGAAATCCGGGCAAGGCCGGTACCTCAGCCCGAGCGGGCTGAGCCTTTGAGGCGAGATCAAAGAACTGGCCGCTGATCTTGTATGCAGCTTTGCCGGGTGCGTTCCCTTCCCATTCAGCAGAAAAATCATGCAAGCGGCCACGCGGCGCAAAGTCAACAAGCATCTGCCTTTCCGTATCGGAGATGGGCACGTGGCTCGCCAGTTGCGCCAGCGCTTCCAAGTCAAGATCGGTAATTTTCAGTTCGTGCTTTTCTGCTGCGCCACGACTGGTCGCCGTATAAATATGGCTAACTGTCGTGGCAGGCAACACCGCGCCCTGGTCAGTACGCAAAGAGAAATTCGTCAGCGTCAGCGCATGACCATGTTCGCCAAAAGAGAACAACTGCTCTTTCAGCCCGGCAGCGACTTCACCGGCGGAAATGCGGCCACTGACCTCCAGCAGATTCAGCGGGCTCAAGCTTGGCCCCAGCTTCACTGACAAATTATTCAGTGCCACGTCTGCGGTGAAATTGGCCACGACGCCGCGATCAAATTTCAGCCAGGCACGCAAAGCACCTGCGCCGCCCGTGATTTCAAACGGATAATCGAGGTATTGCTTCCATGCTTGTATATCCGTATTGCGCCAGTCCGCATAAACTTCGCCGGTCCACTGGCTGAAGTCGGAGCGCTGCTTGGCAAAGGCTGGATGCGTAAATTCCGCCCGCAAATCAATCGGCGCCGCCAAGCTGACAGGTGGCGTGGCCTTCAACGCAAGCAGATGACTGCGCCACTGGTTTTTCAGCACGAAGTCAACATTGGACAGCACCAGTTCCGGTGCGCCGCGCTGCAAGTCGCGCCAGCGTATCCATCCATCGCGGATGACTATTTCACGCTGTGCCAGCACCCAGTTCAACCCGCGCCCTTCATTTTGCTGTTGCGCATCAACCATGATGCCGGCGATATAAATGCGGCCGTCTGCATCGCGTTCGATTTCCAGATCCGGACGCGCTATCTCCAGCGCATACAGGCGTGGTTCACCGACGAGCACTGACCACCATGACAAAGTAGCTGCGACTTCCGGCAAGGCCAGCGCCTGCTGACCCTGCCGATCATGAATGACTACGTCATGCAGAACCAGATTCGGCCGCAAGCCGCGCCAGTTTGCATACAGGGTACCAATGGATACTGGACGGTCAACGAAATAGCTGGCGACCCGCTCCAATCCCGGTTTGTAGTTATCGATATTAGGCAAAACGACATAGCGTAATGTCAGGAACATTCCACAGAATACAAAATACGCAACCAGCAACGTGACAAGAAACCAGCTGAGCACATGATGCGTCAGCTTGTTGACGGACTGGTAGCTATCGACGATAAATCGCCAGGCTGTCATCTGCGCGTGTCTGATACGATTTGCTGTGCTTGATTGGTTCGACATCCGTCGCTTCATTTGGAAGAGCAGTACGGCGGCGCATCATTGCGTCACCTTATAAATTACTTATTCAACTGATTTATTGCCATATTCGCACTAAATTCAAAACACCGGAATGCTAAGCGTTCAGACCTACTAAGATTGCTGCCACAGATGTCCACAACTTCACCCTTGAACAGTATGTCAGCTTCTCGTTTTGTGCGCCGCTGGCTGGCTGCCGACCCGGAGCGCTCTTCCGAACTTGAAAAACTAGCCAGATTATCGCTTGCCACGGTCGACTTTGACCAGCTTCTGCAACAGCAACGCATGACGACGCCATCATTGCCGGCTGCAATGCGCCGCTTGCGTAACCTGCTGATGGCAGCACTGATACAGCGTGACCTGTCCGGAGACGGCAATCTTGATGAAGTCCTGGCGGTCATCTCCGGCTTTGCCGAATTTGTCGTCCGTACCCATCAAGATGCGCTCTATGCCGAATTATGCGCACTGCATGGCATTCCGGTCGGCGCTGAGTCGGGCGAGCCACAAGAACTGATTGTGATCGGCATGGGCAAACTGGGCGGCCGTGAATTGAATGTCTCATCCGACATCGACCTGATCTTTGTGTATCCGGAAGAAGGCGACACGGTGCCGCAGACAGAGACACAGCGGCCACTGTCGAACCACGAATTTTTTGTACGGCTGGGAAAGAGGCTCATTGCCGATATTGCTGAAGTCACCGATAGCGGCTTTAGCTTTCGCGTCGATATGGCGCTTCGACCGAATGGCGGTTCGGGACCACTGGCCGCGAGTTTCGCCATGCTGGAGCAATACCTGCTGGTACAGGGGCGCGAGTGGGAACGCTATGCGTGGGTCAAGGCGCGCGCTTTGAGCGGTAAGCCGGCTGATATCGCCTTGCTGGAACAGATCGTGCAGCCTTTCGTTTACCGCCGCTATCTCGACTTTGGCTCCATCAATGCGCTACGTAACATGCATGCGCAAATACGGGCAGAAGTAATACGACAGGAAACCCGTCATCCGGAGCGGCTCGTCAATATCAAGCTCGGTCGTGGTGGTATCCGCGAAGTGGAGTTTCTGGCGCAGGTATTCCAGCTCATCCGCGGTGGACGCGAACCAGATCTGCGCGACCGCTCGACCCGAAAAACGCTGCACACGCTGGCTGTCAGAAAACTTCTCGCGCCGCCCGTGATCGATCAGTTACTGGATGCTTATGCGTTCCTGCGCAATCTGGAGCACAGGCTGCAATATCTGGACGATGCACAAACGCATGTACTGCCCGCGTCCGCGTCAGACCAGCTGATCGTTGCGCAGATGATGGGGTATGACGATGAAGCGGCGTTGATGACTGCGCTCGATACGCAGCGCAATTTTGTCGCGCAGCAGTTTGATGCGATCTTCGTCGACAAAAATTCGAATCAAGCGACCTCAGACGATGAAGGCGAGCCTGCCCCGAGCCTGCTGCTTGAAGAAGTCAGCGCTGACGAGCTGACAGATTACCTGCACTCTCTGGCTTTTGATGAACCGGCAGCCTGCGCGCAACGTTTACTGACAAGCTGGCACTCGACGCGGCTGCAGGCTTTGTCCACAGCTAGCCGCACGCAACTCAATGCGCTGATGCGGACTGCACTCCCGATGATTGCGCAGCAAACGGAATCACGCGCAACAACGCTCAACCGGCTGGTTGATTTCTTCGAGACGATTGCCCGTCGCTCCGCCTATCTGGCTTTGCTGACTGAATATCCGCATGCCATGGTGCGCGTGATTCGTATGATGGCGGCCAGCGATTGGGCTGCAAAATACCTGACCCGCCACCCGGTGTTGCTGGACGAATTACTGGATGCGGTCAGCCTGCACGCCGCACCGGGCTGGCCACAGTTTGCCGCCGAGTGCCAGCGCCAGCTTGCCGCATTTAATGGCGATACCGAACGCCAGATGGATGTCCTGCGCGATCTGCATCATGCGCAATTATTCCGGCTGCTGGCGCAAGACCTGGATGGTGTGCTGACGGTTGAGCGACTGGCCGACCACCTGTCTGCACTGGCCGATGTGCTGGTCGCGGCAACGCTTGATGCGGTCTGGAAGTCGATCGCTACACGACACCGCGAGGTGCCGCAGTTTGCCGTTATCGCTTACGGCAAACTGGGCGGCAAGGAACTCGGTTATGCATCCGATCTCGATGTGATTTTTTTGTATGACGACGATGATCAGGACGCACCCGCACTGTATGCAAAACTGGCGCAGCGCTTCATCACATGGATGACAGCCCATACGCCGGCAGGCATTTTGTTTGACATTGATATCGCGCTACGTCCGGATGGCGCCAGTGGCTTGCTGGTCTCGTCGTTTGCCGCATTCGACAAATACCAGCGCCAGTCTGCGTGGCTGTGGGAGCATCAGGCACTGACCCGCGCACGTTTTTGTGCGGGCGACTCAGCCATAGGGGCGCGCTTTGAATCCTTGCGCGAACAAGTTTTAAGGCAGCCGCGCGAAACGGCCAAGCTGCAAACTGAAATCCTTTCGATGCGCAAAAAAATGCATGATGCGCACCCGAACCGCTCCGGCCTGTTTGATCTGAAGCATGACGCCGGCGGCATGATTGATATTGAATTCATCGTTCAATATCTGGTGCTGCGACATGCCGCCGACCATCCGGCATTGACAGCGGATATCGGTAATATCGCGCTGCTAAAACTGGCAGGCGAATTAGGTTTGATTGATCCATCATTGGGACTGACCGTAGCGAATGCGTATCGTTTTTTCCGCAAACTGCAGCATCAGGTCAGGCTAACTGGTGAAGATCGTGCACGGGTCAGTGCTGACGATGCGAAAGAAGCCTCATCAGCCGTCACGCAGCTGTGGAATCAGGTGTTCAATTTGTCAGATTGAAAAAGAAAAACTCCGTAGTTACGGAGTTTTTCGACTGCAGAAAGACTGCTTATTTTGCCGTCATCAAAGCGACCGTCGTATCCAGCATGCGATTCGAGAAACTGAAAAGGGCCGCAAAAGCGACCCTTTTCCCGGCTGCTGCGCAGCCTCCCTTCATTGTGGCTACGGCTCAGCTTATCGCTGAGCCTGCGCCGAAATGAATGGGGCCGTAGCACCAGCTTATTTTGCCGTCATCAAGGCGACCGTCGTATCCAGCATGCGATTCGAGAAGCCCCATTCATTGTCATACCATGACGAGACTTTCACCAAACGACCCGATACCTTGGTCAGGGTTGCATCGAAATTGCTTGATGCAGGGTTATGGTTGTAGTCCACTGATACCAGCGGCTCGGTGTTATAGGTCAGCACGCCTTTCAACGGGCCATCTGCTGCTGCCTTCATGACGGCGTTGACTTCTTCAACGGTGGTATCGCGCGCGGCGATGAAGGAAAGGTCAACGATGGAGACGTTGATGGTTGGGACGCGAATCGAATAACCATCCAGACGACCATTCAATTCAGGCAGCACCAGTCCGACCGCAGCAGCAGCACCGGTCTTGGTCGGGATCATCGATTGCGTTGCCGAACGGGCGCGACGCAGGTCTTCGTGCATCACGTCAGTCAGCACCTGATCGTTGGTGTAAGCGTGAACGGTGGTCATCAGGCCATTCAGCAGGCCGATGGTGTCGTTCAATGGCTTGGCCAGCGGCGCCAGGCAGTTGGTGGTGCAGGAAGCGTTCGAGATGACGGTGTCGCTTGATTTCAGTACGTTCTGGTTGACGCCGAATACGACTGTTGCGTCGACATCCTTGCCGCCCGGTGCGGAGATGATGACTTTTTTCGCGCCGCCTTTCAGGTGGGCCGATGCTTTTTCTTTGGTGGTGAAAAAGCCGGTGCATTCGAGCACGACGTCCACACCCAACTCACCCCATGGAATATCGGCAGGGTTACGCTGTGCGAAGACGCGGATTTTGTCGCCGTTGACGATCATGTTGTCGCCTTCGACCGTTACCGTGCCGGGGAATTTGCCGTGCGCGGTGTCGTAGCGGGTCAGGTGCGCATTGGATTCGGCATTGCCGAGGTCATTGATGGCAACGATCTGGATGTCATTTTTCTTGCCGCCTTCATAGTGAGCGCGCAGAATATTGCGGCCGATGCGGCCATAGCCATTGATGGCAACTTTGATAGTCATGCTGTTCTCCTGAATGGTGATGCTATTGAAATGAAGTCTGCCAGATCAGTGCAGCACTGATTTGACTGCGGCCACGACTTTGTCGATCGTGAAGCCGAAATGTTTGAACAGGGCGCCAGCCGGTGCGGATTCGCCGAAGCTGTCGATGCCGATCACGGCGCCTTCGAGGCCTACGTACTTGAACCAGAAATCGGTAACGCCAGCTTCTACTGCTACGCGCGGCACGCCTTTGAGCAGCACGCTGGCTTTGTAGGCGGCGTCCTGACGGTCAAATACATCAGTGCTTGGCATCGAGACCACACGCACCGCCACGCCCTGCGCTGCCAGTTCGGCTGCTGCCTTGGTAGCCAGTTCGATTTCGGAACCGGTGGCAATCAGGATCGCCTGCGGGTTCGCAACATCTTGCAAGACATAACCGCCGCGACGGATGTCAGCGATCTGCTGCGCGTTGCGTTCCATGTAAGGCAAATTCTGGCGCGAGAAAATCAGCGTGCTCGGACCGTTCTGGCGGCGAACGGCCTGTTCCCAGGCGACTGCCGATTCAACGGTGTCGCATGGACGCCAGTTATCGAGATGCGGAATCAGGCGCAGGCTGGAAACATGCTCGACCGACTGGTGGGTCGGGCCGTCTTCACCGAGGCCGATGGAGTCATGGGTAAAGACGAAGATCGAGCGAATTTTCATAAGCGCCGCCATGCGCAAGGCATTGCGGCTGTAGTCAGAGAAAGTCAGGAAGGTCGCGCCGAAAGGTATGTAGCCGCCATGCAGCGCAATACCGTTCATGATCGCGCTCATGCCGAATTCGCGCACTCCGTAGTTGATGTGGTTGCCTGGCTGACCGGGACGCACGGCGACGCATTCTTTCCAGTTGGTCAGGTTCGAGCCGGTCAGGTCGGCTGAGCCGCCGAGGAATTCAGGCAGTACCGGCGCCAGCGCCTGAATAGCGTTCTGGCTGGCCTTGCGGGTGGCGATGGTTTCTTTTTTAGCGACGCAAGCGTCGATATAGGCAGCGGCGGTCTGTTCGAACTGCGCCGGCAATTCGCCGCGCATGCGACGCAGCAGCTCGGCTGCTTCGCTCGGGTATTTTTCGGTGTAAGACGCAAACTTGGCGTTCCATGCCGACTGCAGTTGCGCGCCTTTGGCTTTGGCATCCCATGCCGCATAGACGTCATCCGGCATCTCGAACGGCGCATACGGCCAGTCTATCGCCGAGCGGGTGGCGGCAATTTCTGTGTCGCCCAGAGCGGCGCCGTGGACTTTGTCGCTGCCCTGCATGTTCGGCGAACCTTTGCCGATCACGGTTTTGCAGCAGATCAGGGTCGGACGGTCGGACTTCTTGGCAGCGGCAATGGCAGCATCAATGGCGTCAACATCATGGCCATCAACCGCAGCAATCACGTTCCAGCCATAGGCCTCAAAACGCTTGGGCGTGTCGTCGCGGAACCAGCCGTCGACTTTGCCATCAATGGAAATGCCGTTGTCGTCATACAGCGCGATCAATTTGTTCAGACGCAGTGTGCCGGCCAGCGAGCAGGCTTCATGGCTGATGCCTTCCATCAGGCAGCCGTCACCGAGGAAAACGAAGGTGTGGTGGTCAACAATGTCCAGACCGGGCTTGTTGAATTGCGCAGCCAACAGCGACTCGGCCAATGCCATGCCGACGGCATTGGTGACGCCCTGACCGAGCGGACCGGTCGTGGTCTCGACGCCTGGCGTGATATCGACTTCAGGATGACCCGGGGTTTTCGAGTGCAGCTGGCGGAAATTGCGAATCTCATCCATAGACAAGTCGTAGCCGGACAGGTGCAAAAGCGCATACAGCAGCATCGAACCATGACCGTTGGAGACCACAAAACGGTCGCGATCCAGCCATTTCGGGTCGGACGGATTGTGGCGCAGGTGCCGCCCCCACAGCGCGACGGCTATTTCGGCCATACCCATAGGCATGCCGGGATGGCCGGAATTCGCTTTTTGAACGGCGTCCATTGCCAATGCGCGGATCGCATTAGCCATCTTACTGGTGGTGTGAGTGGAATTCATGTTGATAAGATTGAAAGACAAGAGCACGCTGATGCTTTTAGGCCATCTGCAAAGCCGCACATTTTACCAGACAGCTACTGCGCGCTTACAATTCACTACCCGAAATCCAGACCGTTCACCGCTAATTTTTATCAAACCGACCATGCCACGCTTTTACTGTAATGAACCCATGCGCGTTGGCCTGCAGCTGACATTGCCGGATGCGGTCGCCCGCCATGTGCAGGTGCTGCGGCTGGCTGTCAATGATGTGATCACTGTTTTCAATGGCAAAGGCGGCGAATACAGCGCCGCGCTGATCAGCGTGGAAAAGAAGTGCGTCAAGGTCGAACTCAAGGCATTTTCTGCGCGTGAAGCCGAGCTTTCGCATGGACTGACGCTGGCGCAAGGTCTGCCGGAAGGCACGAAGATGGACTGGATCATCGAGAAAGCCGTTGAGTTGGGCGCGACTGCCGTGCAACCGCTGGCAGCGAGCCGCTCAGTCGTCAAGCTCACGGCAGAGCGGGCGACAAAGAAAATGGAGCATTGGCAGGGCGTGATGGCGGCGGCGGCCGAGCAATGCGGCCGCAACCGTTTGCCGCATCTGGCAGCGCCGGCTGAATTCAGTCAGTGGATCAGCCAGCAGGACCTGCATCGCCGCATTTTGCTGTCGCCGCGCGGCACGCAGTCGCTGTCAGACTGGGCGCGCCATCATCCTGCGCAAGCTTTAACGATCATCATTGGCCCTGAAGGGGGTTTTAGCGAGGCCGAAGAAGCCGTCGCCATCAGTCATGGCGCGCTTTGCCTGACTATGGGGCCGCGGGTGCTGCGCACCGAGACTGCCGGACTGGCTGCGCTGGCGGCGATCAATGCGATTTGGGGAGAACTTTGATTAAGGGTTCAAGTTAGGGTTCAGGCTGATGGCTTAAGTCGCCGAGTTCCGGCAAAAGCTGGAATCAAGCGGCATTTGCCCCCTTTCCAAACCGGAAAGCCCGCCGAAAACAACTATAATCCAAGGCTTTGCCACTGGCCTGCAAGACTCCATAGAAAAATGAAGGTATTTCGCGGACTTCCCCATGACGATGCACGTCGCCCTTGTGCGCTAACTATCGGCAACTTCGATGGCGTACACCGTGGCCATCGTGCTTTGCTGGCGCGCGTCAAAGAGGCTGCGCAAAGCTTGGGCTTGGAAACTGCCGTCATGACTTTCGAGCCGCATCCGCGTGAATTCTTTGCGCATTTGTCGGGTGACGAAAGCCGCGCACCAGCCCGCGTCGCCAATTTGCGCGATAAATTGCAGGCCTTGGCCAAGGCTGGTGTTGATCGCGTCATCGTCGAACATTTCAATGCGCGCTTCGCGGCGTTGTCACCGCAGGCTTTCATCAAGGATGTGCTGGTCGATGGCTTGCACGTGAAATGGCTCATCGTTGGTGATGACTTCCGTTTCGGCGCAAAACGCGCTGGCGATATCACGATGCTGAAAGAGGCCGGCCGACAGTATGGTTTCGAAGTGGTGTCGCTGCCGACTGTGCTGCACGAAGGCGTGCGCATTTCTTCTTCGGCTGTGCGAAGCACGCTCGATACCGGCGATTTTCAACACGCAGCCGAATTGCTTGGCCATCCGTATGCGATCTCGGGCCGCGTGCTGCATGGTAAAAAACTTGGTCGCACGATAGGCTTTCCAACGCTGAATTTACGCATTGCGCACAAGCGCCCTGCCCTGTCCGGCATTTTCGTTGTGCAGGTGCATGGACTGTCTGCACAGCCATTGCCGGCCGTTGCCAGTCTGGGCGTGCGCCCGACCGTAGAGGACAATGGCCGTGTCCTGCTTGAGGTGCATCTGTTTGACTATGCCGCGCAATGCTATGGCAAATTGATACGCGTAGAATTTCTGCAAAAGCTGCACGAAGAAAAAAAATACGATGATCTCGATACACTGACGCGCGCCATTGACGCGGACGCGCGTGCGGCGCGCGACTATTTTGAGCGACGAGACAGTTCGGCGCTTCCAGCAACCAAGACTAATTAAACGAATTTGATCAGGGCAGACTAGCTTTCCTCTCTGCCCCACTTTTTAATTGATAGAAATCTCATGTCCGAAAAAGCCAAAAAAACCGAAAGCAAATATCCGGTCAACATGACCGAAACAGCGTTTCCCATGCGCGGCGATCTGGCCAAACGTGAACCGCAGTGGGTAGCGCAATGGCAGGAAAAGAAACTCTATCAGCGCATCCGCAAAGCCTCTGCCGGCCGGCCGAAATTCATTTTGCATGATGGCCCGCCGTATGCGAACGGCGACATTCACATCGGTCACGCCGTCAACAAAATCCTCAAAGACATGATCGTCAAGACGCGCCAGTTCGATGGCTTTGATGCGCAGTATGTGCCGGGCTGGGATTGCCACGGCATGCCGATCGAGATTCAGATCGAAAAACAATATGGCAAGCATTTGCCAACCGCCGATGTGCTGGCCAAGTCGCGCGCGTATGCGAGCGAGCAGGTCGCGCGCCAGAAAAAAGATTTCATTCGTCTCGGTGTGCTGGCCGATTGGGAAAACCCTTACCTGACCATGAACTATGGCAATGAGGCTGACGAAATCCGCGCCTTGGGCACCATTCTGGAAAAAGGCTTTGTATATCGTGGCTTAAAGCCCGTCAACTGGTGCTTCGACTGCGGCTCGGCACTGGCTGAAGCGGAAGTTGAATATCAGGACAAGCGCGACCCGGCCATTGATGTCGGCTTTGCGTTTGCAGAACCGGCACGCATCGCTGCGGCATTCGGTTTGACAAAGCTGCCAACCGACAAGGGCTATGCGGTAATCTGGACCACGACACCATGGACGATTCCGTCGAACCAGGCGCTCAATATGCATCCCGAGTTCAGCTATGCGTTGGTCGAGACGGTGCGCAATGGCGAGCCGCTGCTGCTGCTACTGGCCGAAGATCTGGTGGCTAGTTGCCTGCAGCGTTTCGGCCTCGAAGGCAACGTTGTGGCGACCTGCCGCGGCGAAGCACTGTCGCTGATTAATTTCCATCATCCATTGGCAACTGTCGATGCTGGCTACGACCGCCTGTCGCCGGTTTATCTGGGCGAGTACGTCACGCTTGAGACTGGCACCGGTATCGTGCACTCGGCGCCCGCTTACGGCGTGGAAGACTATGCGTCTTGCAAGGCGCATGGCATGAAAGACGATGCGATCCTGAGCCCTGTCATGGGCGACGGTCATTACGCATCAACGCTGCCGCTGTTTGGCGGCTTGACGATCTGGGAAGCCTCCAAACCGATTTGCGCCGCTCTGGAAAGCGCCGGTTCACTGTTCAAGCTGGTGATGTTTGACCACAGCTACATGCATTGCTGGCGTCATAAGTCGCCCATCATTTATCGCGCGACTTCGCAGTGGTTTGCCGGCATGGACCGTGCGCCGAAAGATGGTAGCGCTACTTTGCGCAAGGCGGCACTGGATGCGATCGAAGCGACGCAATTCTTCCCGGCGTGGGGCAAAGCACGCCTGCACGGCATGATTGCAAACCGGCCTGACTGGACGCTGTCGCGTCAGCGTCAGTGGGGCGTGCCTATGGCTTTCTTCGTACACAAAGAAACCGGCGAGCTGCATCCAGACACGCCTGCATTGCTGGAAAAAGTAGCTCTGCTGGTTGAAGCGCACGGCATTGAAGCCTGGCATACGCTGGACTTGCCGGCCTTTCTCGGTGCCGATGCGGCGCACTATGAAAAGAACAAGGACACTCTCGACGTCTGGTTCGATTCCGGCACCACGCACCAGACTGTGCTGCGCGGCTCGCACAAGGCAGAGTCGCACTTCCCGGCAGACCTGTATCTGGAAGGCTCGGACCAGCACCGCGGCTGGTTCCATTCGTCGTTGCTGACATCGGCCATGCTGAATGGCTGCGCCCCTTACAAGGCCTTGCTGACGCACGGCTTTGTGGTCGATGGCGAGGGCAAGAAAATGTCCAAGTCCAAAGGCAATGTAGTCGCGCCGCAAAAAGTTTCGGACTCAATGGGCGCCGAAATACTGCGCCTGTGGGTGGCGTCGACGGACTATTCTGGCGAACTGTCGATCTCGGACGAAATTTTAAAACGCGTAGTCGAGAGCTATAGACGCATCCGCAATACGCTGCGCTTTTTGCTGGCCAATACATCCGACTTCAATCCTGACACCGATAGCATTGCGGTCGCTGACATGCTGGAGATTGATCAATATGCAATTGCCCGCATGACGCAATTGCAAACTGAAATCCGTGAACATTTCAGTGTGTATGAATTCCATCCTGTCGTGGCCAAGTTGCAGATGTATTGCTCGGAAGACCTGGGCGGCTTCTATCTCGATATTCTGAAAGACCGGCTCTATACCAGCGGCGCAAGCTCATCGGCTCGTCGCTCGGCGCAGACTGCGATCTGGCATATCACGCGATCATTGCTGCCACTGATGGCGCCGGTGCTGTCGTTTACTGCGGAAGAAGCATGGTCGGTCTTTGCCAGCAAGGAGATGTTTGTAGCGTCGGATGAAACAATCTTTACGCAAAATTTTTACACGCTGCCTGCAGTAGATGCCGCAGCTGCGCTGCTGGAAAAATTCGCAAGCTTGCGTGAAATTCGTGCCGGGGTATTGAAGCAGCTGGAAGACCTGCGGGTATCCGGCGCGATCGGTTCTTCCTTGCAGGCCGACGTAGAGATTCGCGCCGCTGGCAACAAGTATGCGTTGTTGAACGGACTGGGTGACGATCTGAAATTCGTGCTGATTACTTCTTCCGCAAAAGTGGTGCAGGTCAATGATGCGGGCGAAGAAGCGGTACTGGTGACAGCGTCCGACAAACAGAAGTGCGAGCGTTGCTGGCATTATCGTGCCGATGTGGGCGCACATGCCGAACACACCGGTCTGTGCGGTCGTTGCGTATCGAACCTGTTTGGTCAGGGCGAGCGCAGGCATATTGCCTGAACCACGATCTATCTTTGCGAAAGATTCAGATGGCCAGAAAAAATGCAGTCTCTGCAGGTAATTCAGGAATGACCCTGTGGCTGGGTATTGCCGCTATCGTAGTGCTGCTGGACCAGCTGTCAAAGATCACGCTGAGTCAAATGCTTGCATACGGGCAGTCGGAACAGATCACCTCTTTTTTCAATCTGGTGATGGTCTACAACAAAGGGGCAGCCTTCAGTTTTCTGGCCGATCAACACGGCTGGCAGCGTTATCTGTTCGCAGGCATTTCGGCAGCTGCGTCTTTGCTGATCATATGGATGTTGAAGCGCCATGCATCGCAGCGCCTGTTTTGCTGGGCACTCGCGCTGATATTAGGTGGCGCCATCGGCAACCTGATTGACCGCGTCGCGTATGGCCACGTGATTGATTTTCTGGACGTGCATGTGCATGGCTGGCATTGGCCGGCGTTCAACATCGCCGACAGCGCCATTACGATCGGTGCTGCGCTGTTCATCCTCGATGAATTCCGCAGAGTAAATCGCTAAATTAGCCAAGAATTCGGAGCCCGCATGAACATCACTGGCAAACGCATCGTACTGGGCCTGACCGGCGGCGTCGCCTGTTATAAGGCTGCCGAACTGGCACGCGCACTCATCAAGGCGGGCGCTTCGGTGCAGGTGGTGATGACGGAAGCCGCGCGTCATTTCATTACGCCGGTGACGATGCAGGCTTTGTCAGGCAAGACTGTCTATACCGACCAGTGGGATAACCGCATTGCCAACAACATGGCGCATATTGATTTGACGCGGAATGCGGACGCGATCCTGATTGCGCCCTGCTCGGCTGACTTCATGCGTAAGCTGGTGCATGGTGCTGCCGATGACTTGCTCTCGACCCTGTGCCTGGCACGTCCGGCAGACCTGCCGCTGCTGGTAGCGCCGGCTATGAACGTTGAAATGTGGCAGAACCCTGCAACGCAACGCAATGCCGCTCAACTGCAGCTGGATGGCGTGACGCTACTGGGACCGGCCGCCGGCGAACAAGCCTGCGGCGAAACCGGACTGGGCCGCATGCTGGAGCCGGAACAACTACTGGAAGAAATGACGGCGTTTTTCCAGCCCAAGCTGCTCTCTGGAAAGCGCGTGTTAATCACAGCAGGACCGACTTTCGAGCCGATTGATCCCGTGCGTGGCATTACCAATTTATCGTCCGGGAAAATGGGTTATGCGCTCGCACGCGCCGCACGTGCAGCCGGTGCGCAAGTGACACTCATCTCCGGCCCGACTGCATTGGCCGTTCCTGCTGGTGTGACGATGCTGCCAGTTCTGACGGCGAGGGACATGCATGACGCGGTCATGGCGCATGTCGCCGGCCAGCAGGTTTTCATCGCGGTAGCAGCCGTTGCCGACTGGCGTGTTGAAGCGAGCGCGCAGAAGATCAAGAAGCAGTATCAAGGCGCGGCACCTGACCTGAAGTTCGAGCAAAACCCCGACATCCTGGCGGCTGTTGCAGCGCTGCCGACGGCGCCCTATTGCGTGGGCTTTGCGGCCGAGTCGGAGAATCTTCTCGAACATGGACGTGAAAAACGCGAGAAGAAAAATATTCCTCTGCTGGTTGGCAATATCGGCCACCAGACTTTTGGCAAGGACGACAATGAACTGGTGTTGTTCGATGCCACTGGCCATCAGCATTTGCCGCGCGCCGACAAAAACGCGCTGGCACAAACGCTGATTGCCGAAATCGCGCGTCGCCTGAATTAATTTTTATTCACTGTTTTTTTCTGCACAATGAAATCCATAGACATCAAAATTCTTGACCCGCGCATGAAGGAACAGCTGCCGGCCTATGCAACGACGGGCAGCGCCGGACTGGATTTGCGTGCCTGCATCGCTGAGCCGATCACCATCGAGCCGGGTAGCACGCATCTGATTCCGACCGGTCTGGCGATTCATCTGGCCGACCCTGGCTATGCCGCGATGATTTTGCCGCGCAGCGGTCTGGGTCACAAGCATGGCATCGTGCTCGGCAATCTGGTTGGCCTGATCGATTCTGACTATCAAGGCGAACTGATGGTTTCCACCTGGAATCGCGGTAGCACTGCCTTTGTGTTGAATCCAATGGAACGTTTGGCGCAGCTAGTCATCGTGCCGGTAATGCAGGTAGGATTCAATGTTGTAGATTCATTTGATTCCAGCGAGCGTGGCGCTGGCGGCTTCGGCAGCACCGGCAAAAAATAATCGGAGGTTTTATGGGCAGCATGGTCGATGCACAGTTATCACGACTTGTTCGGCTACTGCCTGTCCTGACTGTGGTCGTGCTGAGCTCATGCGCACTGCCACCGCTTGCCCCGGCTCCGCAGCAATCCGCATTGCATGCGCAGCAGCGCGCTGCGCTTACTTCGCTGACGGCAAAACAGGAGCGTTTATATCGCGTTGCTGCTCCGCTGCTGGTCAATAATGCGGTGCTTTGCAAAACCAATGCGCGTCCGCTGCTGGGTTTCACCGCGAAGAACCAGTATTCGTATTCGGCTGACATGATGGACGCAGCCAAGGAGTTGCTGGGCCTCGATGAACGGCTGCAGGTCATGAGCGTGCTGGCGGGCAGCGGTGCCGCGCGCGCAGGCATACAGCGTGGCGACATTCTGCAATCCGTACAAGAGCAAGCGATGCCGCAAGGCCCGAATGCCGAATCCGAGGCGGCCCGCCAGTTGGCAGCCGTAGTGCGGAATGCAGCCGAACTGCAAATTACGGTGCTGCGTGATGGCAAGCCCCAGCGCCTGCAAGTACCGCTGACACTGGCATGTGCTTACAGCATTGATGTCGGCAATGCTGACTTTGTAAATGCCTACAGTGACGGCCGCCGAATACTGGTGACGCGTGGCATGCTCGATTATTTACAGTCCGATGCCGAACTGTCTGCCCTGCTTGCCAAAGAAATCGCGCACAACACATTGCGGCATGCGCAGGTTTTGCAAATCAAGGCAACAGTCGCCGCCGTCATCGACAAGCTTTTGCTGCTCAAGCCTGACCTGACGGGCCTGGCTGGCAGCGCTGGCATCAAGGCCATGCCGGCAGCCATGGAGATCGAAGCCGACCGGCTCGCTTTGTACATGCTGGCACGCGCTGGCTACAGCCCTGCAGTCGCAGCCACTACCTGGCAGCATCTGGCGCAGAACTCAGCCCCCAACAGCTACACGGCTCTGCATCCATGGACCGATGAGCGACTGGCATTACTGCAAGCGACTGCGGAAGAGATACGGCAAAAACAGATCGCCAAGAAACCGCTGACACCATAAATCTACGCATAAAAAAACCCACCGGTTTGCACAGGTGGGTTTTTAATTTTGAAGTGAGAGTTACTCGACTTCAGCAGCCTCTTGCGGTGGCGCAGCCGGAGGCGGCGCATCCCCTTCGAGGAAATCAAGCTTGATCGCTTCCTTGTCATCAAGATCAACAGTGACCCGGCCACCGGTGACGAGCTTGCCGAACAGCAGTTCATCCGCGAGCGCCTTGCGTATCATGTCCTGAATCAGGCGTGACATAGGACGCGCACCCATCAACGGATCGAATCCTTTCTTCGCCAGGAACTGACGCAGCTTTTCACTGAAGATCGCTTCGACTTTTTTCTCGTGCAGCTGTTCTTCGAGCTGCATCAGGAATTTGTCCACCACGCGCAGAATGATTTCTTCGTCCAGCGCCTTGAAGCTGATGGTTGCATCCAGACGGTTGCGGAATTCCGGCGTGAACATGCGCTTGATGTCGGCCAGTTCGTCGCCTGCCTGCTTGCCATCGGTGAAACCGATAGAGCGCTTTTGCAAACTTTCGGCACCTGCATTGGTGGTCATGATGATGATCACATTACGGAAATCAGCCTTGCGACCGTTGTTATCCGTCAACGTGCCATGGTCCATGACTTGCAGCAGAATATTGAAGATATCCGGATGCGCCTTTTCAATTTCATCAAGCAGCAATACCGCGTGCGGCTTTTTGGTAATGGCTTCAGTCAGCAATCCACCCTGATCGAAGCCCACGTAGCCCGGTGGCGCGCCGATCAAGCGGCTAACGGCATGACGCTCCATGTATTCAGACATATCGAAGCGGATTAGCTCAATGCCCATGATGAAGGCCAGCTGCTTCGCCACTTCGGTCTTGCCGACGCCGGTCGGGCCGGAGAACAGGAAAGAGCCGATCGGTTTGTCGGTCTTGCCCAAACCGGCACGTGCCATCTTGATGGCAGCTGCCAATGCTTCGATGGCAGGTTCCTGACCAAAGACGACGTTCTTCAGATCGCGCTCTATTGTTTGCAACTTGCTGCGGTCGTCCTGATTGACTGACTGCGGCGGAATGCGCGCGATTTTGGAGATGATGTCTTCGATCTCGCTCTTGCCGATGGTTTTCTTTTGCTTCGATTTCGGCAGGATGCGTTGTGCAGCACCGGCTTCGTCGATCACATCAATGGCCTTGTCAGGCAAGTGACGGTCGTTAATGAAGCGTGCGGCCAGCTCGGCCGCCGAGGTCAGCGCAGATGCTGAATACTTCACGCCATGGTGTTCTTCAAAGCGCGATTTCAGGCCGCGCAAGATCTGAATCGTCTGCTCGACCGTAGGCTCGTTGACGTCGATCTTCTGGAAGCGACGCGACAGCGCATGGTCTTTTTCAAACACGCCACGGAATTCATTGAAGGTGGTCGCGCCTATGCATTTGAGCTGCCCGCTGGAGAGGGCCGGCTTCAGCAGGTTCGAGGCATCAAGTGTGCCGCCCGAGGCCGAACCGGCACCGATGATGGTGTGAATTTCATCGATGAACAAGATGCCGTTCGGATTGTCTTTCAACTGCTTGAGCACGGCTTTCAGGCGCTGCTCGAAGTCGCCGCGATATTTGGTACCAGCCAGCAGCGCTCCCATGTCGAGGGAATAGACCACCGCGTTTTGCAGGATTTCCGGCACATCGCCTTGCGTGACACGCCAGGCGAGGCCTTCGGCAATGGCAGTCTTGCCGACACCGGCTTCACCAACCAGTAGCGGATTGTTCTTGCGACGGCGGCACAGGGTCTGGATGACGCGCTCGACTTCGGACTCGCGGCCAATCAGCGGGTCGATCTTGCCTTCGGCTGCGAGCTTGTTGAGGTTTTGCGTGAACTGGTCGAGTGCGCTTTCTTTCTGCTGCACTTCGGCCTGATTATCTTCAACACCATCCGACGCTTTTTGCGGCTCGGACTGCTGATCCTTGCGTACGCCATGGGAAATGAAGTTGACGACATCAAGACGGGTCACGCCCTGCTGATGCAGGTAGTAGACGGCGTGCGAATCTTTTTCACCAAAGATGGCCACCAGCACGTTGGCGCCGGTCACTTCTTTTTTGCCATTCGATGCAGACTGCACGTGCATGATGGCGCGCTGAATCACACGTTGAAACCCCAAGGTAGGTTGCGTATCCACTTCGCTTGCGCCGGGCACGGTTGGCGTGTTGTCGCTGATAAAGTTAGTTAAAGTCTTGCGCAAGTCATCGATATTGACCGCGCAAGCGCGCAACACTTCAGCAGCAGACGGGTTGTCCAGCAAAGCCAGCAACAGATGTTCTACGGTGATGAATTCATGCCGCGCTTGTCTCGCTTCGACAAACGCCATGTGCAAACTCACTTCCAGTTCTTGGGCGATCATGCTTCCTCCATCACGCATTGCAGGGGGTGCCCTGCCTTCCTAGCGTGGGTTAATACGAGTTCAACTTTCGTGCTTGCAATATCTTTCGGATAAACGCCGCACATTCCTTTTCCGTCGCGATGTACCTTGAGCATGATTTGTGTAGCAGTTTCACGATCTTTGTTGAAATACTCTTGGATGATGGCCACCACAAACTCCATAGGTGTGTAGTCATCATTCAGCAGCAGAACCTGGTACATCGGCGGCGGTTTTACCGCCTGCTTCTGCTCCTTGCGAACAAGGACAGTGCCATTCTCATCCTTAGTTGCCATGCGTCTATTCTAAATCGTTCATCAAGATGCGTATCCGACAAAATCAGCAATTTCTAAACCTTGTACTGATATTACGCGCTTTCGTGACAGAGCGCAGATGATGCCTTTGCGAGTTGCGGCAATAAGCGATTTTTCTACTGTCACTGACGAAGTCTAGCACTTTTGGCAATTAACTTGACTTTTCTATTTTTTACGCAAACAATGTTATTCATCAATATGTGCGGGTTTGCACTAATTGATAGGGAGAGAGCAATATAAAATCGGGGGCAGCGTAACGCGGGCTTCTTGCTTTTAGCGCTCGTGTGATTAGTTAATAGGGAAAGACGCTTTTATGGCAACTGGTACAGTCAAGTGGTTTAACGATGCTAAAGGCTTCGGCTTTATCACTCCGGATGATGGTGGCGAAGATTTGTTTGCCCACTTCTCCGCGATTCAAATGAATGGCTTCAAAACCCTCAAAGAAGGGCAAAAAGTATCGTTCGAAGTCACGCAAGGCCCCAAAGGCAAGCAAGCTTCCAACATCGATAACGCCTGATTATCAATTAGGACCTGCTAAAACCCCCGCCAAAATCGGGGGTTTTTTTATTGCCGTCTTTTATTGCTATTTCCCGTTCATTATTAGTATTTCTTTACAAAGTTTATTGACCTGTATAAATGTAAATAGTTCAGTGATCAGATTAATTTGTGTTTCAAATTCTGTTTTGTAATATTGCATTCAGTTAGATTTAATTGCATGAAAAAGAAAAGCCGGGAATCCCCGGCTTTTCTTTGATTACACACTTATTAAAATCACATATGCGAGATCATTACATCACCGAAACCGGAGCATGACATCTGGGTCGAGCCTTCCATCAGACGCGCAAAGTCGTAGGTGACTTTCTTGGAAGCGATGGATTTTTCCATTGAGCTCACCAGCAAGTCGGCTGCCTCAAACCAACCCATGTGACGCAACATCATTTCTGCAGACAAAATCAGTGAACCCGGATTCACATAATCTTTGCCGGCGTACTTGGGTGCGGTGCCGTGCGTCGCCTCAAACATCGCCACTGAGTCAGACAAATTGGCGCCCGGCGCAATGCCGATGCCGCCTACCTGCGCTGCCAGCGCGTCTGAGATGTAGTCGCCATTCAAGTTCAGCGTTGCAATGACGCTGTACTCGTTTGGACGCAACAAGATCTGCTGCAAGAATGCATCGGCAATCGAATCCTTGACGATAATTTCCTTGCCAGTCTTTGGATTTTTGAATGAGCACCATGGGCCGCCATCAATCATCTGCGCGCCGAATTCTTTTTGCGCCAAAGCGTAGCCCCAGTCACGGAAGCCGCCTTCGGTGTACTTCATGATATTGCCCTTGTGAACGATCGTCACGGAAGGCTTGTCATTGTCGATCGCGTATTGAATCGCTTTACGAACAAGGCGTTCGGTACCTTCGCGCGACACGGGCTTAACGCCGATACCGGAAGTTTGCGGGAAGCGGATCTTGGTGACGCCCATTTCCCTGATCAAGAAGTCGATGATCTTTTTCGCGCCTTCCGAACCTTCTTGCCATTCAATACCAGCGTAAATGTCTTCGGAGTTCTCACGGAAGATCACCATGTCGGTTTTCTCTGGCTCGCGCAATGGCGATGGCACGCCTTTGTAATAGCGAACAGGACGCAAGCAGACATACAAGTCCAATGCCTGGCGCAGCGCTACGTTCAACGAGCGGATACCGCCACCGACCGGGGTCGTCAGAGGACCCTTGATCGATACCACATATTCTTTCAATACCTGCAGGGTTTCATCTGGCAACCAGACGTCGGGGCCATAGACCTGCGTCGATTTCTCGCCTGCGTAAATTTCCATCCAGCTGATTTTGCGCTTGCCGGCATAAGCCTTGGCAACGGCAGCATCGACCACCTTGATCATGACCGGGCTAATGTCAACACCGGTTCCATCGCCTTCAATGTAAGGCAGGATAGGATTGTCTGGCACGTTCAACGAAAAGTCAGCGTTGACCGTGATTTTTTTACCCTCGACGGGCACTTTAATATGTTGGTACATCGTTATCTCCGAAGTTTGGCGGATAGCAGGATTGTAGTTTGCGTCTCATGAACGACAAAGCACATTTAACGTTGCTTGCGTAACTAGCCTTATCTAGCCTTATTGCCAGCCAGAACGGAACTCTTATATAAGACATAAGACTAATTTTCACATTATGCACTAGAATTTTACTCAGTGCCATGGAAAATGCCCACAGATAACTTAAAATCTGGCCGTTTTCTTCTCCACTACCCTTTACAATCCAATCCTTCAACAGCTGTTCGGTATAGTCGCCATCCTTGCATCGAGTTTATGCCACTCATTCTTTTCAATAAGCCCTTTCAGGTGATGAGCCAGTTTTCCAGTCATGCCGACCGGCCGTCTTTATCGGATTATCTGACTATGCCCGGCATCTATCCGGCAGGAAGACTCGACGCTGACAGCGAAGGCCTGATGGTGCTGACAGATGACGGCGCACTACAACATGCCATCAGTCACCCTGACAGTAAAAAGGAAAAAATTTATCTGGCGCAGGTCGAAGGCAAAGTCGAACCAGCCGCACTGACCCGGCTGCGCGCACCGCTTGATCTGGGCGACTTCACGACACGCCCCTGCAAGGCATCGCAGATAGCGCTACCTGAATGGCTATGGGAACGCGAGCCACCCATACGAGTGCGCCAGCAAGTACCAACGAGCTGGCTGGCAATTACTCTGACCGAAGGCAAAAACCGCCAGGTTCGTCGCATGACAGCCGCCGTCGGCCTGCCAACGCTAAGGCTGGTCCGGATTGCCATCGGACCTTTTTCGCTGGCCACGCACCCACTGCTGCCCGGTGAATGGCGTGCCGTAAGCGAAGCAGAATGGCGCGCCGGAATGAGTTAGCTCTACGTTGTTACACGTTGCCATCCCATAAATTTACTATCCAGCTTTACATAAAAAATGAATAAAAACCTGTTGTACACCGCTCTGCTGACAGCGTTATTGACCGTACTGGCTCCAGCCCGCGCACAACAAAAATTGCCAACGACCACGCTCAGTGTGGGCATTCATTTAATCCACGCCGAAGTTGCCATCAGCGATGCAGAGCGCGCGCAAGGCTTGATGTTTCGCGAAAAAATGGGACCGAACGAAGGGATGGTATTTCGCTTCAACACCACGAACCAGGTTTGCATGTGGATGAAAAATACGCTGCTGCCGTTGTCCGTTGCTTTTATTGATGAAGCCGGCAACATTACCAACATCGAAGAGATGGAACCGCAAACACTAGATGCACATTGCGCAAACAAGCCTGCGCGCTATGCGCTGGAAATGAACCGGGGTTGGTTCAAGAAAAAGAATATCAAGGCCGGCAGCAAAATCAGCGGGCTGCCTAAATAAAGTTCCAAAGTGACATTCACAAATAACAAAACCCGCCTGATAAATTCCAGACGGGTTTAGCTAGGAACCACTATGCCGGCTTGCACCGGGCTGACAGCAATCAGGCTGACAGTGCTTTCAACGCTGCGTTCAGACGGCTCTTGTGACGAGCTGCCTTGTTTTTGTGGATAATTTTCTTGTCAGCGATACGATCAATGATCGAAATCGACGATTGGAAAACTTGCGTAGCAGCGGCTTTGTCACCGGTTGCGATCGCTTTACGGATCGATTTGATTGCAGTGCGCAAGGTCGAACGCTGGCTAGAATTGTGAGCGTTCAACTTGACTGCTTGGCGAGCGCGCTTGCGCGCTTGTGCGGTATTTGCCATGACTGATTCCTGATGGTGATGTGCCCTGCCGGGCACTTGCCCGGGGACGGAATTTGGGAAAAACGCGGAGTATAGCTGGTTTTTGACTCTACGGCAAATATGGCGGACGATCAGCCGCTGCAGGGCTGGCATCACTCCGACAGTTATTAATACTGAAATATCATAGGCAAAGCCAACCACGCTCAGCCGCTATAATGGCACGCCATGAACTTGCACAAAACGCTTGCCACCGTTTCTGGCATGACCATGCTGTCCCGCATAACCGGGCTATTGCGCGAGTTTCTCATCGCCCGCACCTTTGGCGCATCCATCTATACCGATGCCTTCTTCGTCGCGTTCCGGATTCCCAACCTGCTGCGCCGACTGTTTGCTGAAGGCGCATTTTCGCAAGCCTTCGTGCCCATCCTGGCTGAATATAAAAACAAACAAGGCGAGGAAGCTACCCGCCAACTGACCGACCATGTGGCGACTGTACTGGCATGGGCACTACTGGCGACCACAATAGCCGGCATCATCGCTGCCCCAGCCATTGTGCTGATGGTCGCAAGCGGTTTTGCGTCGGACCCACAAGCCTTGAGCTTGTCGGTAGTGATGACGCGGATTATGTTTCCGTACATTTTATTCATGTCGCTAGTCGCCTTGGCGGGCGGAATCCTGAACACTTGGCGCGAATTCCGCATTCCGGCCTTTACCCCGGTGCTGTTGAACCTGAGCTTCATTGCTTCTTCGTTATTTTTCGCGCCGTATATGGATCAGCCGATTTATGGCATGGCTATTGCCGTCTTCGTCGGCGGCCTGCTGCAACTGGCTTTGCAAGTGCCTGCACTGCGCAAAATCGGCATGCTGCCTCGCATAGGTTTGAATCCACTTATTGCCTTGCGTGATGCCGGCGTACGCCGCGTTTTAAAACAAATGGTGCCGGCGACTTTTGCGGTATCAGTGGCACAACTCAGCCTGATCATTAATACCAACATTGCGTCGCACCTGGCAGACGGCAGCGTATCGTGGCTTTCGTATGCAGACCGGCTTATGGAACTACCTACAGGTTTGCTTGGTGTGGCACTCGGCACTATTCTGCTTCCGAGCTTGTCCAAAGCTC
>JAOAUN010000058.1 GCA_030157545.1 Burkholderiaceae bacterium
AATTGGCCGCCTGCTTTGGCAGTTTGCTTTTTTTCTGCATCAACGACACCAGCGATGAACTGGAAGCCGACATGCCAGAACTTCAGCGCATACGTATCAACCTTGAGCGCTTGCTGCCAATGCCGTCGCGATTCGAACTTACTTCATTGCGCAGCATGAGCACGGCGCCGGATACGTGCATCACAGCCAGCCTGACTTCTTGAAACGCCAGTACAAAATACCGCACGCAAGCGCAATCATCCCGACTGCAAACGGATAGCCGAATTCCCATTTCAGCTCGGGCATTTTTTCAAAGTTCATTCCCCAGATGCCGGCAAAGGCTGTTGCCACACCAAAGATGGCCGCCCATGAGGCAAGCCGTTTTTGAACATTGCTCTGCTCTAGCGAGATGGCAGAAATACTGACCTGAAGCGCCGTACCAATCGTATCCCGAATGCTGTCAACGGCAGTATTAATGCGCGTCAAGTGATCGTAGACATCCCGGAAATATTCCGTGCTGTTGGCACAGATGGCGGGCACACGCCCGCTCGTGAGCTTGCCAACATCTTCCATCAGCGGCGCAACGGCATGCTTGAGCAGCTTCACTTTCCTTTTCAGGACAAAGAGTCTTTCAATATTGGACTTGGTTGAACTTTGCTCGAAAATATTTTCTTCAATATCTTCCAGCTCATCTTCCAGCATTTCAATAATCGGAAAGTAGCGGTCGACAACAGCATCCAGCAGCGCATACAGCACAAAGCCTGCGCCTTGCCTCAAGAGCTCCGGTTCGTTCTCGCAACGCTCGCGCACACCCATAAATTTCACACCGGAGCGGTTGCGTACCGAAAGTACGTAATGAGGTGCGGCAAAAATATTTAATTCACCAACCGTTATCTCTTCGTCGAAGGTCAGTATCTGAACGACGCAGAAAAGACTGTCGCCGTACTCCTCGATCTTGGGCCGCTGAAAACCTTTAAGTGCATCTTCAACAGCCAAGGGATGAAGAGAAAATTCCTCCTGCATTTTTGCGATGACATCCGGAGCCGGATCGGACAGTGCCACCCAGACAAAAGCATCCTTGTCTTTGAGATGATCGCTAATGTCGTCGATCGCGATGTCAGCAATCTTCTTGCCGTCTTTGTATGACGCACAATTAATAAGCATGATGCGTATAGACTCCAGGATTAAGAGAAATAGCTAAGACAATTTACGATAATCATCCTGCCCCAATCTGCCTGCAGCCGACTCACGACGGCCACCCACCTTCTCCAGCTTGCCCGCCTTGCCAAGCCCGAACGGTGGCATATTGGCATAGATACTTTCGAAAGCACCGGCTTTCACCATATAAGATTCATGCCAGATGCCGACTGAGCCGTCAGTACCTATTTTGCGATTGAAGTCACGCCACGCCGGCAGATGTTCGGCATCTTTACTCTTCGCATAAGCAAGCAGTTGATCCATAGAGCGCCAATACTGAACCAAGATGATGGTTCTTGAAAATCCCGACTCATGATGCAGCAATCCCATTTCGGGATGCGCATACAATTCCCTCAACATCCGCCCCATCGCCATTATGACGGGCACCCAGCGATGGATTTTCCATAGTTGATTGATACGCATACCGATAAGGAAAATGACAAAGTCTCCCTCTACGGATGCACTCATACGCTCTTTGATAATCATCATTGACCTTTAGAGAGATCAACGATTGTTTCAAAAACAAATCCGGCAAATGCCTCCCTGACGGCATCTGCCGACAGCTTTTGTGCTTCGGTCAGGCTGATCGTCACACGCAAGCCGCGCGGCCCGCCTTCATGCACATCGACCGCAACGTCATGCAAACCAGCCGCGTTGAGCAGCACATCCTTGACCAGATGACGTGCAGCATCAAGACGCAAGGCAGGCTTGAAAATTTTTCCTATGCTTGTCAGCGGCAAACCATCCAGAATAAAAATATGCTTGGGCCAGGCCGGACGTTCCGCGATATGTTGTTCCGCATGGCGCTGCAATTCCTCTGCCGACACCGTCATGCCGGGACGCAGACTGACATAGCAAACCGGGAGCTCGCCGGCATAACGATCCGGTTGCGCCACTGCTGCGGCCAGCGCTACGGCGGGATGCGATGTCATGACATTTTCAATCATGGCCGGATCAATATTGTGACCACTGCGTATGATTAAATCCTTGGAGCGACCTGCAATAAATATACAGCCCTCTTCATTTTTATAGGCAAGGTCACCGCTATTGAGCACGCCACCAGCAAAGACTCCCTTGTTTTGCTGCGGGTTCAAATATCCGGTCGATACCGTCGGGCCAGAAACAGTCAGTACTCCGATTTCATTCGGCAGGCAGCTCTCGCCCAGACTGCCATCGGGCAGTAAACGCTTGATAACTACCTCGGTATAAGGCAACGCATAGCCGACTGATCCCGCCGTTCTGTCGCCACTGGCAAGATCAATTGAAATCAGGCCCGCGGATTCCGTCATCCCTAAAATCTCGTGCAGCTTTTTACCTGTGATCTGCTCGAAGCGCTCGGCAACGGCGCGCGGCATGGATGCTGCGCCGCAAATACCTAAACGCACATGAGACAAATCTGCGCCATTCAATGGCGCCTCAACCAGTGCACCTATTGCAGTAGGTACCGCAGCGATGATCGTGACACGATATTTTTCAACAATTTTCCAGAATGACGCAATCATCGCCGGATTGCGCAGACCCGCCGGAGACAAAATCAAAACCTGCGCGCCTATCATGAAAAAAGACAGACTGCCAGCGATGGTGCCGGCAACGTGAAACAGGGGGAAGCCATTGGTGATGGTGTCTTGCTCGGATAAATGCAGCATGACCGAGCCACCATACGCCGCCACGATCTGATTGCGATGCGTATGTGCGACCAGCTTGGGTGCGCCTGTCGTGCCGCCCGTATGGAAATACGCGGCAACTTCGTCGCCACTGCCGGCTGCGCCAAAAATCAAATGATCGTCCGGCTGCGCCATCAGGCCCGTATAAAAATCCAGCGCATGTTCAGTTGGCTCCGCATCCGGTGCGGCCACTCTCACCAACTGCAACTCTGGCAGCTGCTGCTTGACCTGCAAGGCTTTTCCCCAAATGTCGAGCTGCGGATGCGGGCCAATGGTGACCAGAATTTTTGCGCCGGAGGCGCGTATCAGTTCGGCGATGTGATCTGCCTGCAGCAGAAAATTGATCGGCACCGCAAACCCGGCCGTCTCTGCCGCCCACAAACTCACATGCGTTTCCACCAGACTCGGCAGCATGTAGGCCACCCCTGGACGCGCGCCGCCAAGCGTAAAAAACAGATTCGCTGCACGGCGAATAAATTTAATCAGCTCTGCATATTTCACCTGCCTTGGCTGTTCATCCTGAGCACCTGTCATCAACATGGTGATGGCAACCCTATCCGGATACTTGGCAGCGGAGGCCTCAAATAAATCATAGATGCTGCTAGCTGCCAGTCGTTTTTCAAACGGCAAAGCTTTTTCAAATGCGATCAGGCTTTGCTGGTTGTCGATAGGGTCAGGACTGAAAGTCGCCATAGGGTTGCTCCATTGCAGAACGAATAAAACCGATTTTTCTAATTTTCGACCTTGAATGTCAGGCCAGCGTATTTTTCCAGACGCTGAATCAATGTTGCGCCCATTGCAGAGCCCGGAGTCCAGACCCCGCCCCCTGTTTTCGCATGATCCACATCCTGCGCGAGGCAGAGCGCACTTTGCGTGATCATCTTGGCGGTAGAACCATAGCCAGGATCACGATCGCCGGCGACGGCAACTTTGACGATTTTTTTATCTGCGGTTTCGCCGATGAAGAGCACGTCATATCTACCGTTGGTGCGTTGCTCCAAAGTCGGGCCTTCACCCGGCTTGGGCAGCACAAAATAACGCAGCAATGCCCGAGTTGGACGGAACCACAAGAGCACATTTTGCAGCCTGGCTTGTCGCTGCATTTTTATGGCGCGCCGTTTGCCGCTGGCACCATCGCCACAAATCATGCGCTCGTCATAAGTAAAATCCTGTCCCCATGCATGACCGAGCAGGGCATTGGTTCTATGTACGTTTTTAGTGTTGATGACCGCCATGACAAAAGGCCCCGTCCAGGACTGCGCCAGCGCATCATAAGCAGCCAGTGAGCCATTGGGTTGGCGCGGACCACGGAACCCCGGTGTCAATGCAAACGGATTCGTCATGGCTTTCTGCTGCTCGGGATCATGCGCGATTTTTTCTATTGTCGCGATCGCGCTGGCAATGGTGCCGCCAGAGACACCGCCTTTCATGACGCGCACGCGCCCGTGAACGTGCGTTGCCGGTGCATTGAATTGTTTTTGCGCCTCGCTCTGCAGGAAGAGCACGCCAAGGTCGAATGGTATGGAATCGAAGCCGCAAGAGAAAACAATGCGCGCGCCGCTGGCCTTGGCGGGGCCTTCCAGCTTGGCTATCATTTGCGCCATCCAGGCCGGCTCGCCGCACAGGTCGACATAATCGGTACCTTCGTGCGCGCAGGCGGTGGCCAATACCTCGCCATATTGCTGATAAGGGCCGACGGTGGTGATGATGACCTTGGCCTGCCGAACCAGCGCTGACATGGCCCCGGCATCGGATGCGTCCGCCTTGATCAACGGTACGCTTGCCGCAATACCCAACAAAGACCGCACCTGCTCCAGCTTGGTGAGGCTGCGTCCAGCCATTGCCCAGCGCAAGCTGTTATCAGTCGCGCTCAATGCCTGCAGATATTCTGCTACCAGCCGGCCGGTAAAGCCGGTCGCGCCAAAGACGATAATGTCGTAGTTTTTTTGCATGAATACCCAATTTGAATTTCAAATTTAAAAACTTTGCCGGCCCGCTTTCACAAGGTAAAGATTCAATCCATAACTGATTGTGCCAGCTAATTCAGATTCACTTCGAAATGCCTCTACAATTCAGCAATGACACTAACCAGAATACTCGACCTGTTTGAACCACTGCTTTTCAGGGCGTCGCTCTATTTATGCAATTCATTTGTCGATGATCCGGCTAATCTGGCATTGATCTTTATTTAACAGGAAGTGAACTCGACAGACCTGCCTAAGTGACTACCTAGCATGACGCTCATTAAACCTCAGGAAAAAATTGCACTTGCCAATCGCATTGGCTATGACAGCATTTTTCAAGTTGTCAGTGACTTCTACGATGCAATCAAAACGCATCCAACACTGGCCGGCCCTTTTGGCAGCGTCGAGTCCTGGGACGAGCATAAAATAAAAATCGCGCAATTCTGGTTCGTCGTTCTTGGTGGCAAACCTGCTGCAGCATTTCATTACGACCCCGTTGCAAAACATTTTGCGGCCGGCTTTACAGCGCCATTATTAGAAGATTGGAAGACGCTGTTTCATGGCGTTTTACAGAGTCAACTGGAAGCCAAGCTTGCTGATGAATGGTTTGATCGTGTCGAGCTAATCGGCGCGAACTTGCTGCGCCAGAATCAGCGGCTGGTGCAACAGCCTCCTCACTGAGCAAGGGCTGCAACTTCAAAAAATTTTCTCCACCCTAAGCGTCGCCAAAATTATCACTCGGCTGCTTCCGTCAAAGCCGGAACCATCATGAATGATGCTCTTCTAATAACCGTGATTCGACAGTTTCACGAAACATCATTTATTTTAAAAATTCACTCGCAAGGTATGGGGAGTCTTATCTATTTTTTCTAAAGGAGAAAATGATGGCAACCAATCAGGAGAGCAGCAGCAAGGAACAAGGCAAGCAGCATGAGCGCGGATTTGCAGCCATGGACGAAGACAAGCAACGCGCCATTGCCAGCAAAGGCGGGCATGCCGCCCATGAAAAAGGAACGGCGCATGAATTTGATTCGGAAGAGGCGCGCAAGGCGGGGCAGAAAGGTGGCGAAGAAGTGAGCAGCGACCGCGAGCATATGGCTGAAATCGGCCGCAAGGGCGCAGAAAGTCGTGCGGCCCGCATGGAAGCAGAACGCTCGCGTTCCAGTAAGCAGGAGGGCGAAGCAGAGGAAGAAAAATCTTCATCCCGGCAGCAACGCGCAACACGTGGCGGAACGCCGGAACAGCATGCCGAGGCAGGGCGTCAAAGCAATAAAAAACAATAGCAATCACTACGTCCATGCATGTTCTTGCGCCACTGTCGTTTCCGTAGCGACGCAAGAGCATTCCAGTCTTAACTAAAATCAACACCTGCTGGCTTGCGCATCGCGTTTGGTAAACTGATGGTTCTGTTTACTCCAACAACGAAAGCCTTCATGACTGCTATTCCCGCCTGCCCCGTCTGCTCCATGGAAAACACGTATCAAGATGGCGATAATTACCTCTGCCCGGATTGCACGCATGAATGGCCCCTGGTCGCTGTGACAGATGAAGCGCTGGAATCAGATGGCGTGATCCGCGATGCCAACGGCAATCCGCTGGCCGATGGCGATGCCGTTATCCTGATCAAGGATCTGAAAGTGAAGGGGTCGTCCATCGTGCTCAAGAAAGGCACCAAGGTAAAAAGCATTCGGCTCGGCGAGGGCTCGGATGGTCATGAAGTCGATTGCCGTATGGATGCCGGCAATTTCATGCTTAAGGCCTGCTTCCTGAAAAAAGCCTGAACTTAGCCCAAGCGCAGACTATCGTTGTGCGAATAATTTTGCAGACCAGGCCGCCGCCGTTAAACTAAGCGCCCCGACTGAGCGGATCACTTGCCGGAACATTGACTGAAACACTGACGGAATCAAGATCATTCGCCCGCCTCTACTCCTTGCCAGTGAAATCAACTTGTCCGCCATCCGTGCACAGGGCGCGGGCGGGCAGCATGTAAACAAGGTATCGAGCGCGATTCATTTGCGTTTTGATATACACGCGTCTTCGCTGCCGGAAGTACTGAAAGAAAGGCTGCTCAACCTGCAGGATCAGCGCGTGACCAAAGATGGCGTGATCATCATCAAGGCGCAGTCTCATCGCAGCCAGGAAAAAAACAAGGAAGAAGCACTACAGCGTTTGCAGGAAATGGTGGCCAGCATTGCGCACTTGCCACGTGTGCGCCGCCCCACCAAACCAACCCGCAGCTCCCAGACAAAACGGCTGGACAGCAAAAGCAGCCGTGGGCAAATCAAGGCAACGCGCGCAAAAATCAGCGACTAAGCTCGCTGAATTTATTTTTCGCAGACATGACGGAAGGCGCCGTTTGCACCCGGGTTCTGCGATACCGGCTGCCAATCCGCCGGCGGGTTGACGGTGCCCATCGCTTTGCCGCTACCCATCATGCCGGTGTAAGCGGTATATGAAATCATTCTGCTCAGCTCGTCTTTGCAGTCGTATTCCTTTTTTATTTTCATCGACAGCATGCCTTCGGGCGAGGCCTTCTTGTAACTTTGCAGCTCGGAGACTTTACGATAACGGCCACTAGCCTGAACCGAGTCGGTATCAATATATGAAGTTGTCCCGCGTATGTTTTCAAATACTTTTAGCCATTCGGCATGCGCCACCGGCATCAGGCTCAACAGAGCAGCAACTGTGATTGTTATTTTAATTTTCATTGTTCCTCTTTCTATTTGCGCGACAAAATCCATTGCGCTAGCGTGCTCGCTTCTTGCGGGGTCAAGGCCTCATTGGCCGGATGCGGCATATCGCCCCAACGCCCCTGACTGCCCGACCGTATCCGACCCGCCAGTTCAGCGACGACTTTCTTTCCTTTATAGCGTCCGGCAATTTCACTCAATGCAGGGCCGACTGTGCGCGCAGTCGCATCATGGCAGGAGTTGCAGGCATTACTTTCAAAAAGCTGTTGCCCTGGTTTTAACTGTGTGGCTGATACTGAAAACCCACTGAATAAAACGCAGATCAGCATAATCAATTTTTTCATCGTTTGGCTCTTTTAAATTTAACCGCGATTGATAATGTACAGCGCAAGTAATTCTCCTACTTGTAACCAGATCAAATTATTCTGCTTTAATAATTCAGCGTCCACTCTCCGTTCATTCCAATGACTGTCTGCGTGTTTATTTGCCTATGGAAATAAATCGATCTTCACGCTCATTGTCTTGCTATCGCACTGTCGCAAGAGTAGTATTTTTCACACAGAAACGCCTTTTCCAACTTGGGGAAAGTGGGCAGCAATGCATATGATTTTTTATTTTTGTGGTCAGCCCTACGCCGTTCCGAATGCCTCAATAAGAGAGATGTTCAAGCTCCCGGAATTGACTGCAGTCGAGCAGTCGATTGCCTGCCTTTCCGGCACAGTTAATTGCCGTGGAAATATCATCCCCGTACTGGATTTTGCTGCCGTAATGGGGCATCCACATGGGTGTTACCACCTGGACGATGTCGTGATGGTGCTCGACTATGCAGACCGCACGATGGGCCTCGTCGTCTCGGACGTCAGTGAATTGCAAAGCATCGCGGAGGAATCGATTGTGCCTCTGCCTGCCAACTTATTGCAGGAAAACCAGTCCTGCTTAGTACGCGGCCAGGCCACTGGTCGCGATCAGGCGCTGCTGAGCGTTCTCGATATCGCCGCTTTGTTTACGCATCCGGCCGCCTATTTATCCGACACCGAATTCGACGTGCAGCAAGAGAATGCGTGCCATCACTTAGATGCACATTTCGATTTACAGCGATTCGATGCGGCAGCCCGCAAAATTTTATCGGAACGCGCACGCAACATTGCGCGTCGCATTGCACCCGCCGAGCCAGCAGGGTCTGAAGCGCTGGCCATCATTCACTTATCCGGCGAATCCTTTGGCATTCGGCTCGACGGCATCCGTGAATTCGCGGTAGTCCGTCGCAGCATGCCGCTGCCCTCTTGCCCTGCGCATATCGCCGGCAGCATGAATTTGCGTGGCGAGGTGCTGCTGCTGCTTGACCTGCGCGCCGCATTGCATCTTGCCGAACGCAATAAGCTGGACAAGGTGGTGGTCATGCGCACGCCGGAGCTTGGCTTGTTTGGCCTATTGGTCGACGGCATAGCGCAAGTCGTGCACTCGCTTGTAGCGCATCCATCGCGGCTGCCGGCTGGACTGGATAAATTAGAAGAGTCTTACTTGAGTGGGCTGGCGCACTGGGACGATTCCGACATACCGGTGCTGGATATTTCCGCCATGCTGGTGAATGGCGGCATGATCGTCAACGAGACTGTCTGAGGCTACCTGGATCATGATTAACGACCCCAGTCTGCTGGAATTGTTTGCTGCCGAGAGCCAGGATCATCTGGCACAGCTCGATGCGGCATTACTCAGTCTGGAAAACAATCCCGACACTGCACCACCGTTTGCAGACATGCTGCGTGCAACGCATAGCCTCAAAGGTGCGGCGCGCGTCATTGGCCTGCTTGAAATTGAATCACTCGCCCATCGTTTTGAAAATGTGCTGGCAGCCTGTCAGCGTGGCGACGTCAGCATCGGCAGCCAGCTGGAAAAACTAAATCGCGGACTCAAATCGCTAAGTGCGCTGAGCATAGAAGCAACCGGCGGCCAGGCTTCGCAGCTGCTGATTAGCAGCGAGCTGGCAGCACTGGATATCAGTAATGACGCAAGAGCAGCGCCCGCTGCGCCAGCACCATCCCAGGTCCTGCAGCCGGAAGCATTGATATCGGCCGCCGGCAGCGCATTCCGCATTGAATCTGTGCGCGTGCAGACGGACAAGCTGGATGCGCTGCTCATGTATTCGGGTGAACTGCGCGTTCACAGCGGCAGCATTGCGCGCCGGTTTGAAGACATCGACGGCATCGCAGGCTTAGTTGATGGATTCCGGCAGCAGCAAAAAAAATCTGGTTTGCGTGGCATGGCATCCGATCAGGAATGCGAGTTGTGGCTGGCAGACGTGGCACGCAAGCTGGGCATGGTACGCAACGAACTACGACAAGACCGCGACCGGCTGACACAGGTGACTGATGCCTTATCCGAGCGCATCCGCACAATGCGCTTGCTGCCGATTCAAACCTTGTTCAGTTTATTTCCGCGCATGGTGCATGAGATGGCGAAGGAAAAAGGGAAACAGGCTGAACTGCTGATCGAAGGTGGCGACATCGACGCAGACAAACGCATTCTGGAAGAGATCAAGGATCCGCTCACCCATTTGTTGCGCAATGCGATTGATCATGGCATTGAGTTGCCGGCACAGCGACAGGCGACAGGCAAACCCGCCGTTGCCGTATTGCGACTGACGGCGAGCCAGAGTCACTCGCGCATCCAGATCACGCTCGTTGATGATGGCGCCGGCCTCGACACCGATGCGATTGGCAAATCGGCACTCAAACGCAAACTGCTGAGCGAGCGGGAGCTGGCCGAAATGAATGCGGCACAAATTCACACGTTGCTGCTTCACCCCAGCGGCCTGTCGACCAGCAGCTTTGTGACTGAAACCTCGGGGCGTGGGGTCGGCATGGGTGTGGTGCGAACTAATCTCGAACGGCTTAAAGGGCAGATCAGTTTTGACTCCATCGCTCAACGCGGTCTCACGGTCAGGCTTGATATTCCGGTCACACTCGCGACTACGCGCGTACTGCTGGTGCGCAGCGCCGGCCAGGACTTTGCGCTGCCATCCGATCACGTGATTAATTCCATGTTTATTGAACGCGATCGCATTTACACAATCGAAAGCAAGCAAGTCATCAATGTAGCGGGGCGCATTTTACAAATCGCCGCCTTGCATGAATTGCTAGATCTGGCAGCGGATACAGCGCAACCTGCATTGGCAGAACAGACACGGCTGGCCTGCGTCATTATCGAAGCAGGCCAGCAGACCCTGGGCTTACTGGTCGAGCAGATGGTAGGGGAAGAAGAAGTCATGCTGCACCAGCAAAGCAAATTGTTACAGCACGTCCGTCATTTATCTGGTGTGACCATTCGCGATACAGGTGATACCTGCGCGGTTCTGAATCCGGCGGATCTGATTAAAAGTGCAAGTCAGGCCAGCCATGCCGAACGTAATCCGCAGCCGGCGCAATCAAGTGAGCCCGTGGTTCGCCGCAGCGTGCTGCTGGCTGAAGACAGTATCACCACCCGCACACAGGAAAAACGCATCCTGGAAGCGGCCGGCTTTGATGTGACGACCGCTGTTGATGGCAGCGAAGCTTTCCTGAAACTCGGCAACGCGAAATTCGATGCCCTGATTTCCGACATACAGATGCCGAACATGGACGGCCTGCAGCTGACGCAGAAAATACGCGCCGACAAGCGATACGCAGAATTACCGATCATTCTGGTCACAACCCTGGGAACAGACGATGACAAAAAACGTGGCATGGGAGCCGGCGCGAATGCTTACATCACCAAATCGGCGTTTGACCAGCAAGTACTGATCGAGTGTCTGAACAGATTGATTTGACGAGCATGTTCGGCGGCAAGGGAAATAGCGTGATGAAAAATGCAATAAGAAGCACTGCAAGCCAAGCCGCCGGCAAAGATATCAAGGTGTTTGTCGTCGACGATTCTGCGCTCGCCCGCAAGGTGTTGTGCGACATCATCAACACTACTCCCGGCATGCGCGTGGCAGGCACCGCAGCCAATGGCAAACAGGCGCTTGAACATATTCCGCTGCTTTTGCCCGATATCGTTTGCACCGATTTCCATATGCCAGTGATGAACGGTGCCGAATTCATCCGGCAATTGATGCAGCGCCATCCATTGCCGGTACTGGTTGTGAGCATCGCCGTCCAGAATGGTGAAGCCGAAAATATTTTCAGTCTGCTGCAAGCCGGTGCACTGGAAGTGGTGGCCAAGCCGCGCATGAATCCGCTGCTATCGGCACAAGAGCTCAGCGTGATGAGGGATGCACTGACCAGCAAGATCCGAATCTTGTCCGGGGTATATGTTTTCCGGCGCAGCGCACCCGTCAGCGTCGCAACGAACATTGCCAGACCAGAAGGACTAGAGACCTTGCTGGCAGCGCGTATGCCGGCTCCAAACATGGTGGTGATAGGCGCATCAACCGGCGGCCCGCAAACGCTGCGGGATGTGTTCGTTCGCATGAAATGGCCGCGCCCCTATCCTCTCGTTTGCGTACAACATATTTCGGAGGGTTTTCAGCATGGCTTGATACGCTGGCTGTCCGAGGAAATTCGCCAGCCTGTTGAAATCGCTGCAGCGGGACAAGTGCCGCGCGCCGGACATATTTACTTCGCCACTGAAAATCGTCACCTCGGTTTTGATGCAGGTGGCAACTTCAGCTACAGCGATGATGCGCCACAGTCTGGCGCCCGCCCTGCCAGCGATGTGTTGTTCAAATCGGCTGCAGAGCGGTTTGGTAAAAACATGATCGGCATTTTGCTTTCCGGTATGGGACGCGATGGCGCCAGCGGCATGAAACAGATTGCCGACGTTGGCGGCATCACGATTGCACAAAATGAGGAGAGCTGCGTTGTATTCGGCATGCCGCGCGCAGCGATTGAACTTGGAGCGGCGCGCTTCACCTTGGGGCCGGCAGAAATTGCCTCCGTCCTGAATAAACAGTTTTACTGACATTCATTTCGAATTGAGTGGCCAGCAAATGACAGGCCTGCGATGAACCCGCTTCATATTTTGGTCGTAGAGGACAGTCCGATTCAGAGCGAGATGCTGCGTCGCTTGCTGGTCGGGCAGGGCTATACCTGCCAGATCGCGATGGATGGCGCGGAGGGCTTGGCCGCATTGCGTGCTTCGCGATTTGACCTGGTAATTAGTGACATCACGATGCCGGTGCTTGATGGCTATCAGATGTGTACGGAAATTAAACAAGACCGCCAATTCAAGCCTATTCCGGTGATCTTGCTGACAGCACTGTCCAATCCGGTCGATGTCATTCGCGGCCTGAATGCGGGCGCCGAGGCTTATCTGACCAAGCCCTATGACAAAGAACGCTTGCTGCGGCAGGTAAAGCAGCTGTTAGCTGCGCCACCCGTGAACGATCATGCAGACGCAACGGTAGCGCCGATCAGCATCGACATCAGCGGCCAACTGCATACCGTCACTGCTGATCGCCGCCAGATTCTGCATATGCTGGTGTCGACTTACGATAATGCAGTGGAGCAGAATCGCGTCCTGCGCAAGATGGAAGAAGATCTGCGCGAATTCAACCAGACACTGGAATCCCGCGTCAGGGAACGCACGGCAGAACTCGAACTGGAACAAGCGCGCGCACATGATGCCGAGCTGCGTTATCGCACCCTGTTTGCGCTGCTGCCAGAAGGCGTCGTGCTGATGACGCCGGACACCTGCAGTTTTATTGAAGCCAATGATGTCGCCTGCAGCCAGCTTGGCTACAGCCAGCAGGAATTTGCCGGACTCGATTTGCAGCAGATCACCGCAGCCAGTGCACGCGACGCATTGGCCAACCATCTGCAGCAGGCGCAATTACATGCCTCTTACAGCTTCACCACCAGTCATCTGACCCGCAGTGGCGAGCCACGCGACATGGAAATCCGTACCCGCTTCATTGAACTGGGTGGCCAGCGTTTGTTGCACTGTATTTTGCGCGATATCACCGAGCTCAACCATGCGCACGAAATGGAACTGATACTCAAGCAGAACGCGAATCGGATCGATGAATTGAATCGCGAAATCCTGGCGATGGAAACACTCAGCAAACGGCCTGTCGAGCTCAGCAAGATTGACCCTGCGACCGTCAATTCACTGATCGACAAGCTCACTGGCCGCTATATCAGCCTGCTCGATTTATCCGTCGAGCGCCAGGCGTATCAGGTGCAGCCGGATATCTCCGGCGCACTGCGCACGATTGCCGATGAACTTGGCGGCGTCGGCGCCGGTCCACGCGAAGTGGTGGCGCTGCACAGCCAGGCCTTGCGCATCAAGGTCGAGGGATTAAAGCCGGAATTGAAATGGGCATTCATGGAAGAAGGACGTTTGATGGTGCTGCAACTGATGGGCTATCTCACCAGCTATTACCGAAAGGTGCCGCAATGAGCGCGCTGCCACGCCCTGCCGTCACGCTGCAGTTCTGCCTGTACCTGTCAGGGCCGCTGCAGGCGGCCAGCGCGACAATGGCCGCACTGGAAGAATTGCGCCAGCTGGGCTTTATCTTCGAGCTTGAAATTATCGACATCACAATCGATCCGGCGCGCGCAGAAACGGATCGCGTGATCGCGACCCCGACTCTTGCCAAGTTGTCTCCACATCCCATACGCCGCGTCATGGGTGATCTGGCCGATGTGTCGCGCTTGCTGCAACTGCTGCAGATTTCTTGAGGAGAGTGGCATGCGCACGACTGAACAGGAACTCCCGATCAGCAAAGTCTCCAGCGGCATTGCTGGCTTCGACATCCTGTCACGCGGCGGCCTACCCAAAGGGCGTGCCACACTAGTAGCGGGTTCACCGGGTAGCGCCAAGACGATTTTTGCCACCCAGTTTTTGGTCGCTGGCTTACAGGCGAATGAGCCGGCGGTGTTCGTCACTTTTGAAGAGTCGCCGGAAGACATACGCCGCAACATGCTACCGCTGGGTTGGGATATCGCCCGTTGGGAAGGCGAAGGCCGCTGGTTATTTGTCGATTGCCGTGAACATGACAGTGATCAGGGCGTCATTGGTACGTACAGTCTGGAGCCCCTGTCGCTGCGCATCAAGCACGCGATCAACCGGATCGGCGGCCAGCGACTAGTGATTGATTCGCTGGCTGCGCTGTTGCTGCGCTTCCCGGATCAGAACACGATACGCGGCGAGATCCAGCGCGTGCTCAACAGCCTGAAAGAGCTCAATATGACGGCCATCATCACCGCCGAGCGGGTGGACGAATATGGCCCCATCAGTCGCGATGAAGTCGAAGCCTTTGTCTGCGATAACGTCATCGTGATGCGGCATGTACTGGAGCACGAAACACGCCACCGCTCGATCGAGATCCTGAAGTATCGCGGCACTGCGCACGGCCGTGGCGAAATACCCTTCACTATCGGCAGTGATATTGGCATTTCGGTGGTGGCGCCATTACTGCAGCTGGCTTCGCCGCCAGCTTCGCAACAGCGGCTCTCCAGCGGCATTGCCACGCTTGACGAGATGTGTGGCGGTGGTCTGTCGAAGGGCCTCATTGCGCTGATGTCCGGCCCCAGTGGTTGCGGTAAAACGATCTATGCAGGCAGCTTTGCCGTCAGCGCCAAGCAGGAACGCTGTCTGTATGTGTCGACCGAAGAAGGTACCGGCACCCTGATGCGCGACCTTGGCGGCTGCGGCATTGATCTGGAGCAGGCTGTCGCGCAAGGACAGGTGCAGTTGCTGACAATCCCGCCGGAATCGACTGGCCTGATGGAGCATCTGATCAGCATTCAACGCGCGATCGATACATTTCAGCCGGAGCGCCTGGTCGTAGACAGTCTGGCTTCGTTTGAGCGCTCCGCACAGTCACGTAATTTCAATGCTTTCGTTACGCAACTGGCAGACTACACGCGTTCGCGCGGCATCGTGGCGTTGATGACGACCACCGCCAGGCTGACGGGTAATGCGTCGCTGGCGGAAGACCAGATTCTGTCGGTGGCGGACGCCATTTTTCTGCTGCGTTACATCGAAGTATTCGGCGAAGTCAGGCGCGGCATTACGGTGCTCAAGCTGCGCGGCTCGCGCCATGACCATGGTATCCGTGAATTTTCCATCACGGACAATGGCATCGGCATCGGCCGTGCATTCCGCAATGTCAGCGGGATTTTGGCAGGCACGCCAAGCCACAGCGGCACGCCGGAAGAAGAGCGTGTGCAATCCATGTTCGAAGGTTAAGGGAACTGACATGAGCAGTCATCTGTCCACACCCAAGCTGGTCGATGCAGCACAACATTTTCAAAAAAAGCTGCAGCTGATTATTGAAAACGACATTAATGGCGTGCTGGTCTTGTGCAGTGAAGGCCTGATCCAGTTTGCGAATCCGGCTGCTGCAAAAATGTTCGGGCGCAGCGTGCAAGAACTGATAGGGGAAAGCTTCGGCCTGCCAATACTGATCGACAAAGTCACGCAGATTGAAGTGCTGCGAAAAGGTCACCCTTGTCCGGTCGAAATGCGGATTACGCCCATCACCTGGCCAGATGAACCGGCATTGCTGGTATCACTCCACGACCTGTCGGAACGTATCAAATTCGAGCAGGAACTTGCGTATCGCGCCACCCATGATGCCTTGACCGATTTGCCGGGCCAAAGCCTGCTGCTGGAGGCGCTGACGCAAGCGATCTATGCGGCGCAACGCGCCGGCACGCATATCGCGATGATGGTAATCCGACTCAACCGGCTCGCGCTGCTGAACGCCAGCCTCGGTCATGCCGCCACTGATGCGCTGCAGATCGAAATCGCTCGCCGCCTGCAAAATTTGCAGCCGCTGGCTCACACGGTGGCCCGCATTCAGAATGAAGAACTGGTCTATGTGATGGATGGCTTGTCGGCTGACAGCTCCATCACGCGCCTGACCGGCATCCTGATACAGGTGCTGACTGCTGATTTCGATTGGCAAGGAACACCGCTCAGTATCGAGCCCTGCATTGGCATCAGCATGTATCCGAAAGATGCACAGGATGCGGCATCTTTGCTGCAGTCTGCCGAGATCGCGCTGTATCAGTCCAGGCAATCAGGGCGTGGCGGCTTTGTGCTGGCCTCCCCCGAACTCAACGAGCAGGCGCAACGGCGCGTAGCCAACGAGGCGGCACTGCGGCACGGGCTGGCGAATGGCGAGATGGAGATGTTTTATCAACCGCGCGTATCCCTCGCCACTGGCCTCATCTCAGGCGCGGAAGCCTTGATACGCTGGCGCGATCCCGGGCGCGGCCTGGTCTCGCCGAAAGAATTTATTCCGCTGGCAGAGGAAACCGGCTTGATTATTCCGCTGACTGAGTGGGTGCTCAATAACGTGTGCCAGCAGCAGAAAGCCTGGCTGAATTCTGGCGTTGGCGCCATCCCCGTTTCGGTTAATTTATGCGCCGATCATTTTCGCGACGAAAAAATTCTGGACACGCTACGTGCGGCGTTGGATAAAAGCGGCTTGCCCCCCGAGTTACTGGAAGTAGAAATCACGGAAACGATTGCGATGGAAAATGCCGCGCAAACTATCGAGCAACTTAAAAAAATACGCGAACTCGGCGTGATGATTGCGCTTGATGATTTCGGCACCGGCTATTCGTCCTTGTCCTATCTGGAGCGCTTTCCCATCGATATTTTGAAGGTCGATATTTCATTCGTACAGGGCGTTATCGATAGCCCTGACGATGCAGCGATCACAACTGCCATCATCGCCATGGCGCATCAGCTCGGCTATGAAGTCGTCGCCGAAGGTGTCGAGCGCGAAGATCAACGCCAGTTCCTGCAACGGCATCATTGCGAAGAGGGTCAGGGCTATTTGTTTGCCAAGCCGCTGCCGGCAGCCGAATTCGGGCAGCTGCTACAGACCCGCTGGCGTTATCCGGGTCAACCTGCCAGCGAACCTATAGCGAACCAGCCTATTCGACTGGCCTTGCTGGACTCGCAGGTACAACGGCGTCATCAGGTACAAAAATTTTTGCACCAAGGCGGCTTTGAAGTGGTGGCCTGTGCGGTCTGGCACGAAGTGGAAAGCTGCCTGTCAGACCCGAGCGTTTCCATGCTGTTGATGCATGATGAAACCCTGCCGCATGAAAAGCTGGCGCTGGTCGCGCTGGCGACCACTTATCCGGCATTGGCCCGTGTGATGCTGGCAGCCCCTGCTTCCGTCACCGCTCGCGATGCAGCTGATGAAGGCAGCATTACGCATGTTTTGAGCACGGCAATGCCGCCACAGCGGCAATTGAATTATCTGCGCAAGCTCGCCGCTGAGGCCGGAGCTGCCAAATGAAAAACCAGATAGCCGACCATGAACTGCTTGAACGCCTGTCGGCATTCACAGGGATACGATTTCATGACAGCGACCAGGAACGCTTGCGCGCCGTACTGGCTGAGCGCGAGCGTGCTACGCACATGCATGGCAACGATCAATACATGCGTGCATTGGAACAAGAGGAGGCCATCGATCTCGCCGAGCGGCATGCACTGGCTTCGGCATTGATCCCGCTCGAGAGTTTTTTCTTTCGCGATGCAGGGCAAGTCGCGCTGATGCGCAACTACCTGCTACCGGAACGCATACGCGAACGTGCTGCCAGCCGCATCTTGCGCATCTGGAGCGCTGGCTGCTCCACTGGCGAAGAAGCCTATACGCTGGCCATGCTGGTGAGCGATCTGCTGCCATCGACGGCGGGCTGGAACATCAGCATACTGGCCACGGATATCAACCGGCAGGCATTGCAACGCGCACGTGCCGGCATCTATAACAACTGGTCTTTCCGCGGCGTGCCGGACCAGGTTCGCCTGCGCTATTTTCAGCATGAACATGGCAATTGGAAAATAGCGCAGAATTTGCGCGACATGGTGAATTTTGCCGAAGATGATTTGCTAGGCGAAGCGACACCTGGCATCGCCAGCGGCGACTTTGACCTGATCGTGTGCCGCAATGTGCTGATGTATTACCGCGATGATGTTTTGCCAACGGTGGTCGGCAAACTCACGCGCGCTTTAACGCCGGCAGGATTTTTACTGGTTGGTCATAACGAACTCTCGACCTGCAGCTACCCGGCCCTGTCGCGCCAGACTTTTCCGGAGTCGGCAGTTTTCAGTCGCGCACCACCATTGGTACAAGCTGCCAAAGTGGATTCACCCCAGCCGAAGAAAACGCTAGCAAGGCTTGCAGCCCGCAGCACAGAAAAACCTGCACCGCACCGCGCACCCGACCCTGCGTCCAGTGCGGATGACGCTCTGCATCAGGCCTGGTTACTGGCAGACGCGGGAGCGCTCGAACAGGCCGCTTCTATTTGCGAAAAATTGATTCTACGCGTGCCACTACAAGCCGGTACGTATTACCTGCAAGCGCATCTGGCCCAGGAACAGGGTGACTGGCAACGCGCGCGCGTCTTACTCAAGCGCGTGATCTATCTGGATCCTGCATTCGTCATGGCCTATTTCGATTTGTCGGCACTCTGCACGCTGGAAGGTGATGCATTGAAAGCCTCGCGCCTGCATCAGGTGGCGACCAGTTTGCTGGAAAAGCTGTCGCCTTCCACCGCACTATCGCCGCGTACCGACAACACTGCAGGCGAATTACTGGCTGCCATTAGGGGACAGCATAAGTCATCCGTCAGCTACTCATGAAATCACCCATGAAATGAGCGGACATTCGCAGCGTAACGGCAAATTGAGGGAGAAGCATCATGCATGAAGAAATTCTGGCAGAACGTACCCGACCCCGCTTTGGTCGGCTTAGCCCTGTCATCATCGCGGGCTTCATGGTGATGCTGGTAGTGAGCATCACCATTACTGGCGTGGCAAAGTATGGCAATGGCGTTCAGCTTGCTGCGAATTCCTTCGTCATTGATACCAACCAGCGCATTACCAAGCTGAATCAGATTGAAGCATTGCTGTACATGGCAGAAAGTGACCAGCGCGGCTTCCTTATTTCCGAAAAAGAGATGTACGCCATTGGATTCAAAGATAACATCGAGAACCTCAAGCGTATCTTGATGGAATTCAAGTCTACCCAGAAATACAATGCAGAACAGATAGCGATCTTCAGTGAATTTGAAAAGCGTATCCAGACCAAAGTTGAACTGACGCTCAAGGTGATGGATTTGGTGCGAAACAAAAAACGGGCGGAAGCCATCGCTATTGTTTCAGCTGGCAAGGGACGGGAGTTGACTGAAAGAAGCAGAATGGTACTGGTTGAAATCATTGCAATGGAAGAGCAACTTCTGAAGCAACATCAGCAGGAAGCCGCGCAGGCGACACAAATCCTGGAGTGGATTTATATGGGCGGCATACTGATTGCCATCCTCATGACCGGGGCCGGCATCTATTTCATTACACGGGTAGTCGCCGGCCGTATCCGCACTGAGATCGTGACTTTCAGTGCATCTTCTTCTGAAATCTCGGCTGCCGTAAGTGAACATGAACGGGTGGTCGGGCAGCAAGCCGCTGCCGTTGCCCAGACCACGGCCACGATGGAAGAACTGGGCGTCTCTGCCGGACAGAGTTCGCAACAGGCTGAGTCGGCATCGAACGCCGCGCGCGAAGCGCAAACCCTGACTGACGCTGGCTTGCATCTGGCCAGTCAGGCCGAAGACGGCATGACGCGCATGAAAGACAAAGTCGATGCCGTCGCTGACCAGATATTGCGCCTGTCAGAGCAAGCCGGTCAGATCGGATCGATTGCGAATCTGGTCAGCGATCTGGCGAGCCAGACCAATATGCTCGCACTGAACGCGGCGGTGGAAGCAGCGCGCGCCGGCGAACAAGGCAAGGGCTTTGCCGTGGTAGCGGCTGAGGTTCGACAGCTGGCGGAACAAAGTAAAAAATCAGCCGAGCGCGCCAATGCACTGGTGATTGAAATTCAAAAAGCGACTAACGCAGCGGTGATGGTGACAGAAGCCGGCACCATGACAGTCAATGAAGTCTCCGTGATTGCACAGCAGACCGGGCAAACCTTTACCAATCTGGCCGGGATAGCGACGGGCGTGTATGAAAATGCGCAGCAGGTTTTACTCAACAGTCAGGAGCAGGTGCGCTCGATCCGGCAAGTCGCCGAAGCGATGCGTAGTCTGTCGAGCGGCTCATCCGAGATGGCGGCCAGTACCGCGCAAACTAAGGTTGGGATGCAACGCCTGACCGGCGTGGCGCAGTCGATTAAGGCCATGCTCTGACAGACATACGCGGCAAAGTTTGGCAATCAATTAGAATCGTGCCTTCCAGACTTTTCAGGCACGTTTCCAATGAACGCCAGGCTACTGCGCTTTGCCATGAACATGTGGGGCCCTTTTGTGGCTTCCGGCATTCATGTCACACACATCTCACCCGACTATCGCGAGGCCAAAGTACGCCTGCGGCTGGGCTTATGGAACCGCAATTCTGTCGGCGTGCATTTTGGCGGCAGCCTGTTTGCGATGACGGATCCGTTTTTTATGGTGATGGTGCAGCACAATCTGGGACGGGAATACCGGGTGTGGGATCAGGCAGCAAAGATTGACTTTATCAAGCCCGGCACTGGCAAAGTGATGGCACATTTCACGCTGCATGCGCATGAACTTGACGAGCTCAGGCAAGCAGCCGTAAATGGCGCTAAGGTCTTGCGCGATTTTACTGTCGAAGTAAAGGACGAGCAGGGGGACATCGTAGCGCGCATCTGCAAGACGCTGTATGTCCGGCTGAAAGAAAGAACGCGCCCCCAAGACTAGAGACGCGCTGCCAGACCTTTATTCAGCAGAGCCTTTGGCTACGTCGGCTGACTCTGGTTTTTGATAACTTGGCGCACGACCGTCCTTGACCTTGAGGATATTGCCTTGCAAGGAACCGCCTTTTTTGATTTCGAGATCGGCATAGGTAATCGAACCGGATATCGTGCCCGCGGATTCAATCACTAAGGTTTTGTTCGCCACAGTAGTATCGGTCAGCTCACCGCCGACGCGCACGTGGTTCGCGGTCGTTTTGCCCTTCACGGCACCATTGGTCGTAATGAAAATGGTGTCAGCCGTAATGGCGCCTTCGATCTTGCCGTCGATGGTTGCGAGGCCAGGCACTTTCATTGTGCCATTCATAAAAACGCCTTCACCTACTAACAAGGTACCTGCTGGGTTCGACTCTGCCATGATATTTTATGTGTGAATTTGTATGAAAACACGTTCATCATACAAGCTTATTACAGCAAATACAGCATCATGCTTTTTTGAAAAGCCCATTTTGATTTAACAGACCTCTTCATGCTCTCCTCTGCACCTCGTCTGATTCTGTTCGCCGGTCATGCTGGCACCGGCAAAACCTCGCTGGCAAAAAAAGCTTTGCCTCGGATTGCAGAGCGCACTGGCAAGGATTTTTTCTTCCTCGACAAAGACACGGCATATGGTGCGTTCAGCTCGCACATGATGGGTCTGCTGACAGGTGACCCGCAAGACCGCGACAGCCCCGCCTATCTTGCGCATATACGCGATCAGGAATATGCAGGGCTGATTGATATCGTGCGCGAAAATCTGGCATTGGGCGTGAGCGTGATTCTGGTTGGCCCTTTCACGCGCGAGATCATGTCAGGCAAATTTTTTCAACCTGAATTGCTCGGATTGCCAGCGACAACAGCGTGCCGCATTGCATGGATAGACTTGGCCAGTGAGGAAGCGAAGCGGCGCATCATGCATCGCGCCGACCCGCGCGATGCATGGAAACTCGCGCACTGGGAAAGCTATTTACAGCGGCGGGTGGAGCCGCCAGTCCACCGCCACTTGCATCGCTTCGACAATTTCCAATTCGATCAGCAGGCGTTCGACGCGCTGCTGGCCGATCTGACCAACTGACTATTCGATAGCCTGATAGACCAGCTGCTTAATCATGCGGCGGTAGTACTGACGAATCGCGCCCGGCGTTTGCGTCATCAAAATGCCGATCAGCTGCTCTTTCGGATCAACCCAGAAAAAGGTGCCGCCCAGACCGGCCCATGCATAGTCGCCTTCGGAACCGGGCACACTCGCCAGGCCCGCACCCTGGCGCACCATGAAGCCGAGGCCGAAGGTATAGCCCTGCACGCCCATCAGCAACTCACCCGGCTGCACGGGCGTAGCGACCTTGGGACCAAGCTGGTCCGAGGTCATCAGCGCAATCGTGGTACGGCTCAGGTAGCGCTTGCCATCGAGCGTGCCGCCATTCAGCAGCATCTGGCAAAAGCGCAGATAGTCGTCAGCCGTGGTGGCAAGGCCTGCACCGCCCGATTCATTTCCCATTGGCTTGGTCAGGTCCAGCACCTTGGCCATGGGGCCGCCTGTCAGCGGCTCAATCAGCAGTGGCTCGGCAATGCGCGCAACTTTGGAAGCTGGCACCACGAAGCTGGTGTCTTTCATGCCCAGCGGCTGGATCAGTTTTTCATTCAACAGCACGCTCAGGGGTTTGTTCGTCACCACTTCCAGCACCCGTCCGAGCATGTCCGTCGACAAGCTGTATTCCCATGTGCTGCCGGGCTGCCACTGCAAAGGCGCTTTAGAGAACGCATCGACCTGCTGCGCTGGCGTCAGCGTAATCCATTTGGCCGGAATGTCGGTCGCAAACAGGCCGGCTTCCTGATAGGCCTTGCGCATGCTGTCGAAGCGGGTGAATTCGGGATAGGTCAGGCCGGACGTATGACGCAGCAGATCCTGAATGGTAATGGCACGGTTCGCAGCTACCGTTGCACCGCTTGCGTCGGCGGGGTTGGCCATGACCTGCATCTTGCCCATCGCCGGCAAATATTTGGAGACCGGATCGGCCAGCTGCAGTTTGCCTTCTTCGGCCAGCATCATCGTGACAACAGACACCAGCGGCTTGGTCATCGAGTAAGCGCGGAAGATTGCATCGCGCTGCAAAGGCTTGCCGGCGGCTTTGTCTTGATAACCGATGGTGTCAGCGTAAGAAATCACGCCCTTGCGCGCCACCAGCACGACAGCGCCCGGCATGCGGTCGGTGTTGATCTCCGACTGAATGACGTCTCGGATGCGCGCCAGCCTTGCTGGTGACAGTCCCTGAGCCTGCGGTGCGCCGCTTTGCAGGTCAGCGCTGTAGGCGGGAGTGGTTGCGCCAACGGATAGAAAGAGCGCAACTAACAAGCTTGCGGACAGACGCGCGGGTTGGCGGTGGAACGGAATGGATGGGGGCATGCTGGTCTCCTTTTATTTTGCAGACATTCTATTGGGGAAAACATGGATTCTGTTGCGTCCATCAAAAAGTAAAGTCTGATGCATTGGCAAATATCGCAATTGGCGCTATATTTAGCATCATATTTAAAGCCAATTAGGGGGACATCATGGAACGTGTCAGCGCAGACCTTAGTGTCAGCATGTCAGAGTTCAAACGAAATCCGACACAGATAAAGCGGGAAGCAGGCATGCGTCCGATCGCCGTTCTAAACCATAACAAACCTGCTTTCTATTTACTGGATCCAGAGCTGTACGAAGCAATGCTTGAGAAACTGGATGACATTTCTTTGGCAGAGCTTGTCAATGAGCGCTTAAAACTCATAGAGCAAGCGATTGAGGTTGATATTGAAAAAATCTAAACCTCAGGCTGAGCAGAAGAAAACCTATTCACTGAAATTCGTTCCGCCAGCATTCGATGAGTGGAATCGGCTTGATGGCTCAGTCAAAGAGCCCTTGCGAAAATTACTCAAAAAACGTCTTGAATCACCTCACATAGATAGCGCGCGTTTGCATGGCACACTGAGCCATTGCTACAAAATCAAATTGCTCAAGCAAGGCTACCGACTTGTCTACACAGTCATTGACCACGAAGTGGTGGTGCTTGTACTCGCAGTCGACAAACGCGCTGACCATAAAGTTTATCTCTAAGCCTCACGCAGACTCGCATTACCCTAATCCGGTTTAATAAAGCGCAAGGGATCAAGCAAGCGCTGCCATTCCGCTGACAGCGGCGAATCCTCACCCAACATGCTAGCTGCCAGCCATTCCCCGCACAGCGGCGCGCAGGTGATGCCGCGAGCGCCGTGTGCGAGACTTGCATACAAACCTTCTGCCATCTTCCCTACCAGCGGCAGCCGGTCTTGCGTAACACCTCGCCAGCTGACACGACCGCTTTGAAGCTGCGCTGCATCAGTGACAAAGTCCGGCAGCACGCTTTGCAGGCGTTCAAAATTTTCAGCATCGTCGGCAAGTCGCGCGTGCGCATAGTCGTCATTGGTCTGGATGGTCGCACCTATCGTATGTATGCCGTTGATAGCCGGGGTGATGTAACCGTCACGACAGACAATCATGTGCAGCGATTTGCCCGCGCGTTCGGGCAAGCAGGATAGCTGGCCGCGCGCACTGGCTATACCGTACGCAAGCGGCAGCAGGGGGGCGGCAAAGGCAGATGCCAGCACGAGCAATGCCGTTTCGAGTTTGCTGCCATCAGCGAGCGTCAGTTGCCAGCGCTGCATGTCGTCTTGCAGCAGCGAATCGACGGCAGCATCCGTTTGCAGCGTAATCAAGGGATGCGCGAGCAAGGCATTGACCAGGGCAACGGGCTGGACCCAGCCTGCCTGCGGCAACAGGAATGCGGCATCTGCCACAGGCTGGCCACACAGGGCGCTGGCTGCTTCCTGACTCAGTTCGCGCAGCCAGTCGGCGGACGCAGTGCGCGCCAGCTCGGCCAGTTTATTGTGACGACGTGCGTCGCGTGTCAAGCGGAGTACGCCGCAAAAATCATGCGGCACGGACTGTCCATGCTGCGCGATCCAGTTGATTAACCACAGGACGCCGGCAGCGGAAAGCGCAGCGATGGGATGATGCGCACCACCCGGTTCGGCGCGCACTACCGCCACCGGGTTACCGGAGCCGCCGCAGGCGGGCTGCGCGCGCTCAAGCACGGTGACAGCTATGCCGCGGCGTGCGAAGGCGTGCGCCACGCTGGCACCGGCAATACCGGCACCAATGATGATGACCTTACCGGGCAATGAAGATTGAGGTGCAGCCACTAATCGCAACGACCTTCAAAAATCAGCTCCGAAGTCGGCAGTTCGAGTTTGTCGCTGACTGTCTTTGCAATCGTGTCAATCAGCACGCGGCGCATTGCCTGCTGCGCGGTCAAGCCGAAGCAGGCGAACCCGTTTTCAGTCGTTTCACATTGCATGCCTTCAAGCTGCTTGTTCGCAATGAGGTAGCTGCGCTTGTCATCTGCCGGGTAAGTTGACGGTGCGCCGCGATGCACGAAGCGCGTCTGGCCATGACAATCGTAAGTGAAGTCGCCAGCCAGCAGCGCAGAGGGAAGCAGATTCAGCAGTGCAGAAAAAATAAGTCGTCGCATGGGCACAGATGATACAGCGGCTGGGCCCTGCAAATCAAAGCTCAACGCTCTGCAAATAATGCGGCACTTCGCATTGCCAGCCCAGTTCGCTTTCGATGTGCTTGCGCATTTCGTCAGACGCTGCGGGTTCGCCGTGCGTGATGAAGGTCTTGCGCGGCGCTTGTTTGAAGCCTGCCATCCAGCGCAGGATTTCACTGTAGTCGGCATGCGCTGACAAGTTGCTGATCTGCTCCACCTGCGCGCGCACGGCAATTTGCTGACCATGTATTTTCACCGTCGGCGTTCCGGCCACCATGGTCGCGCCACGCGTGCCGCCGGCCTGAAAGCCGGCAAAGATGATCATGTTGCGCGGGTCCGGCGCAAACACTTTCAGGTGATGCAGCACGCGCCCGCCCGTGGCCATGCCACTGGCAGAGACGATCACCATCGGCATGTGCTGCTGGTCCAGCGCCATGGATTCATCGACGGTATTGATGATGCGCGCGACGTCATGCAGCGCCTTGCATTGCGCCGATGTCAGCCGATGGAGAGCTTTGTGTTTCAGGTACAGCGCCGTGGCATCTTTTGCCATCGGACTATCCAGAAAAATCGGCAAGCTCGCCGGTATGGCGCCTGTCTGCTTCAACACGCTCAGGTAATACAACATGGATTGCACACGGCCTACAGCAAACGCCGGAATCACCACCACGCCGCCGCGTTTGGCTGCTTCACTGATGAGCTGGCCCAGCTTTGAAAGAGGGTCGTCGCCTTCATGCAGCCGGTTGCCATAAGTGGATTCAACGACCAGATAATCGGCCCTGGCAATTGGTTCTGGCTCAGGCGTGATCGGGTCGTCACTGCGTCCGAGGTCACCGGAGAATGCGATGCTGGTGCTGCCGTCGCTGATCAGTGCCGTTGCCGCACCCAGAATATGACCGGCCGGATGCAACACGACACTGAGACCATCGTCGAGCCTGACCTGCTGGCCAAACGCAACCGGATGAAAATATTCCAGCGAGCGCAGCGCGTCTTTTTCGGTATACAGCGGCAGCGCCGGTTGATGTTTGGAAAAGCTGTGGCGGTTGGCAAAGGCGGCGTCTTCTTCCTGTATGCGCCCGCTATCTGTCAGCAGCAGCTTGCACAGATCGAAGGTGGCTTCGGTGCAAATGATCTTGCCCTTGAAACCGTCCCGCACCAGCAATGGCAGATAACCGCTATGGTCCAGATGGGCATGGGTCAGCACGACAGCATGAATGGCAGCAGGTACTATCGGCAGTGCTTGCCAGTTACGCAGGCGCAGCTGCTTGTAGCCCTGAAAGAGGCCGCAATCAACCAAAATGCGCGACTGATCGGAAGCGATCAGATATTTGGAGCCGGTCACGGTTTCGGTCGCGCCAAGGAATGTCAGTTGCATTGCAGGGCCTTTGCAGTAATGAACATTTTTTATATGCTGCCTGACACTGTACTATCACCTGTCTCAATTTGTTTCATTCATTAAATCATATGAAAAAATTTCTCGCACTCTGCCTGCTGGTCGCCTCCCTCCCTTCCTATGCGCAAGGCTGGGTGCGTTATGAGCAAACTGCTGAGACGACGCATTATTTCGATAGTCTGCGTACCCGCAAAATGGGAGACACTGCGTTTGTCTGGGATTTGCACGACCTGCAAAAGCCTGATGCTGATGGCGCATTCCGGTCTGTGCTGTTTGCGCTTGAATACAACTGTCGCCCCAGGCAATACCGCGTGCTGAGTACAACCTGGATGGCTGATGCCATGGCTGGAGGGAAGGTGGTCAGGGAAATCGCGGGCGCCGGTGAGTGGCATGACGCGACAGCGGGATCGCTGCGCGGCATACTTTTTAATCATATTTGCGAGTAGCCTCGCAAGGCTTACTGCAACTGCGTATCGGCTGGCGCGCGCCTCACCCGGTCCGATCTGAGGCCGGCCAGGGTTTGATTCAACTGCTGGGCAAGCTGCGCCAGGCTTTCCACACTCATGGCAATACGACATTCGAGACGAGCATCAAGAATTTCAGGTGTTTTATCGCCATCGAGTGCATGCTTGCCTAGCGCAGCAATTGCGTGCTGCTCAATGAAACCAAAATCAATAAACACCATACCCGATCCTGGCTGTACGGTGCTGACATTGGCGACGATGGCTCGATCGGAATGATCGATGGCGCGCAGCCTTACGCTAACCTGCACCTCATGCGTTGTAGCTTGCGCGGCATTGGCTGCGCCGTTTGAAGAGTTGATCTGGTCTTCGTCATGTTGAACTTCGCTCATTTTTTTCCTTTGTTTGCGGAGAAGGGTGAAGGCAGAATCTTGTTGCAATAATATTAATCAAATAGAAGCAAAGCCCGCAAGCCAGTAAAACATCACGCGTGAAACCGAAAGTGAATGCGATGTGACGGTTTGTTGTTGCTAGTCTGCAGTCACCGGGGAGGCGCCAATGTGGCTTGCATGTTTTAGGTCATTTTGACGCTGTCATGTACTACCGCAGTAGCTGGGCTGATAGCGCATCCGGGATACATTGCGCTGGCTCTTAAACTTACAAATATAAAAAAGCCGGATGACTTTCGTCACCCGGCCCGTTTACGTACAGCTTGAGCAGACCATATCAGGCAAAGTGAAATTGCTGTTCTTCCGGTACGCCAACCAACACCACTGGTGGCACCGAACCGATGAAGTCCGGCACACCATGACCATCATCATCCGAAGAGAGCGGCATGATGCGCTCGCCGACGGCAAGGTCTTCACCCAGCACATCATGCTCGTAGCCCAGCAGGTGGCCCATCTCGTGCACGAGGGCGGAGAAAAGATCTACTTTTTGAGCCGCTACACTACCCAGACCCAGCGACCAGCCATGGCCGTCTGCATCGTCGTCGATCGTGATTGAGGTGCCATCTGTCATCGACAATATTTTGCCGCCAAGGTCGCTGGTGGTGACATCCGTTGCCTTGAGCATGTTGATGTCATCGGCGGTAGCACCATGCGCTGCCCAGTACTTCAACGCCTGATTAATGACGTGATCAAGCTGCGCATCGTTGACTGCCCTGGCACCAGCGCCGATTTCACCATCGAGCATCAAAGCTTTGACTTTAGGTGCGAGAGCGATCTCACCATTTTCACCGGCCAATGCAATACCGCCCACATTAGTAACGAAGCTATAGTCCACCGTAGGCCAGAACGCAGCCTGGGTGCCGACATTTGAGTTGATCACGCTACCCGTACTGTATTTGATACTCACCACATACATCGAATCAATCTGGTCTGGCGTGAAGTTGATCGTGACATCGCCTCCAGAGGTGATTGTTACCTGGCTCTTGGTCAAGTTGACCGAAGTGATCGTGTCGCCAGCGTCAATACCATTACCGTCGAGGTCAGTGATTTTGTAGAGCCTCACATCGCTGAAGGTAGGCATGAATGCACCAATTGTCGGACTGGTATCTGACTGATCTACAAAGATCGTCATCTTGTCTGCGACAGAGTCAGTGTTGACATCAGCTGCCTTAAGCCCGCCCGATAAACCAGTGAAGTAGAAAAATACGCCGGGGTTGGTCTGGCCGATCAGACCACCCTTGACACCGTACTGCACGACACCGCCTTGCGATGCGTAATAGGCTTCAAAAGTGCTGGCGGTGCCGCTGATGTATTGACTTACTGTTGTGGATGTTGGAGCGATCAGGCCGTAATCTTTGGCGGTTGCGGAGTAAGAGCTGACGTCTGTGTCTGTAACAGGCTTAGCATTCGGATCCAAGGCGGTAACAGTGCCGATATTGCTATAGTTACCGGCCACTGTCGTACCGGTTGCAGTGAAAATCCATTTTTCACCCGGGCTCATGATTTTATCGCCACCAGTATCGCCGCTGTAATAAGTGGCAAAGAAATCATCGGTGATCGAGATTGTTCCGTGGTCATCTTCTACAGCAACAGTGCTCAAGCTAACGTTGCCTGTATTGGTGACCGTGTATTGCCAGGTTACTGCTGCTCCTACTGCAACATTCGTAAGTCCGTCGCCACTCTGCGGGCCAATGATGGTGATTTTATCGATGTCCAGCTGCTTGTTTTGCACCACATCGACGGTGGCGTCATCCGTGTCCGATGCAGCGTCGGTACCTGTTGCTGTTGCGATGTTGGTCAAATCACTACCGTTGTCCAGCATCGCCTGCGTGACTGTCCGCATGCTGCTGTAAGACCATGTCTCGCTCGTGTCGAGTAAATGGTTGTCGTTGTCGTCACCGCTCGCGTAGGTGGCATCGAAGTCATCGCTCGCATCGTCCGGCGTGGCATTGTCATCCCGGACGTTGACATCAGCAATCGCTGCGTTGCCTGTGTTGGTCACCACATATGTGTAGGTGATGATCTCGCCGGCCGTATCTGCCGTGCTGCCGGGTACGCTGGCGTCCTTCTCGATGTGCAGCTGCTTGCTCTGCACCACATCGACGGTGGCGTCATCCGTGTCCGATGCAGCGTCGGTACCTGTTGCTGTTGCGATGTTGGTCAAATCACTACCGTTGTCCAGCATCGCCTGCGTGACTGTCCGCATGCTGCTGTAAGACCATGTCTCGCTCGTGTCGAGTAAATGGTTGTCGTTGTCGTCACCGCTCGCGTAGGTGGCATCGAAGTCATCGCTCGCATCGTCCGGCGTGGCATTGTCATCCCGGACGTTGACATCAGCAATCGCTGCGTTGCCTGTGTTGGTCACCACATATGTGTAGGTGATGATCTCGCCGGCCGTATCTGCCGTGCTGCCGGGTACGCTGGCGTCTTTGGTAATCGCCAGCGAACTTATGATTTTCTGATTTCCGAAATTGACATTCGTCTCGGTAGGGTCCGCTGCCGAGATCTCAATCGCGGCCGGATCGAAAGTGGTTTGTTTCCAGCCGTTCTGAGCTACTTCTCTGATCAGGTAGGAATCAATTTCCGGGGTTGATGTATTTGAATCCGGAATTACTGAGAAGCTGTAACTTCCATCGGCTGCAGTGACCGTGGATTCTTCGCCAACATCGAAAACACCATCCCTATTTTTATCTATGTAGATAGTCCAGCCACTGAGCCCTTTTTCGCCACTGGCACTATCCCACACACGGTCGCCGTTGATGTCTTCAAATTTATAGCCACTAATATTGCCTTTGATGATGGCAGACGGTGCCAGCTGGATGGAGGTTGCTCCCGAGCCGCCAATATCGATGGTGGTCTGCAATGATCCGCCAGTCCATGCACTGGCCCCATTCGACGTAATTGATTTGACATCGCCAGGCTGGGCAATCGCCAGACCAAAGAAAATCTCTGCGAGACCATTGGTCGTGGTGCTGCCGGTATAAATAAAACTGACTGTGACTTTGCGATCCTCATTTCCGCTGCCTGATAACACAGCATCGCTGACTGCTGTGATATCGGCGTCTACTGTATAAAAAGTCCCCTGCATGCCGCCACCGTTGGTGAATGTCGAATCTGCGGTAGGCAGCATCACTGCGGTGGTAGCGACAAAGTAACCAGGGTCTCTATTTAGGTTGTAAGTGGTGATGTAATCGAAGCCACCCGCATTGCTATTGAGCTGGTAATTGTTATAGGTGATGGTGAATGAGTAGGTTTGACCGTTGGTCAGCGGAGTATTCTTCGAAGCAGTGTAGACAAAGACATGCGGCACGACTTCGCCTTCAAAATAATTTGATTTGGCGTCACTGAGAATATTGTTGTTCCAGTCTGCCGCTATGCTATCGCCATCAGCCCAGTGCTGGTAAACCTTGCTGACAGAGCCGGCCGCATCGGTAAAGGTGTTGGTCGCAATCTGTCCGTTTGAGCCGATTGCGGAAAGCAAAAATGTTGCGTCCAGCGAGTCGTCCGGATTCACATACCACGAAGTCTGAATAACGCCATTGGCAATGCCATCAAGATCGCCGGCACCACCATCGGTGACGGACCAAATGTCATGACCATCACCATCGCTGGCTTCCAGCTCATCATCCAGGGTGCCCAGAATGCCATCCGGCCCGGCGCCACTAACATGCAATACCTGAAATTCGATGGTGACTCCCGCTTCAAATCCACTCGCTGTTATGCCGGCAGTTTCGCCGGGAGCATAGTCTGCAAATGAAGTGGTGACTGTGGGTTGGGTTGTGCCTGAAGTGACTGGGAGTGACATAGTATGTCTCCGGATAAAAGCGGTGGGAAAAGGAAGCCGGGGCAGCGCCCAGGATGATGTGAATTGCAGCGCTAGCTTGAAGTCCATGCTAGGCCGACTTCCTTGCCCGCACATCCTTCATGTGAAGGATGTCGGAGTACTAGAGAGGCACGACAAAAATCCGACAATATTTGCCGGTCAGGATGGAGAGCTGGCTACCCGCTGGTTGATCAGCAGGATGGAAGAGAGGCGGCGCACCAGATCGGGCTGGCGAAGCGCACCCGTTTTTTTGAGTACGGCAGAGAGTTGCGAACGGACTGTGGCGACACTTACTTGCAGCTGGGCTGCTGCCACATTGGGCGCTTTACCATGCAGGATTAAAAGAGCCAGCCTTGCTTCGGCGGGCGTCAATCCATAAACATGCTGCAGGAGCTGATCGGCTGAATCCTGATGCAGCTGCTGGCCGCAGATGATGACCAGCGCCGAAACGGATTTAGCTTCAGCCGGGTTTGCCGCAATGGGCAAGACGACTATCTGCATGCCGGGCTGGCCGTCCGGCGCGACAAGTTGCAGACTTCCTGCAGCGACAGGCCCCGACTGACCACAGGCTCTTCTGACTAGTCCGGCAAAGCGTTCACCAGGAACGCCTGTCAGGCACACTTGACCATGTTGATCGCGTCTGTTGTTGTAAGTCTGAATCAGCGGCTTGGCGAGAATATTGGCAACGAGGACGTGCATGTTGCCATCTAACATTAGCAAGGGCATGCGTATGCAGTCGAGTACGATAGAGAGGTTGGCGGCCTGCTGCTTGAGCTTGCGCATCTGGATCATCATGTCCAGTGCAAGGCTCAAAGGGCGCACCATGTTCTCCGCCAGTTGCAATGCCTTGGTTGCTGTTCTCCAGCTGAATCTGTTCTGCTTCAGCGATAGAAATATTTCTGCGCCCTGAACGCTGAGCAAGCGGATACACAGCATGGAATCCAGTCGTGACACGCTGCGACGATTGGCAATGATATTCGCTTCAGGTGGATCTGTATGCAAGCTCTCATGGATCTGCCATTGGCCGGGCTCCATCCTGTCTACTTGAGCGCGCAACTCCAAAAAGGATTGCCCATTTTCTTCAACACCCAGTTGCCAGCCGTTGTTGCGACGCATGGCGCGGTGTGTGCGCCCCCAGTTGGCGGACTGGTCCCAGATGGTGAGGTTGGCGTGGTCGCAATTAAGCTGCTCGGCCATTTGCTGCAAGCCTTCAGCATGGCGGCGCGGCGCGGTAATGCCTTCGTAGTAGCACGCAATGAGACTGGCTGTTACGCCTGGCTGGGAATACATTGCATCTCCATTCAATTTCTCTTTGGGATAAGGCGGCAGACATGCGAGCCTTCAACCAGAATAAGCATTTGCAGGATGGCGGCAAGTACTGCGAGATAGAGAAAGCGAAAAAGTACAAGTATTAGTACATTTCAGTTTGAATTTGGTGGCATTACAACGCAGCTGTCTTACAACAGGAAGGATAGTACGCTGCTATAAAACTCACTCTGCGGCGTTTATTTTTGAATTAAAAAACTCAGGAAGAAAGCTGCCTTTCTCAAGCAGGAGCAGCATATTATCGGCATCAACGGGCGGTGAAATCAGGAAACCCTGAATCTCGTCACAACCGAGTTTTTGCAAAGCGTGTAATTGATCGAGCGTTTCGACACCTTCCGCAACGACGAGAATATTGAGTGCGCGTCCAATCGATATCATCGCTGCGCACAAGGCATCGCTTTGCGGGTCTGTTCCGAGAGCGGCGACAAAGGATTTGTCAATTTTGACTGCGTCGATATCAAGTTGCTGCAGCAGCGACAGCGATGAAAATCCGGTGCCAAAATCATCAATCAGCAATTCGACCCCAAGCGAACGCAACAATGTCAGCTCGGCAGGTACGCCATCTTCGCTATTAACCATCGTCGATTCTGTCAATTCAATGGCGATGTCAGAAGCTTGCAATTGATGCCTTGCCAGCGCAGCTTGTAAACAGGCACGGAATCTTCCATCTTTTAACTGCAGAACAGAGACGTTGAACGATACGCGCGGCGGGAGTTTTTGCAGGGCGCGCCATGCGGCGATCTGCGCGCACACTTGGCTGACGACCCATTCGCCAAGCGGGAGGATCAGTCTATTTTCTTCTGCAACTGCGATGAATTGATCCGGCGAAAGCAATCCGCGCACCGGATGACTCCAGCGTATCAGCGCTTCCATTCCGCATAACGCGCCTGTGCTGGTGCAGATGAGAGGCTGGTAATGCAGCACAAATTGGTTTTGTTTTATGGCCGCTGCCAGTGTTTGTTCAATGCTGATTTTTTCATTAATCTTCTCAGCCATTTCCGGTTTGAAGCGAAGGTATTTTCCTTTACCCGAAGACTTGGCCGCGTACATCGCAATATCTGCACACTGCAGCAGGCTGGATGCTGTCTGTGCATCTTCCGGATAAAGAGCAATGCCGACAGAGCAGCGCACCGAATAGGCAGACCATTCGGCAAAATCTGGTGACTCAGCTATCGCCTCGACAACTTCACGCGCCACTGTCTCGATGCTGGTTGCGCTATCTATGTTCTCTATGATGATCGTGAACTCATCGCCTCCAAGGCGCACAACGTGGTCGCTGGCTCTTACCGCGTTGCGCAGGCAGGATGCCGCAGCAATCAGCAAATCGTCGCCCGCCTTGTGTCCGAGAGTGTCGTTTATTTTTTTGAAGTTATCGAGGTCGATGAAAAGCAAGGCCACGCTGTTGCCGACCATTTGTGCGCGCGACAATGCACCCTCCAGGTACTGATTCATCCAGTGACGGTTTGGCAATCCCGTCAGTGCGTCGGTAATGGCGAGTTGCAAGACGAGTTCTTTCTGTTTTTTTGCATCCGTCAAATCGCGCACGGTCACTGCTATGCCTTCACCGGAACGTACCGCACGGCGCTGATACCAACCGGCCTTGAAACTCGAGCCCTCTTTTACTCTTACTTCTTCTTCGACAAAGCCTTCGCGCATAGCCGCATCAAGAAAGTTATGCATGCGCGATACTTCTTCTTTAGAGAACAAAATAATCGAAGGTTTGCCGATCAAGTCCGTCCGCCTGCGACCGACCGCCAATGCTGCCCTTTCATTGCAGTCTTCTATTAAATAATCGATGACTTTATTATTTTCATCGCGCAGAGGCCGCACCATGTAAAACGCCTCGCGCGCGCCATCGACTGCAAGCCTGAAGGTGGATTGCACCTGATCGACATGGCGCCTTCGATGGGTATCGCGTAATTGAAAGATCATGCCAGTGCCGGCGCCAAGCAAGATCAGTGCGCTGACAAAAGCACCTACCAGCAAAAAAGTGGCCTTGGTTTCAGCATACTCATTAATCAGGCTTTCCTCGGTAATGGCAACCAGGGACACCAACGGGTATTCATTGATTGTTGACCAGCCAATCAGCCGTGATTGGCCATCCATGAATTTCTCCGCCGGCTCAATTCTTACGCCTTCGGCCTCGGTAAAAACAGGGGGTTCCGGGTACAGGGTTTCTTTGACTTCTGCGGAATGATCCGACTTCAAGGCAATCAATGGCCCGTTAAGAATACGCAATGCGGTAAGGTCGCCACGTTTTTCTTTTTCAAATTCATCGCTGAGTTTAGATAAATATGAAGGGTCTATGGCGACACCCAATACACCCAGCATGCTGCCGTCAGCGCGGTTCACGCGCCTTGTAAATCGCAGGACGGTTTTGCCTGCCAAAACACCAAGCCCCATGCTGATCGGGTTGATCCTCAGGTTGGTATCCGTGCTGCGCTGGTGGTAAAGAAAAAAAGGCTGCTGGCTCATGTCTAAACCAAGAGACTCATGTCGCCACGCACTGATCACGATTCCTTTGGCGTCAATCGCAAGAGGATAAGTCGGCGTGTTGTGCAGCGCTTTTGCATATTGGTCTGCCAAGTCCAATGACCCGGATTGCTCCCATTGATATTTCATGGTCAGCAAAATCTGGTCAATATGCCTGACTGTACTTTCCACCTGCACTGCAAAATTTTTCGCGTGGAAGCTGACATGCGTGACGGCATTTCGATGCAAGCGTTCGCAGTCATAATGAATTTTGGCAAAGATACTGCTCCAGATCAGGAGCAGCATTAGCACGCAGGTCAGCCCCCAGACGAACCGGATTTTTTTCATACCGGCAAGGGCGGTATTTCTGGAAGAATGTTCAATGGCGCTTATGGTCACTGAGTCAACGATTTACAGGATCAATTACTCAAACGTATAAATCCAGTATCGCTTATAAAAAATTGATTGAAATTCAATTATCTATTAAATCAAGAAGCGCAAAAAATAATTTACTTTTTTTATAGCGATTGCCTTATGGCCGACTCTGTAGTGGCGTTATTTTTTGGTTAATTGCTGTAGACTTTCCTTATCAATAATTTTTTTACGTCGCCTCAAGAAAAACTTGTTTATTAAAGGCGCGAAGCTAGCAATTTATGCACATAGCACTGTTAGACGAAGACCAGACCCAGCGCGGGCTGCTGCTAGCGGCATTGACCGCGGCCGGTCATTCCTGCCAGGTTTTCGGCAATAGCAAGGCACTGCCCGGCAATCTGCGCCGCGACCATCTGGACATGCTCATTTTGCATTGCAAACTGACTGCAGCGGGCAGCATGGAGGTCTTACGCTGGGTGCGCGAGCATCAGCCCCGGCTTCCTGTGCTCGTCATTGCCTCTGCTACGGAACCAGACGACATTCTCGCCGGACTGGCTGCCGGCGCGCATGATTACCTGATTAAACCAGTGCGGCGCGCCGAACTGCTGGCGCGCGTAGAGGTGCAATTGCGGCGCACTTATCCGTCACACAAACCGGCAAAACATGATCAGTTTGACCAATTCCTGTTTGAATCCCCGTCGGCGCGACTGACGATAGCAGGCAAAGCGGTCGAGTTAACGCAAAAAGAGTTCGATTTGGCGTTATTTTTTTTCCGCCATGTCGGACAGCCGCTGTCTCGGGCCACCATTCAGGAAGCGGTGTGGGCCACGGAAGGCAAGGTCGACTCGCGCACCATAGATACCCATGTTTCGCGGGTTCGCAGCAAGCTTGGCCTGCGGCCAGGCAACGCATACCGGCTCGCACCTGTGTATAGCTATGGCTATCAACTGGAAAAGACGACGGGTTGAATCCGGTCGGGAGACGGCGTCAGGGATCTGACCAGGGATTTGGGATTCGCCGCCAGCGGCTATAATACAAGTCGTTAATCTTTCCGCTCAATTTTCACTTTCTCACTGCGCAATGCAACTGCTCGCCGTCGGGCTCAATCATACGACCGCACCTGTCTCGCTACGCGAAAAGGTGGCCTTTCCTGCCGACCAGCTTG
>JAOAUN010000059.1 GCA_030157545.1 Burkholderiaceae bacterium
GTCGGGTCCGGATAAGCTGTGCTGGCGACTTCGGCCAAACCTGCAATGCCGGGCACGGCACAGCTTGAATGATAGAACAGCACGCCATCACCAATGCGCATGGCGTCACGCATGAAATTCCGTGCCTGATAGTTGCGCACGCCTGTCCATGCGACGGTTTGCGCCGGTGCTGCCAGCGCATCATCGATGCTGACTTCTTCCGGCTCGGATTTCATGAGCCAGTATTGTTTTGCCTGCTGATTCATCTACGACTTCATTATTTTTATGGGCATAAAAAAAGCGGCTGCATTAATGCAGCCGCTCGAAATAAAGTCCCGCCTGTGCCGCTGTGCCGGCATCCTGAACCAAGGCGGTTCAAGGCGGCCACAGTAGTTCAATATTGGGATCGTCGGACTAGCGACGTTCACGCCTACTAAACGAATCCCGCAGCCAATGCACAAAAATGGTTCAAGGAATATATGGCAATCGCGAACACGGCAGGAGATTTGAAGTCTACGCTAAACAACTGCCATGTCAAACGTTTTGAATTTATTTATGCTGCGTTCAAAATAATTTTTCTTACGACGCGAGCGCGCCATCCAGCAGCGTATGCATCGCAGTAATTTTCTCGCGCACGTCAGCCACTGACAGTTCAGCGAATGATCCCTGCCCAGAACGCGATGACAGAAATTCCGCCGCTATCCCGAGCGCAGCAATGACAGCAATACGGTCATTGCCTTTGATCTTGCCTGCGTCGCGAATCACCTTCATACGCTCATCGAGGTAAGCGACTGCTTGCTTCAACGCGATCTCTTCGCCTTCCTTGCAAGTGAGGCTATAAGGCTGGCCCATGATACTTACATCAACTTGTATAAATTTGCTCATGCAGCCTCCTCGTCTGCCGCGTCTTCCGGCATCGTTGCGGGCATCGCTCCGAGTAGCGCTGCAACACGCGCATGTGCCTGGCTCATGCGCGCGGCGAGCGCGAGGTTGTCGGCACTGGCTGCGGCAAGCTTGTCGCGCAACGCTGCATTTTCGCTGCGCAGGGAATGCATGGCTTCCGCCAGCTGACGGATCTTGTCGAGGAGTGTCGCGAATTCGGAAATCATGCCGGCACTATAGTCGGGCAAGCGAATTTCCGTCAATACATTCAGGCACTTGTCGTTGAAAGTTGACGCAGACTCGAGCCTGCATAAAACTGAAAGAGGATGTTATTAAAAATCTATCAACCGCAAGTGTCGCGCCAGGTCGGCTTTGGTCATCGCCGTGCGTTCGCGCAACGCATGGGCAATGAGCCGCTGCGCATGCCGCAAATTTGCCGGACGATGCGCATCAGCCGGATGCAGCGCCACACGTATTAGCGGCGCTTGTGATTGGCTAGCAGCACACAAGGTCATAGCACTGCGCAGCAGCGCATCGCCAGCGCGATAGCGCGTGCTGTAGACAACCGCCGGTGCGCGCAAACCCTGAAACTGCGGCAATAAATTGATGCCGCCGTAATTTGTCATATAAGTAAAAGGCATCGCCGCCAGCGCTTCGCAACTGGCTTGGTTCATCATCCAGGCAGGCGCAACAAAGCCCGCCAGTGGCCAGTTGCGCTCTGCAAACCACGCTGCACCGGCCAGTAGTCGCTGGCGCGCAGCGCATTTATCGAGCGCGGCAAATTCGCCTTCGCTGCGCGTTAGCACGCGGCGCTTAAAGCGTTCCGCCCAGTTATGCGGTGGCGGACCTTCATCAAGATGCGTATAGCCATGCAAGGCCAGTTCATGACCGGCAGCCTGCATGGACGACAGTTCGGCATGGCACTGCAACGACGCAGTCTGCGGCAAGCGATGCCAATACGGCACCACCAGCAAGGTCAGCGGTATGGGGGCGACTGCATGGACCGCCGCGATTACGCGCCGGCAGTCGGTCCAAGTCGCCGGCGCAACATCATGAATTGAAACGCAGAGCGCGCGCAACATTGTCAGGGCAAGGTCTGTAGCGGCTGCGAAGTCTGCCATTGCACTTGGGTCAGGCTTGCATAGTGCTGTATCAACTGCGGCATGATGCAATCCCAGTCGTAGTGCCTCAACATTTTGCGCCGGCCGTTCTCTCCCATGGCGCGCAAGTCACTGCGAAATAAGCGCCGTATGCCATCGGCCAGAGCTGCACTGCAGCCTGTGCGCACGAGTAGGCCGGTTTCTTCATCAACCAGTTCAGCGACACCGCCGCCGGCCACGCCCAGAACTGGTACGCCGCAGGCCAATGCTTCCAGCACCACCAGGCCGAAGGTTTCGTGCTGGCCGGGGTGTACGAACAAGTCGCAAGCTGCAATCAAACCTGCCAGGTTGCACGGATCGGCTTCATACGGCAGGCAAGTAACAGAACCGGAACGCAACGGAATCTTGCCGCGCCCGACCAACAGCAAATGATACGGCGGCCCCAAATGCTCTACCGCTCTGAGTAACTGGAACAGATTTTTTTCGCGCGTAAAGCGTCCTGCATAAATAATTAGCCGCGTATTCGCCGGCAGACCTAACCGCTTGCGCAACAGCGTGTTTTTTCGCAGCGGCGAAAACAGTGTGGTGTCGACGCCTAACGGCTGATGGGCGACTTGCTGCACGCCGAGTGCTTGCAATTTTTTAACCATGATCTGGCTAGGCGCGAGCACCAGATCGAACTGGCGATACAACCTGCCGACATACAAGTTGGCAGCCTGTTGCGCAGCCTTGCCAAAGCGCTGCCCGGCCAGTTGCGGCAAATCGGAGTGATAAAAAGCCAAAGCATTGATCTGCAGTTTTTTTTTCGCATGCAAGGCACTCCATGCGAACTGATACGGATCACCGGCCTCAATCAATTGCGGTGCCAGTCGCAACAGGCAACGTGTAGCCAGAGCGGACGACACCGGCCAGCGAAAGCCATTGCTATAAGGAATAGGAAAGCTAGGCACGCCCACTACGCCAGGGTCCAGGTCGGTGCCGATCGCGGGCGCCACCACGCTGTGCTGCATGTAGGAGTGCGCATGCAACCAGCGCGATTTCGCACGCAGATAAGTGCGGACGCCGCCGGTCTGCGCGGGATAAAACATAGTGATATCGACGAGGTGCACTGGGCCGCATGTTTGTGCAGAGATGGAGCAGCCACCTTAAGCCCGTGCGCGCTTTAGAATTTTGAGTCGGCTCAACCGGCCTTTGGTTAAGCGACTTAAAGATTTCAGGCTGCCCGCCGTTTTATGCGGCACATCATCAAAATAAGCTGCAGCCCACACTTTTCAGGAAAATCGGTTATGATTCGCTCAATTCCCCACCGCGTCACCTCTGGTTCACCTTCCAAACACCGAAAACGCGCGACACAATACGCTGCTCGCGTCGCCACAACGGAAACCTGTTGGAAACCCCTGAGCCAGCAAAAGTGAAACGGGTGCGGACTAACTTTTATTTTGCCTCTCTCGAGGAATCCATGAGCGAAAACATAAAACACGTATCCGACAGTTCATTTGAAGCTGATGTGCTGAAATCCGACAAGCCAGTTCTGGTAGACTTCTGGGCAGAGTGGTGCGGTCCTTGCAAAATGATTGCACCGATTCTCGAAGAAGTCGCTAAAGAATATGACGGCAAAATCCAGATCGCTAAAATGGACGTTGACGCAAATCAGGCAGTGCCTGCAAAATTCGGCATCCGCGGCATTCCGACTCTTATTTTGTTTAAGAACGGTGTACCAGCGGCACAGAAGGTAGGCGCATTGGCCAAAGGCCAACTGACCTCCTTCATTGAAAGCAACATCTGATGTATGGCTGCGGTGGCACACTCGTGCTGCCGCGTTCTTCCTCCTGATCTGATCATCGTTTTACCCTCCCCCACCTGAATTTCCCTTCGCGGGATACGACTATGCATTTATCTGAATTAAAAGCCCTCCACGTCTCAGCACTGCTGGAGATGGCAATCGGTCTCGACATAGACAATGCTGCGCGCTTGCGCAAGCAGGAACTGATGTTTGCGATCCTGAAAAAACGCGCCAAGTCTGGCGAACAAATTTTTGGCGATGGCGTGCTTGAAGTGCTACCGGACGGCTTCGGCTTTCTGCGCTCGCCGGACGCCAGTTACATGGCGTCGACCGACGACATCTACATCTCGCCGTCGCAGATTCGCCGCTTCAACCTGCACACCGGTGACTCGATCGAGGGTGAAGTACGTACCCCGAAAGATGGCGAGCGCTACTTCGCGCTGGTCAAGGTTGATAAAGTCAACGCCGAATCGCCGGAAGCATCGAAGCACAAGATCCTGTTTGAAAACCTGACGCCGCTGCACCCGAACCAGCCCTTGCTGCTGGAACGCGAGATGCGTGGCGAAGAGAACATTACCGGCCGCATCATTGACCTGATCGCCCCTATCGGCAAAGGCCAGCGCGGCCTGCTGGTGGCGTCGCCAAAGTCTGGTAAGTCAGTGATCCTGCAGCACATCGCGCATGCGATCACGGCCAACCATCCTGAAGCTACGCTGATCGTGCTGCTGATTGACGAGCGTCCGGAAGAAGTCACCGAGATGCAGCGTTCCGTGCGCGGCGAAGTCGTCGCCTCCACCTTTGACGAGCCGGCCACGCGTCACGTGCAGGTCGCCGAGATGGTGCTGGAAAAAGCCAAGCGTCTGGTTGAAATGAAAAAAGACGTCGTGATCCTGCTGGACTCGATCACCCGCCTCGCCCGCGCCTACAACACCGTCATCCCTGCCTCCGGCAAGGTGCTGACTGGCGGTGTCGACGCCAACGCGCTGCAACGTCCGAAGCGTTTCTTCGGTGCGGCACGCAACATCGAAGAAGGCGGCTCGCTGACCATTATCGCGACTGCACTGATCGAAACCGGCAGCCGTATGGACGACGTGATTTTTGAAGAATTCAAGGGCACCGGCAACATGGAAGTCCATCTCGAGCGCCGTCTGGCCGAGAAGCGCGTCTACCCGGCCATCAACCTGAACAAATCCGGCACCCGCCGCGAAGAGCTGCTGATCAAACCCGATATCCTGCAAAAAGTCTGGGTGCTGCGCAAGCTCCTCTACAGCATGGATGAAATCGAAGCGATGGAGTTCATTCTCGACAAAATGAAGGCGACCAAGAACAACGCCGAATTCTTCGACATGATGCGCAGGGGCAGCTAAGTAGCCGCCATCTATTGCAGACCATTCGAGATTGTAGTAACTTATCTACATTCATCGGGAGGTCGCATGACGATCACAACCTTATCCAGCCGCGAATTCAATCAAGATGCAAGCGGCGCAAAAAAAGCTGCTAACCAGGGTCCAGTGTTCATCACGGATCGTGGTCGGCCGGCTCACGTTTTGCTAAGCATCGCTGAATACCAAAAGCTGACTGCCAGTCCAAGTAATATCGTCGAGTTGCTGGCAATGCCCGAAGCGGATGAGATCGATTTTGACCCGCCTCGCATCAAGAATCTTTTCCGTCCTGCGGATCTGACCTGATGTATCTGCTCGATACCAACGTCATATCAGAGCTGCGCAAATCAAAGACTGGCAAGGCAGATAAAAACGTCATTGCATGGGCTGCAGGCGTGCCGGTAGCCAGTTTATTTTTATCCGCTATTACTATTCTTGAGCTAGAAACAGGCGTGCTGCTGATTGAGCGGCGTGATAGGGCACAAGGTGAGATCCTCAGGCTTTGGCTAGATAGTCATGTCCTGCCTGCCTTTGCTGGCCGCATCTTATCTGTCGATACGATAGTGGCACAGCGATGTGCATCACTGCATGTGCCTATCAACCGCGCTGAGCGAGTTGCACTGATTGCGGCCACGGCGCTGGTGCATGGAATGACGGTAGTAACGCGCAATACGGTTGATTTTTACCCGACTGGCGTACATGTCCTCAATCCCTGGGAAGCAACGTTACCTAGCCCAAGCCCCTGATTTCAATATATAATTCGCGTTCTTTTTAACCGGGCAAGTGTTCATCAATCGGGTCATGAGGCTGTAAAGACCGACGAAGTGACGATTGGCTACCCAAACATTGCGAGAAAATCATGAAAGAAGGCATTCACCCAGCTTACCGTGAAGTTGTAGTCCACGATCTGTCGTGCGATTTCAAATTCATCACCCGTTCGACCGTGCAGACACGCGAGATGACCACCTTCGAAGGCAAAGAGTATCCATTGCTGAAGGTCGAGGTATCGTCCGAGTCGCACCCGTTCTACACCGGCAAGCACAAGATCGTCGACACCGCAGGTCGCGTCGAGAAATTCCGCCAGAAATTTGGCGTCGTCGGTTCCAAGACGAAGGCAACGGGCGAATAATTGCCTGTCGCAGCAAAAAAGGCAGCTCGCGCTGCCTTTTTTCTTTTGTGCGTCATTTTTACGGCAAAATAGCGCCGGTCCCCTGTTGAAACTCCCGAAACTCTTTTACCCATAATCGCCGAATGAAGCCTGTTCGATTGCCCGCCGCTGCCACGCTTGCGCTCCCGCGCTGGGGATTGATCGCGCTCTGCCTGCTCTATATCCTGCCCGGTATCATGCGGCGCGATCCCTGGCGAACTGATGATGCAGCTGGCTTTGGCATCATGTGGACCATGGCGCATGGCGGGCTGTCTGACTGGCTGGCGCCAAATGTCGTCGGCCTGCCTATGCCGCATGAAGGCCCGCTGGCGTTCTGGGCAGGCGCCATCCTGATCAAACTCTTTGGCTGGCTGACGGGCGACGCGCTGGCCGCCCGACTGTCGACGCTCGTGTTTTTTGCCGTCGGCGCGCTCTCGGTCTGGCGCGCAGCTTATGTGCTGGGTCGTCGCAGCGAAGCGCAACCCTTGCAACTGGCTTTCGGTGGCCAGCCTGCGCCACGCGACTTCGGCCGCACGCTGGCCGACGGCGCACTGCTGATTTACATTGCCTGTCTCGGGCTGCTGTTGCGCAGCCATGAAACCGCTGCGCCGGCCTTGCATGTCGCGCTGGTAGCGTCCACCTTTTACGCCGGTGCCTGCCTGTTCGACAAACCTACCTGGCGCGCCGCAGCAGGACTGGGTATCAGCCTCGGCCTGCTGGTGCTGGTACGCGGCTGGACCATTCCACTCGCGCTTGGCAGCGCCATGCTCTTGCTTGGCGCACTGCGCGAACGCGCCGCGCTGTGGCGACAATTGGCAGTCACGCTTCCTGTGGCGCTGGCCTTACCGCTCGTATGGGCAATCGCGCATCAGTGGCAGCACCCTCATGGCCTTGACATGATAGACAACTGGCAGCGCTGGAACAACGGCCTGCTGGCCGCGCCGACTCTGCGCGTGACCGGTTACACGTTCAAAACCCTCACCTGGTATGCCTGGCCGGCCTGGCCCATTGCGGCCTGGTCCATCTATGCATGGCGCCGGCAGGCTACGCTGCATATCCTGCTGCCCGTGCTGGGCATTCTGGCTTTGCTGCTGGTTTGTCTGTTTTCGCCGAAGCCGCAAGATGCAGACTTGCTGTCTTTGTTGCCACCACTGGCCATACTCGCTGCGTTCGGGCTGCCAACCTTAAAGCGCGGCACAATCAATGCAGTTGACTGGTTCTCGGTCATGACGTTGACTGCCATTGCCGCTTTCATCTGGCTGGGCTGGATCGCAAAGCAAACCGGCTGGCCTGCGCAACTGGCAAAAAACGCCTTCAA
>JAOAUN010000060.1 GCA_030157545.1 Burkholderiaceae bacterium
TTGGGAAGCTGCCGTTCTACCATTGAACTACACCCGCGTCGCGCGAATTTTACCTCAAGCGTTCTCTTGCGGCACGCTCCCCAGCTTTTCCTGACATATTGATGAGCCAAACTCCGTCTATGAAATCACATTGACTGATGGCTAATTCAAGACGCTTAAATCAATCGATGAGTTTAATGAAATTAAATCCGAAAATAATAATTCGACTATAGGTTTATTGCTTTGCAAAGCTCATAATCGCAGGATAGCCAAATATGAATTGCAGGACATGGAGCAGGTGATGCGAACCATCCCGGTAAGGTGGCTATAAATTTATCAACCAGTGAAGTCATTGAAAAAGAGCTGCAGTGGATGCAAGCGCAGGATGCTTCAGGATAGACAGAAAGATTTATGCAAGCTTTGGTAATTGGCGATTCAGTGGAATTAATACTGGCTCTGCCAGGGATGTTGGAAGAAGCCGGATTTGATGTTGATTGCGTCTCGACCCGACGCAAATTAAAAGATATGCCTTCGCTTAGGCATTTTTTCCTGGCAGGGCAGATTGCGCTCTTGCCCGCACTCGCCGCAACGGTCGTGCGTAATCAATATGACCTGGTCGTGGTGGCAGATGATATTAGCCTGCGTGCGATCCTGAAATCTTCACTAGCCGAAGAAGACAAGCTGGCTTTATTGCCGGTGGCGGCTGTCCGTGATTTCAGCCATCTCTGTTCGAAGATTGGCCTGTCGCTAGTCTTGCAGCAGCACGCCATTACTACTCCTGAATTTCTCGTGATAGAGGACAGGCAGCAGTTGGAGCAAGCGGTTGGAAAGATGGCTTTTCCTTTCATGCTCAAGGGTGATTTTTCCGGCGGTGGCAGGCAGACTTATGATTGTGCAAGTCAGATTGATTTTGATCTTTTGCTGAAGAATTTCGATGCCTATCCGGCCGTCCTGCAAAAGAAAATTATTGGAGAGGAAATCGGCATTGAAGCGTTTTACCAGCAAGGTGCACTGATACATTTCAGCTATGCGCGGGTGCTGAGGACTGAAAAAAATATCAAATTTGGACCATCAAAATTGCGCGAATATACGCAGACAGGTGCACTGGATGCGGCAGTCTTCGACGAGTTAAAGGCTTTGGGCATTGCGCTTGGAGCGGACGGTTTTGTCAATATCAGCCTGCTGGTGGCGCATGCAGATAAAAAAAGATATTACATCGAGGCTGACATGCGGCCGACAACCTGGATAGATTTCCCCAAGTACTTTGGCGATGCCCCGGCGCAGAAAATAAAAGATTATTTCGCAAGCGGACAGCAACCGTGCAGAGCTGGAAAGCAGGACCCGGCGTATCCGGAAAAAATCATCCTGCCGCACTTCCTGCGCATGGCGCTATGGGAGCTGTTGATGAATCGTTATCAGGTGTGGCGTTATATGCGCTGGGATAAAGCATCATCCCATGCGCTCTTGCGGAAAATGAAGCATACGCTGATGGGTGTCCTGAATATGCGCGCCTTCAGAAGAAAATTAAAATTGGTTTTCTGAAGACGCGGCACTATTTCACCAGATCGGCATGGTAGGTCATCATGCCTTCGATCGCCTGTTTGTCCGGATTGGCTGCACAATAGTCATCCACAAAAACCAGTGCAGGCTCAATCGAATCCAGCATGACGAATTTATCGACTGCCGGTTTTGTCCGCGTCACATGGGCCATATTCAAGGGCGCAATGACCGCGTTCAACAACTGCATTTTGTCCGGCCTTTCTATCTTGGCCCAGAAGTCGCAGCGTGGATTGGCAAAAAGGGTTTGTGCGGACGTTACAGTCATGCCGGTCAGCATAAGCAGTGTCAACGCTACACTGAAGGTGAAGCGAAAGCAGCCCGTCATCATCAATACCGCCCCATGATAATTTTGCCTTTGGCCAGCGTGGCACTGCTGCCATCGCTACCAGTCTTCACTGCCGACACATCAATACTATAGGTATTGCCGCGTCCGCCAGAGCAAGGCGGCAGATAGGCGCCGCCGGTGCCACTCCAGCCGGTGCCGCGATGTTTGGTCGCGACGCTCACACCTGCAGGCAGGCTATCGGTTTCACCCGGTATCGCTGGCACCTGTGCCGTAGTTCCCATGTTATGGGCGAAGCGCACAATACCGTGGCCGCCTTTGTCCATAGGCGTATAGCTTTCATCATTAAAAGACAGCACCAGTGCATCCGCTTCAGCAGGAATGCCTTCGACAGTCAGCATCGGTGAACTGGCTTGCGTGCCACCGAATTTTTTGCAGACATGGTCGGTCGGGATTTTTTTACCATTCCATGCCGGGTCAGCCAGACTGACCGTCAGTGAATCTTCCGCATGGACAGCGCCGGCGACAAAGACAGACAGGGCAAACAAATAAGCGGACTTGAGAGGCATGATGATCCTTGTTGTTTAGCGCGGACGGGCGCAGGCGATTTTCCATAGTGGCGTATTAAACGCATCGTTATTACCAAACTCCCATTGCTCCGGTTCGGTGCTCGCGGAAAGCAACTCGCCTTTACCTGCTGCATCAGCATGCCAGCTTGACGACAGCTGGCGCAAGGCCATTGATTCGCAGTCGAACTCGGTATGCAGGCGCTGCGAAGTATAAGGTTTGCGATTTACGTAGCGCAGGTAAGGCGCCTTGTATTCGAATACTCTATGCATCTCGACCAGATCGCCATTGCGTTCGATGGCATCAATGTCCAGATACTGCGTGACGCCGCCATCGGCTGACTGCCACGTCACGACCAATTGTTCGGCTGTTGCTGCGCTGGATAAAGCCAGGAGGGCCAATGTGATGGCAATTTTTTTCATTTTTATTTCTCTTTCAATTCAAAAGCACGCTGTGATTTGCCAACCTTATGCCCAATTCGCCACAGCACCAACGCTGTCAGCGCAAACCCGAACTGGCCTGCCGCCAGCCACAATACCGAATGACTCAGCAGCGGTGCAATCACGCCAGCGACCAGCGCCGAGAGCATTGTCATCGTAAATGACTGACAAGAAGCGACAGTGCCGCGTATATGCGGAAACAAGTCCAGCACCAGCAGAGTCAGGCCCGGCGCGACCATCGACATGCCCATTGTATAAAAAAAGAGCGGAGCAACAGTCCAGGGCAGTGCTGGCAAAAAATATAAATGGTAGCCTACGTTGACAACGCCCGAGAGCATCAGCAGACTAAATCCTAGTTGAATTTGCAGGCCAACGCGGGCACGGCCTGCCATGCGGTTGGCTGCTAGTGCACCCAGAAAAATACCGGCCACCGAGGGCACGAACATCCAGCCGAACTGATCGGCGCCAAGCTTCAGATGATACGTAATCAGGACCGGCGCTGACGCCACATACAAAAACAGACCCGAGAAATTAAAAGCGATCGCTCCAGCTTTGAGCTGAAAAATCGGGGAGCCGAAAATCTGCTTGTAATTTATCCAGAGCGAGCCCGGATTAAAAGGCTGACGGCGGGCTAGCGGCAAGGTCTCGGGCAGCTTGCGATAGCAGACCCACAGCAACAGTACGGTGTAGGCGAATAAGACTAAAAAGATCGTGCGCCAGTTTGAAATGGTGACGATCCAGCCGCCGATAATGGGTGCAATCGCTGGCGAAATCGAAAAAATCATCGTCACCAGAGACAGCATGCGTTCCGCTTCGGCGCCCGCATACAAGTCGCGGGTAATGGCACGCCCGATCACGACACCGGCACCGGCCGAGACACCCTGCAGCATGCGGAATACCCACAGGTATTCAACGCTATGCACCGATGCGCAGGCCAGTGTCGCCACCGCAAAAACGGCCAGCGACACCAGAATGATGCTGCGGCGACCAAACGCGTCCGACAGCGCGCCGTGCCACAGAATCATCACCGCAAATGAAAACATGTAGGCAGTCAGCGTCTGCTGCACTTCCAGTGAGGTTGCACTGAGCGAGCGCTGTATATCCGGGAAAGCCGGCAGGTACGTGTCAACAGAAAACGGACCCAGCATCGCCAGCCCGGCCAGCACAAGCGCGAGCACGCTGGCGCTAGTGGCAGAGGGCTTGCCCACTGCTTTCATCAAAGGCCGCCCATGCAAAGGTATTTAATTTCCAGATATTCTTCAATGCCGTATTTCGAGCCTTCGCGCCCGAGTCCGGATTGCTTGACGCCGCCGAAAGGCGCGACTTCATTCGAGATGATGCCGGTGTTAATGCCAACCATACCGTATTCGAGTTTTTCAGCGACACGCCAGACGCGGGCGATATCGCGTGAATAAAAATAACTGGCCAGACCGAAGTCCGTGTCATTGGCTGCAGCAATCACATCTTCTTCGTTCGTAAATTTGATCACGGCGGCGACCGGACCAAAGGTTTCTTCCTGCATGATCTTCATGTCGGCGCTGACTTGCGATAGCACCGTCGGCTGATAGAACTGGCCGCCCAGCGCATGCAGGCTGCCACCGGTTTCCAGCTTCGCGCCTTTGGCCAGCGCATCGGCAACGTGGTCTTCCACCTTGGCGATCGCTTGATCGTCAATCATCGGTCCTTGCTGCACGCCTTGCTCGAAACCATTGCCTACCTTGATCTTTGCGGCGCCGGCCGCGAGTTTGGCAACGAAGGCATCGTAAACCGATGCATGAACATAGAAGCGGTTGGTGCAGACACAAGTCTGGCCTGCATTACGGTATTTGGATACCAGCGCGCCTTCGACAGCAGCATCCAGATCGGCGTCCTCAAACACGATGAAAGGCGCATGACCACCGAGTTCCAGCGCCAGTTTCTTGATGGTGGGCGCGCTCTGCGCCATCAGGATGCGGCCGACCGGCGTGGAGCCGGTAAAGGAAATGTGACGCACGACGGTGCTGTCGCAAAGCACCTTGCCGATGTCAATCGAGCGCTGGCTGTCGGCAGTGATAACGTTGATGACACCTTTCGGCAGACCGGCACGCTCTGCGAGTTCAGCCAATGCCAGCGCAGACAACGGCGTCTGCTCTGCGGGTTTGATAACGATGGTGCAGCCGGCAGCGAGAGCTGGGGCGATTTTGCGGGTAATCATCGCAATCGGAAAATTCCACGGCGTGATCGCCGCGCAGACACCGATAGGCTGCTTGAGCGTGATGATGCGGCGGTCGGTCCATGGTGAACTCATCACGTCGCCATTAACGCGCTTGGCTTCCTCGGCAAACCATTCGATGAAGCTGGCGCCATAAATCACTTCGCCCTTGGCCTCTGCCACCGGCTTGCCTTGTTCGGCCGTCATCAGCAAGGCCAGATCGTCGGCATGCGCAATGATGAGGTCAAACCACTTGCGCAAAATGCCAGCGCGATCTTTGCCGGTTCTGGCGGCCCATGCCGGAAAGGCGGCGGCGGCGGCGGTGATGGCCTGCTGCGCATGCGCAGCATCCATATTCGGCACCGATGTAATGACAAGGCCATCGGCCGGGTTGATGACATCGAAATTCGATGCAGCAATGACCCATTCACCATTCACATAAGCCTGTGATCGAACGAGTTTTCTGTCTTGTAGGTCGGGCAGGCAGTGCGCAGTGTGCTGCATCGGATTCTCCGGATGGGCTGATGAAAGAACAACAGAATAGCGCAAGAGTGACAACCCTGCCATTTCACAGCATGGTTCAACGTTCTTCAGATAAAGGGAACCTTTGATGTTTCCTGAATACATAAGCCTGTCTGCAAACTTGGGTACTAAAAAAACTATGACCGATTCGGAATTTACAGAGCTTTGTATCGGTATTTGCCGTGAGCTTGACTGCGAGGATATTTATGCGCTCGCTGAAACGGGAGAATTTATTCTGGAAGAGGTCCGTATTGGTTTGTATTACACCGAACAGGATGATGAGCCGATTAGCTGTTTTGTCGATATCGGTTTGATAGAAGAAGGGTTAAGAGCAGCTGTTTTTGAAAAAATTCTTGTTTTGAATCTTGAGATCAACGGTGTCAACGGCGAATCGTTGGGGTTTTCTCGTAACAGTGGTCATCTGGTTTTGCGCGCAAACATCCAACCTGAATCTGGCTGTACTGCGGTTCAGTTAGCAAGATGTCTGAGTGACTATGTTCAATTCGTGCATAAGCTGCGTACCGAAATTCTGAATGATAAAGAGGTGCATAGCGATGCATTTTTTTTGGCGCTGGTTTGATCATTAATTATTTAATTTTTTTGAGGGGTGATTTATGGCTAATAGTATCAATTTAAGTACCAGTAATTCTCGGCAAGAACTCATTGACGATTTTAGTAAGCTTCCAGTACGCACATCACCAGAAGAAAAATTTGCTTTAAAGTCAAAACAAAGTTCTCCTTACAAATTTTCGCTTGATTTGAAAGCCATTGTTGCTGAGCAAAGTAAAGTAACTCCGGCACTGTCCGCAACGCCTGAGAGTAAATCCCCAAGTTCATCTAAAACGGCAGCAACGATATCGACATCGAGTACGTCCAGTACTTCCAGTGTTTCCAGTACGTCCAGTACTTCCAGTACTTCCAGTACTTCGCTCCTGCAAGAGAATAATCTGCTGAATAAAAATAGAGATGGCGAAGAATACGTAAATGAAAAATCAACGAGTTCCCCACGGATTCGCAAAACCAGTTCACCAAGAAAAAGAGAAATTCATCCAAGATCGTCCAGCATATCAAGTCCAGCTGCGACCAAAAAACAAGAGCTGGTGGAGTCGCAAAAAAATTCACCGGTGACGACGCCGCGCGATGCGACCGAAACATTTAAAACACCACGTTCGCAGCGTGGTTCTATGCGCGAATTAAGAAAAAAAGTCTCTAGAAAGATTTCCGACATTGATCTGTCACAGATTACTGCCCCCTTGAAAGGCGCTGCTTCCGCCGTGAAGGAAGCATTAACGCCTAACACTACACCGCGTAAGCAATCGCCGCGTGAGAAAGCAGAACTTGTAGCATTGATTCCAATTGGTGATCGCAATAAATTGGCGAGAAAAATTCTGGAGTTGGAGGAATCGAAAGATTTTCAAATCAACCCAAGCACATTCCAGACAATGCTGAAGCATGCGATTTTACTGAGTGAATTGCCAGAAGACAGTTCATTGCGCAGTCCGGAAGGATTAAAAGTTTTGCTCGAAGAGGTAAATCTGCGTAAACAACATTATCGGGTTGATACCGTCCTTGACTTAAAAGATCCGGCCTTTAGTAATTTTGTAAGAGAAGCTGCAGAAGCGGCTTTCGTGAAACCTTGGGAAAAGGACAGCAGTAATGTCGATAGCGCACTGAAAATGTACTTGTCGGCGGTTATGCCGACTTTTGCGCGTGATTTTGCCAACTCAACTTATCAAGTGCGGGGGCTTGATGGCTCGCTTCGAACACTTCAAAACATCGAGGAATTTATTACGTATGTTGGTGGCGATGACAATCAAGATCTGTCCATGACAGTTAGCAATATTACTTCGCAAAATCTCAGCAATTTTTTGAAAAATACGCTCTTCTTACGTCAGGACTCAAACGGCGTGTCGCAGTCTATGCTGAAGCTTTATGATGGCACACCGATCTTGCCGCAAGCCTTGGCCAAGGCAAGCTACGTACTAAGTAAAGATAAAAATGACACGCTCATCGTCGAATATACTTGGGAGAGTTCGCAAGCCATTAACGGCAGCAAAGAAATTCGGGCACGAGAATTAGGTGGCAATAGCAGCACATTCGCAATAGAAAACCCCACCCTCAAAATTACGGTGAGAGTGGGTATTGAACCGAATGGAAAATGGACTATGGAAAACCCTCATTTACAGGCCGAGGGCTGGAATCAGACACCAGATCGCTAATTAATCAGTTTTGCTTTCACGCCGGTTTGAGCCTGCCACCATCTCAAACCGGAACAGCCTGCATTCAATCGCGCCGTTGAAAAACGGCGTTTTTTTCGATTCTTTCAAACGCAGCAAACGTGGTAAGCCAAGGTCGGCAGTAAATAGCAACACCTTCCATCCGGCGAAGCGATTTTTCAACGTGCTGCTAAAGGCGCTGAAGAACGCTACCGCCATATCATCTTCCGGCACGGTGCTATCACCACGCACACCGATACGCTCGCCATACGGCGGGTTGGTCAGCAAAATACCGGGCACATCGCTCGGTGGTTTGATTTCCTGCGCCTCGATCTGCTTCAATGGAATCTCGAACGGGATGCCGGCCTGATTCAGGTTATTGCGCGTCATCGTCACCGCATCACCGGAAATGTCGCTGCCGAAAATCGTCGGCGAAGTCGGCATAGTATTGGGTTTGATGCTGGCCTTGATAGCCTGCCATTCTGCTGGTTTGAAGCTGTTGAATTTTTCAAAGGCAAAGCTGCGGCGCGAGCCTGGTGGAATGCCTGCCAGCATTTGCGCCGCTTCAATCACGATAGTGCCTGAGCCGCACATTGGGTCCATCAGCATCATGCCGGGCTTCCAGCCAGAGACGCGCAACAGGCCTGCAGCCAGGTTTTCGCGCAATGGCGCGTCACCAGTCTCAAGCCGCCAGCCGCGCTTGAACAAGGCGTCGCCCGAGGTATCAAGATAGAGGGTGAAATGGCGCGGATCCAGAAAACCGACGATGCGCATGTCTGGTGTTTTGGTGTCAACTGATGGACGCTCGCCGCACAGGTCACGGAAGCGGTCACAGATCGCATCCTTGATTTTCAGTGTCGTGAATTCCAGGCTTTTCAGCGGCGACTTGATCATCGTAACGTCAATGCGGATCGTGTGCTGGATGGCGAACCAGTCTTCCCAAGGCTGCGCGAGCGTCAGATCGTAAATGTCGTTCTCGTTGACATAGCTGGTGTGAGCCAGCCGCATCAGTGCGCGCGATGCAATGCGCGAATGCAGGTTGACTTGCATTGCGTCGGTGATCAAACCCGAACAGTGCACGCCGCCGGGTACTTGATTGTGAACTTTCAGCGTGCTGGTGAGTGCGGCGATTTCGTTCAACTCCTCGGCCAGTGCAGCTTCAAGACCGCGCGGGCAGGGGCAGAAATAGGAGTGAATTTTTGACATGATGGGGGACCTTTTATCCGTTGTGAAGCGCTGTCTTTACTCTGATAAGGACAGTCTTTGAATGATTAAAGACGCTGGATCCCGATTTTCATCGGGATGACGGTAGTAGGTGAGAAGTCATCTAAATAGCTACCGTCATCCCAGCGTAGGCTGGGATCCAGCGTCTTTCGTTATGGTCAAAAAAACTTAAGCCGCAGCCAACGCCTGGTCGACAAACTCCAAACGGTCTTGTCCCCAGAAGTTTTCGCCATTGATGCGAAACCAAGGCACACCAAACACTTGTGCCGTAATGGCTTCTTCCGTATTGCTCAAGTAAGTAGCTGCAACGCTATCAGTCAACGACGCTGCCACCAACTGCTGGCCCGGCAAACCGGTGCTGTCAGCAATTGCAGCCAGCGTTTCTGTGTCGGCGATATTTTTTTCTTCTGCCCACAAAGCTTGTCCTAGCGCGCCGGCCAGTTTGAGTGCCGCTTCGGTGCCGTGTGCAGCCTGTGCAGCAATCAATAATTTTGCTGAAGGGTCGCCCGGCACTGGAAAAAATGCCGGATGCAAATTAAGCTTTTTATTCAGATGCGCAGACCAGCGCTGCAATTCCACCAGTCGGTAAGCTTGTCGCTGTGCAGGGCGCTGGCCGACAGGCAAACCACCGGAGACACTGAATACCTTAGCGATATCAAATGGCTTGAATAACACTTCCGCATCGTGTGCCTTCGCAATGGCGACGAAACGGTCATGGCCCATGTACGCATAGGGCGACGGCGGCGACATGAAATACTCGACTTGTTTTGACATGCTTATCTCACTTTGAATTATTGGAATGGTTTGACAACGACCAGAATGACAATCGCAAACAACAGCAGCACCGGTACTTCATTGAACCAGCGATACCAGACGTGGCTGCGTGTATTCTTGCCCTGTTCGATTTTCTTTAGCAGGCTACCGCATGCATGGTGATAGCCAACGACTAGTACCACCAGCGCGAGCTTCAGATGCATCCAGGTACTGCCCTGACCCATGCCGTAGCCCAGCCACAACCAAAGACCCAGCGCCAGCGCCGGGAACATCAGGATAGTCGTAAACCGATACAGCTTGCCTGCCATCAGCAACAGCCGTTCCGTTGCTGCTGTGTCGGTTTCCATCGCCAGATTGACGTAAATGCGCGGCAAATAAAACAGACCGGCGAACCATGACGCAATAAAAACGATATGCAGTGCCTTGATCCAGTCATACATCGCTCAGACCCTCACTTCGCCGTGACCCAGAACCAGATATTTCAAGGAGGTCAGACCTTCAAGTCCGACCGGGCCGCGTGCATGCAGCTTGTCGTTCGAAATGCCGATCTCGGCGCCGAGTCCGTATTCAAAGCCGTCGGCAAAACGGGTCGAGGCATTCACCATCACCGACGCAGAATCTACTTCACGCAAGAAGCGCATCGCGCGGCTATAGTCTTCGGTGATGATGGCGTCGGTGTGCTGCGATGAATAGGTGTTGATATGGTCGATCGCTTCGTCCATGTTCTCGACGATTTTCACCGATAGGATCGCGTCCAGATATTCTGTTTTCCAGTCTTCCTCGGTCGCTGCTTTCAAATGCTCATAGCCGGCCAGTATTTTTTGCGCTTCTGCATCCCCGCGCAGCTCGACCTGCTTGCTTGCATACAGCTTGGCCAGTTGCGGCAGTACGCTTGGCGCAATCGCGCGCGCCACCAGCAAAGTCTCCATCGTGTTGCAGGTACCGTAGCGATGACATTTTGCATTGAAGGCAATCGGCAGCGCCTTGGCCAGATCGGCTTTGTCGTCAATGTATACATGACAGATGCCATCGAGATGCTTGATCATGGGCACCGTCGACTCTTCGATCAGACGCGCAATCAATCCCTTGCCGCCGCGCGGCACGATGACATCGATGTATTGCGGCATCGTGATCATCGCGCCAACTGCGGCACGGTCGGTGGTCTCAACAATCTGCACCGCATCCGCAGGCAGTCCTGCGCCAGCCAGCCCTTCTTTCACCAGTTTCGCCAGCGCCTGGTTGCAATGGATCGCTTCCGAGCCGCCGCGCAAGATGGTCGCGTTGCCGCTTTTGATGCACAGGCCTGCCGCATCCACGGTCACGTTCGGACGCGCTTCATAAATGATGCCGATCACGCCCAATGGCACCCGCATCTGTCCGACCTGAATGCCGGTCGGGCGGTATTTCATATTGCTGATTTCACCGATAGGGTCGGGCAGGGTGGCGATCTGTTCCAGTCCTTCAGCCATGGTTGCAATGGCTTGCTCCGACAGCGTCAGCCGGTCCAGCATTGCCGGTGCCAGACCTGCTGCGCGCGCAGCATCAAGGTCAAGCTGGTTGGCAGCGGACAGATGGGCGGCGTCACGCCGGATTGCCGCAGCAATCAATTGCAGTGCACGGTTTTTTGACGCGGTGTCGGCCTTCGCCATTGCGCGCGAAGCGAGGCGGGCAGCTTGCCCGACCGTGTTCATGTAGTGTTGAATGTCCATAGTCATCCTGTGTACTTCCTGTGTATTCAATCTGATTTGAATTCTTTAACGTGCAATTTTAAGTGCCAGCTGCAGCATCGCATCCCAGGCATCGCCGGTAAACTGCCTGGCGCGCAAGCCTTTGATCATGCGGTCTACTTGCGCTGCCTGCGCCAGCGCGCTCTGGAGTGTGCTGGCTGACAAGCGCGCCAGCGCCGGCGCCATCAAGCGTTCGCGCGGACCCCAGATCCGGTATTCTTTCATCAGCATGGCCAGCGGCCGGCCATCATTCATGCCCAGTTTCAGCTTGAGCATAATGCGAATTTCTTCGGCCACCGCCCACAATACCAGCGGCAGCGCTTCGCCTTCGCCTTTCAATCCTTCTAGCATGCGCGAGAGCCGCGCGATATCGCCGGCCAGCATGGCTTCCGACAACTTGAACACATCGTAGCGCGCTACATTGAGCACCGCATCCTGAATTTGCTCATAGGTCAGTCGTCCTTCGGCAAACAGCAAACCGAGTTTGCGAATTTCCTGATGCGCAGCCAGCAAATTGCCCTCGACCCGCTCGACCATGAAGTCGAGCGCTGCCTTGTCGGTACTTTGTCCTTGCGCTGCCAGCCGCTGACCTATCCAGTTGCCTAGTTGCGCGCGCTCCACTAGCGGAATATCAATGAAAACCGCCGCTTGCTGCAAGGCCGTAACCCATGCTGTTTTTTGCGCAGCCCAGTCCAGCTTGGGCAGCGTGATCAGCGTCACGGTATCGTCACCAGCCTGCGCGATGCTGGCTGCGTATTGTTGCAAAGCTTGTCCGCCTTCCTTGCCCGGTTTGCCGGTCGGAAGGCGCAGCTCAATAATTTTTTTGTCGCCAAACAGCGATTGCGACTGCGTCGCCGACAGCAGCGCGCCCCAGTTGAAATAGCGTTCGGCAACCAGGACTTCACGCTCTGAAAAACCAGTCGCACGCGCACGCGCACGAATTTTGTCAGCCGCTTCGATGGCGAGCAAATGCTCGTCGCTGCTGATTACATACAGCGGCGCCAGCGTTTTCGCCAGATGAGTGTCAAGAGCGTCGGCGCGCAGCTGCATCGGTCAGTCTGGTTTGGTGACTTGTTGCGTTGGTTTCAATTGCGCCATCTGACGGATTATCTGGTTAATGGCGTCGCTGCGCAAATCGGAGAAAATCATTTTCTGCTCGGTTTCCTTCGCCAGCGCTTGCGCTTCGCTATAGCTCATGAAAGCCTGCAAGGCCAGCTCGGACGGTTTCAGCAGGACCTTGCCATCTGCTTCCTTGACCTCGTAACGCAGCCGGTACAGCAAGCTGAATTCGCGCACCTGGCCCTGCGCATTCAGCGTCAGGATTTTTCTCTCTTCGGCTTCTGAAATGATGTGCACCGTCGCTTGCGCTGACTTTGCATCGGTCGTTAGCTTGATGTCATCTTGCGCCAGGATCGCACTGCGCAAGTCGCGCTCCAAGGGTGTATTACGAGCAGCATCCAGATAGAGCGTGCTGAACGGCAGGCGCGAATCCGGACGCGAACCACGCAACTGAAAGCCGCAGGCCGATAGCATGGCCAGCAATAGCATACAAAGTACAAGGCGACGTACGGTCATAAGCGCTTTCAGCTCAGGGTTCAGATCAGGGTTCAACTTAGATTCATGCAACGATGTTGACGAGTTTTCCAGGCACGACAATGATCTTCTTTGGCGCACCCTCAAGAAATTTTTGCACGTTTTCATTTGCCAGCGCAGCCGCTTCTATGCTGGACTTGTCGGCATCTTTGGCGACCGTGATGCTGCCGCGCAGTTTGCCATTGACCTGAATCATCAGTTCGATCTCGGCTTGCTCCAGTGCGCTCGCATCCACCTGCGGCCAGGGCGCATCAAGCAGTTCGCCAAGTTGTGCCGCATAGCCAAGTTGCTGCCATAGCGCGAAGGTAATGTGTGGCGCTACCGGATACAGCACGCGCAAGAAAATCGACAGGCATTCAGAAATCGCTGCCTTGCTGGCGGCGGAATCATCAAGCTTGCTGCTCTCCAGCAGATTCAGCATTTTCATGCACGCCGACACGACCGTGTTGTACTGGATGCGTTTGTAGTCGTGATCTGCCTGCTGCAATATTTTGTGCATCTCGCGGCGCAGGGTCTTGACTGCGGCTGATGCATCGGCAGGCACTGTACCTGCAGCAGCTTGAATCTTCGTCGCTTGCGCATACGAGTAAGCCCAGACCCGGCGCAGGAAGCGATGCGCGCCCTCGACACCGGCGCCCGACCATTCCAGCGTTTGCTCTGGCGGCGATGCAAACATCGTGAACAAGCGCGCCGTGTCGGCGCCGTACTGGTCGATTTGCGCTTGCGGATCAATGCCGTTATTTTTTGACTTCGACATTTTCTCGGTGCCGCCAATCGCAACCGGCTGGCCGTCGGTTTTCAAGACGGCTGAAACTGGCCGCCCTTTGTCGTCGAGGTTCAAGGCCACGTCTTCCGGATTGAACCAGACTTTTTTGCCCGATGCTTCTTCGCGATAGTAGGTTTCGTTCAGCACCATACCCTGCGTGAGCAGGTTCACGAACGGCTCGTCGAATTTGATCAGACCGAAGTCGCGCATGACTTTGGTCCAGAAGCGCGCATACAGCAAATGCAGCACCGCATGCTCGATACCGCCGATGTACTGGTCCATCGGCATCCAGTAGTCATTGCGGGCGTCGACCATCGCGTCATTGCTGCCTGGCGAGCAGTAGCGCATGTAATACCAGGACGAATCGACGAAAGTATCCATCGTGTCGGTCTCGCGCCGCGCGGGCTTGCCACAGCTTGGGCAATCAACTTTCAGGAAGGCTTCGTGTTTATTCAGCGGATTACCGCTGCCGTCCGGCACACAGTCTTCCGGCAAAACCACCGGCAAATCCTTTTCCGGCACCGGCACGTCGCCGCAATCGGCACAGTGGATGATGGGAATCGGCGTGCCCCAGTAACGCTGGCGTGAAATGCCCCAGTCGCGCAGGCGGTAAGTAATTTTTTTCTCACCCGTATTCAGCGCGGCCAGATCGGTGGCGACCGCATCAACGGCTTGCTGATAGTTCAAGCCGTCGTACTTGCCCGAGTTGATGCACACACCGCGCTCTTTATCGGCATACCATTCCTGCCATGCGTCGGTGCTGTAGGTATGGCCTTCGACGGCAATCACCGGTTCGATTGGCAAGTTGTATTTCTTTGCAAACGCAAAGTCGCGCTCATCATGTGCCGGGACACCCATCACGGCGCCGTCGCCGTAGGTAATGAGCACATAGTTGCCGACCCAGACTTCGACTTGCTTGCCGGTTAGTGGATGCGTGACGAACAAGCCGGTCGGCATGCCTTTTTTTTCCATCGTCGCCATGTCGGCTTCGATCACACTGCCGAGTTTGCATTCCTTGATGAATTCAGCCAGCGCTGGATTGTTTTTCGCAGCGTGCGTTGCCAGCTCATGCTCAGGTGCGACGGCACAAAACGTCACGCCCATGATGGTGTCGGGGCGCGTGGTGAACACCCACAGCTTGCCATTGGCGCCCGTGATTTGGTGCGGGAATGCGAAACGCACGCCGGTTGATTTGCCGATCCAGTTCGCCTGCATGATGCGCACGCGCTCGGGCCAGCCGGGCAGCTTGTGCTCTACGCAGTCGAGTAATTCTTCGGCGTAGTCGGTGATGCGCGCGTAGTACATCGGGATTTCGCGCTTCTCAATCAGCGCGCCGGAGCGCCAGCCGCGGCCGTCAATGACTTGCTCATTGGCCAGCACGGTCTGGTCGATCGGGTCCCAGTTTACGGTGCCGGTTTTTTTATAGATGATGCCTTTTTCCAGCATCTTCAGGAACATCCACTGGTTCCACTTGTAGTACTCGGGACGACAGGCCGTCATTTCGCGTGACCAGTCAATCGCCAGACCCATCGCCTGCATCTGCGTCTTCATGTATTCGATGTTCGAGTAAGTCCACTGCGCCGGTGGCACGCCATTCGCCATTGCCGCATTTTCTGCCGGCATACCGAACGCATCCCAGCCCATAGGCATCAAGACGTTATAGCCGTTCATGCGCAGATGGCGCACCATCACATCGTTAATGGTGTAGTTGCGCACATGGCCCATGTGCAGCTTGCCGGATGGGTAAGGCAGCATCGAGCAGGCGTAGAATTTTTTCTTTTCGCGACCCTGTGCGTCGGTTGCGTGTTCGACGGCCTTATAGGCGTCGGTGCTGCGCCAGTGTGCTTGTGCCGATTTCTCTACGTCGGACGGGCTGTATTTTTCTTGCATGTCGGGTGGGGCTGAAAATAGAGGGTAGAAGCCAGACATTATACTGGCTAGCGGTGGGCTTATTGGCGTATTCGGCTAAAGGCTGAGAGTCTTAAATACTGATCTATTGAGCCTTAGCGCTGAATAGTTTTCATGTGCACGACGAAAGCGACTGGGTTCCGGCTTGCGCCGGAACGACGGTAGCGGTTGAGGTGCTATTCAAACTACGACCGTCGCCCCAGCGCAGGGTGAGGCAGGGGTTGCGTAACGCCTGCGTTACGCCTGCCGAAGCGGACTGGCTTGCAAGCCAGTCCGTGGCCCGAAGGGGGGGGCAGTGGCGTTGATGTTGACTGAAGCTTTTGACTTACTTGGCTGCGCTATTCGGATCAGTCACAAAGCCGATCTTGGTCAGCCCATTGGTCTGGGCTGCCGACATGACTTGCGCAATGATTTCATAGCGGGTCGATTTGTCGGCGCGCAGCTGTAGATCCGGCTGCGGTTTTTTCAGTGCGGCCGTCGCAAAGCGGGTTGCCAGCTCGGGCTGGGTAATGGCCGCGTTGTTCCAGAACAGCTTGCCTTCGGCATTGATCGCCAGCGCGATGGTTTCAGGCTTTTCCGGCGCAGCTTGAGACTGCGCGCCAGGCAGGTCAAGTTTGATCGCGTGCGTGAATAGCGGCGCGGTGATGATGAAGATCACCAGCAGCACCAGCATCACGTCCACCATAGGCGTGACGTTGATATCCGCCATAGGAGCCTGATTATTGTTTTCGTTGAATCCGCCAAATGACATGCTGGTCTCCGGGAATCAGGATTGGCGGCGTTCGCTGCCGATGCGCGCGCCTGTTGTCAGATGGGCATGCAAGTCATGCGCAAAGCCGTCAAGCTCCGACATCGTGATGCGGTTGACGCGGGTAAAAGCGTTATAACCAAGTACAGCCGGAATCGCGACCACCAAGCCAATGGCGGTCATGATCAGCGCTTCACCAACCGGGCCGGCGACTTTGTCGATTTGTATGGTGCCGGAGGTCGAGACGGCGACCAGCGCATGGTAAATGCCCCAGACCGTGCCGAACAGGCCAATAAATGGCGCTGTCGAGCCGACTGAAGCCAGCAGCGTCAGTCCGTTTTCCAGTCGCGAAGACACGCGGTTCATTTGCTGGCGCAAGGTGCGGGTGACGAGTTCGCCCGGATCGACCGTAGCATTCAGCGAGCCGGCATGCGACTTCACATTTACTGCTTCTAGCGCTTGCGATGCCATCGGCGCGTAAATGTTCTCGCTGTCGGACTGGCGCAAAAAGCCGATCGCGTCCGGCATGCTCGGTGCACTCCAGAAGCCTTCGAGCGCCGTGGCGCTCTTGCGGATACGCCATGAGGTCCATGCCTTCGACAAAATGTAGTACCAGCTGACGATAGACATCAGCAGCAGGATGTAGGCGACGCTATGCGATACCGCATCGCCCTGCGCCCAGTAATGCGTAAAGCCGAGATTTTGATTGGCGAGATTGTCGTTCATGCTGGTCCGCTTGGTTGGGTTAGTTCTGGAGTTTAAAGGGTATGGGCACCTGATACCACTCATCGACGGGCTTGCCGTCGCTGGTGGCTGGGATGAAGTGCCAGTTTTTCACTGCATCGACGGCAGACTGGTCCAGCCGCGGGTAATTGCTGCTGATTTTAACCTCGACTGCGCCGGCGCTGCCATCACTCTTGACGAGTACGCGCAAGACCACGGTTCCTTGCTCGCCTATCCGCTTCGACATCATTGGATATTTCGGCTTTTCGTTGCTCGCGCCGTAGCTTGCTGAAATCGTCACGTCTGTTTTGACAGGTGCTGCGGGTGGCGCAACAGCTTGCGTAACGGGTTGCGTAACGGATGCGGGCGCCGCCGGTGCCGGTGCGGGCGCAGGTGTTGGCGCAGGTGCTGGCGTTGGACTCGGAGCCGGCGCCGGCGTTGGCATCGGTGCTGGCGTGGGAGTGGGTGCCGGTGCCGGTGCAACCGGAGTCGGTGGCATTACCGGCTTCGGTGGTGGTGTCACGGGTTTCGGTGGTGGTGGCAGTGGCTTGGGCGCAGTCGGCATGGCAGCCGGTTGTGTCAGCTGCACGACGACCGGCGGCAACTCCGGCGGTGACGGTTTCTGTTGCAATACGCTAGATGCGAACAGCATCAACAGCGCTGCATGCAGCGCCAGCGTGGCCGCTAAAGCGGTGCCTTTACGTCTTGAAATCATGTTGTTCTGTTAGTGCTTAGCGCAAGCCGAGCACATCTTGCATGTCAAACAAACCTGTTTTTTTGGTCTGGAGAAAACGTGCAGCACGCAGACTGCCGTGCGCATAGGTGACACGGCTGGAAGATTTGTGAGTGATTTCGATGCGCTCGCCAATGCCGGCAAACAGCACAGTATGGTCGCCGACTATGTCGCCGCCACGAATGGTGGCAAAGCCTATCGATGACGGGTCGCGTTCGCCAGTTACGCCTTCACGCGCAAATACGCCAACTTCATTAAGGTCTCGCCCGAGCGCATCAGCGATGACTTCACCCATTTTCAATGCCGTACCTGACGGCGCATCGACTTTGTGGCGATGGTGCGCTTCAATGATTTCGATATCGTAGCCATGCGAAAAGCTCTTGGCGGCCAGTTCCAGCAATTTCATTGTCACGTTGACGCCGACGCTCATGTTGGGCGCGAACACGATTGCGGTTTTAGTCGCCGCCGCTACGATGGCTGCTTTTCCTGCTTCGTCGAAACCGGTGGTGCCAATGATCATCTTGATGCCATGCTCAGCGCAGTAAGCCAGATGCTGCAGCGTTCCTTCGGGACGTGTGAAATCGATCAGGAAATCCGCATCGGCCAAACCTTTGCCGAAGTCCGATTCAATTGTCACGCCGGCGGGCTGGCCCAGAAAGCCAGCGGCATCAGTGCCGAGACTGGCAGAGCCAGCGATATCAAGCGCGCCACTCAGTTGCGCTTCGGCGTCGGTGTGAATAGCCTCGATCAGCATGCGACCCATACGGCCGGAAGCACCGGCCACTGCAATCTTCATTTTGTTCATTGAATTTTATTTGCGACGTTTTACTTTTTGGTTGGAGCGGCAATGCGCAACAGATAGTCTTTTTCATCCGGAAGGTCGCCGCCTTCAAAGCGCGCAACGCGGTTGTTTTCGAAGAAAACAAGCACATGGCTACTTGTGATTTGGCCATTGCCTTTTTGCAGGCGAAACGGATAATCCCAGCGCTCGGCGTGGAACTCATCCATTAAAAGCGGCGTACCCAGAACGAAACGCACTTGCTCCGGCGTCATACCGACGCGCAGCTGCGCCACCATTTCACGGGATATGAAGTTACCTTGTTGAACGTCAGGCCGAAAAATCGGCAAGATGCCAAACAGTTTTTCACGCTTGACCGTCTGCACCACGCCCGCTGTGCTGGCAGCGGCAACCGGTGCCTCGGTCTGGCTGGCAAACGGATTGCGCAGCGCGCAGCCATGAAGCAGAGCGAACGACGCCAGGACGCAGGCTATGAGGGCGCGGCGGGCAAAGGGGCGGTGGCTGTCAAACTGCATGCGCATGATAAGAGTCTCGAATTGAGTGCTTTGGCTAAACGCTATATGATAAAGCAGATCATATTAATCCGAACAAAATCATGACATCTAATCCTTCCGATTTAAAAGCCAGCGGCCTCAAGGCAACCCTGCCGCGATTGAAAATTCTGGAAATTTTCCAAAGTAGCAGTGTGCGCCATCTTTCAGCTGAAGATGTTTACAAGCTGCTGCTGACGGAGAATCTTGATGTTGGATTGGCAACGGTGTATCGCGTGCTGACCCAGTTCGAGCAGGCCGGTCTGTTAAGTCGCAATCATTTTGAAACGGGCAAGGCCGTCTTCGAACTCAATCATGGATCGCACCATGATCATCTGGTCTGCCTTGATTGCAGCCGCGTCGAAGAGTTTTATGATGAAGAAATTGAAAAGCGCCAGCACCTGATTGCGCAAGAGCGCGGCTTTTCGCTCGACGAGCATGCGCTGGCTTTGTACGGGCGCTGCACCAAACAGAACTGCCCGCACCGGGGTTAAAGCAACAGCGATCTGTTTAATTCAAATTAAACAAACGCATTTTCGACGGGCTAAGTAGCCCGTGCCGGATGACGGCAAATTAGTTGTGCGACAACGCATTCGAGAGCAAGCGCGCTGTAATGTCGACGATAGGAATCACCCGCTCATAAGCCATCCGTGTCGGGCCGATGACACCGAGGGTGCCGACGATCTTGCCGTTGACTTCATACGGTGCAGTGACGACACTCATTTCCTCCAGTGGCACCAGTTGCGATTCTCCGCCTATGAAAATCTGCACGCCGGTGGCTTTGCTGGAAATGTCGAGCAGGGCAGCCAGGCCGGTTTTTTGCTCGAAGATATCGAATAATTTGCGCAGCGAACTCATGTTCGACGATAAATCCGTGACCGACAGTAAATTGCGTTCGCCCGAGATCACCACGTCTTCGCCGTCGTCCGTCATCGCATCGCTACCGGCTTCAACGGCAGCCTGCATCAGCCGTGTCATGTCGTCGCGCAGCTGGCGCAGTTCGTCTTTGAGTTTCAGCCTGACTTCATCAAAAGAGCGGCCTGCGTAATGCTTGTTGATGTAATTGGCCGCTTGCACCAGCTGGGCTGGTGTGTAATCGGCGTCGGTCAGTAAAAGACGGTTTTGCACATCGCCATTCGGCGCGACGATCACAAGCAGAATGCGTTTTTCGGAAAGACGCAGGAATTCGATTTGCTGAAATGCCATCTCGCGGCGCGGTGTCAACACCACCCCGGCAAATTGCGACAATGACGACAGGACTTGGGCGGCACTGGAAATGATTTTCTGATGCGAATCATGCGGGCTCGTATGCAGCCGCGATTCAACGGCGATGAGATCAATCGGCTGTACTGTCAGCAGGCTGTCGACAAATAAACGATAACCGCGTGGCGTTGGCACGCGACCTGCCGAAGTGTGAGGACTGGCGACAAAGCCCATTTCCTCCAGGTCAGACATGATGTTGCGAATGGTGGCCGGAGAAACGTCCAGGCCGGAAATTTTGGAGAGCGCGCGCGAGCCTACCGGCTGGCCGTCGGCGATGTAACGCTCGACCAGAGCTTTCAGCAAAGTTTGTGCACGAATATCGAGTTGCATGAAATCTATTTTAAAGCCCGATAGCTGGGTGCGCCAGTAAATCAAGCACCATTTGTGCGAATGAGCCAGCTTTCCAATTCGTGCAGCGTGCGCAAGTCGGCGTCCGGCCGTATATGCGCGTGGTCGGACGGCACGGCAGCCCCGCTGCGATTGAGCCAGATGCCGGTCAGGCCTGCTTTTTGCGCTCCTTCTACGTCAAGCCGCAAGTCGTCGCCGACATACGCGACCTGTGCCGGCGCGAGCTCCAGCGCATCGCAAGCGGCATGGAAAATGGCCGGATCCGGTTTCGCGCTGCCGAAAGTATGCGCTGCCAACGAAATCTTGAAATGATGCGCGAGTCCGATGGCTTGCAAGTCAGCGCCGCCATTTGTCAGTGAGCCCAGCGTGATGCGACTGGCCAGCCGCGGCAGGCTGGCGGCGACGTCCTCATACAGCGTGACTTGATTGCGCGCGTCGGCAAACAGGGCCATGGCGTGCGGAATTTTGCTGCTGTCTTCGCCGCAGTGTTCAAACGCTTCCATCAGGCCTGCATGGCGCAGCGCCCACAAGTCATATTGAAAGCGCGGGTTGGCGGCCATCAGTTCCATCCGCCGTTCGCGCAGCGTTGTGAGCGTGTAACGCTGCGGTATGGCCGGCGCATGTTCGCGCAACCAGTCGAATAATAATGCTTCAGCGCGCTGAATCACGGGCACGATCGGCCACAGCGTGTCATCAAGGTCGAACAGCAGGGCGCGCACGGGTCGGGCGCTGGCAGTCATCATCGGAGCGTCGCAATCATTTCAAACATTTCAATCATCAGTGCAATTATGTTCTAATCTCGGGCATGTCGCATTCAACCACGCCACCTGCCGCCAGCCATTTCAAGACCGTCGCCCTGATTGGCAAGCATGGGGCGTCGGGCGCAGCCGAGTCGCTGGGTGAGTTGGCCAGTTTCCTGCAAGCCGGCGGACATCGCGTCGTGTCCGATACGGACACTGCGCAAGAGCTCGGACAGGCTGGCGTGCAGGCCATGACGGCGGATGAAATTGGCGAACACGCCGATGTCGCCATCGTCGTCGGTGGCGATGGCACGGTGCTTGGTATCGCACGCCAGCTCGCGCCGTACAAGGTGCCTCTGATCGGCGTCAACCAGGGTCGCTTGGGCTTCATGACTGACATTCCGCAGGAGCGTATGTTGCCTCTGCTGGCTGACATTTTGGCTGGCAAGCTGGAGTCCGAACAGCGCAGCATGCTGGAAGGCGTGGTCTGGCGCGCAGGCGTCAATATTTATCAGGGCGTAGCCTTTAACGACGTGGTGGTGTCGCGCGGCGCGGGTGCCGGCATGGTCGAGCTGCGGGTCGAGGTTGATGGTCATTTCATGTACAACCAGCGCTCCGATGGTCTCATCCTGTCCACCCCGACCGGATCGACCGCCTATGCGTTGTCGGCCGGCGGCCCGATCTTGCAGCCCGGCCTTGACGGCATCGTGCTGGTGCCGATTGCGCCGCATGCGCTGTCGAACCGGCCTATTGTCTTGTCCGATCATTGCGAAATCGTGATTGAACTGGCCAGTGGCCGTGACTGCAGTGTCAATTTCGACATGCAGTCGCTGACCAGTCTGCATCAACATGACCGTATTGTCGTGCGCCGATCTGCGCATACCATTACCTTTCTTCATCCCAAGGGCTGGAGCTATTACGACACTCTGCGCGAGAAGCTGCACTGGAACGAATATCCGTCCGTGCTTGGTCAGTTAAAATAGCCGCTTTGTGTGTGTCCGCGTTTGTGTGTTTGTGCTGCGCGGGCACTTCCCGTTTTTTCCTGCTGGCGAACGAAATAAAAAGCGACCATCATGCTGCGCACTCTGGCCATCCGTGATTTTGTAATTGTTGATGCGATTGAACTGGAACTGGCTTCCGGTTTCTCCGTGTTCACGGGCGAGACCGGTGCGGGTAAATCCATTTTGATTGATGCCCTGACGCTGGCCCTCGGCGGCCGCGCCGACGCCAGCGTCGTGCGCGAAGGCGCGACGCGCGCAGATATCACCGCTGAATTTACCGCTGCGCCGCACGGTGAGATCGCCGACTGGTTGACAGACAATGCGTTTGACCTCGAAGACGGCGCCTTGCTGCTGCGCCGTGTCATCGACAACAGCGGCCGCTCGAAAGCCTTCATCAATGGCGTCACCGCCACCATTACCCAACTGCGCGACCTGGGTGAATTGCTGGTCGATATACACGGTCAGCACGCGCATCAGTCGCTCTTGAAATCCGACGCGCAGCGCATCCTGCTGGACACACAGGCCGGACTGCTGGAACAGGCCAAAGCCGTCACGCAGGCCTACAAGAGCTGGCGCGCCGTATCGAAGCAGCGCGAAGAATTCGAGCAGAATGCCAAGAGCGTCTTGCTCGAACGCGAGCGTCTTGAGTGGCAAGTTAGTGAACTTGAAAAGCTCGCCGCCAAACCCGGCGAGTGGAATGAAGTCAGTAATGAACACAGCCGCTTGTCGCATGCGGCCAGCCTGATCGAAGGCGCGCAACATGCGCTGACGGTTTTGTCCGAAGCCGACACCAGCCCGGTGCTGTCGCAAATCGTCGCGCTCGAATTAAAGCTTGGCAAACTGCTCGACATTGACGAGAGTTTGAAGCCGGTGGTCGAAGCGCTGGAGCCAGCCCGCATACAGCTGCAGGAAGCGGTGTATGCGCTGAATGATTATCTGAGCCGCATCGAACTCGACCCGAACCGCTTGCGCGACCTCGACGCACGGCTTGAAGCACTGCATTCAGCGGCGCGCAAATTTCATGTCACGCCCGAAGAACTGCCGCAAGAGTTCGCCGATCTGTCAGAGCAGTTGCAGCAACTGGCCGACGCAACCGATATGGACGCCTTGCGCGCACAGGAAGAAAAACTGCAGCAAGCATATCTGGCGCTGGCCAAAAAACTCTCGCAGGCGCGTGCCAAGGCAGCACTCGCACTGGGCAAGTCCGTCACGGCCGCGATGCAGGAATTATCTATGGCCGGTGGCAGCTTTGTCGTTGCCTTGCAGCCGGTTGACGCGGCTTCGTATGGACTGGAGCAAATCGAATTTCTGGTCGCCGGTCATGCCGGCACCACGCCGCGGCCGCTGGCGAAAGTCGCCTCCGGTGGCGAGCTTGCGCGCATCGCACTGGCCATCTCGGTGATTGCGTCAAGCGCGACAGCCACCCCGACTTTGATTTTCGATGAAGTCGACAGCGGCATCGGCGGCGGTGTAGCCGAAGTGGTCGGGCGTTTGCTCAAGCGGCTGGGGCAAGACCGGCAAGTGCTGTGCGTGACGCATCTGCCGCAAGTGGCCAGTCAGGCTACCCAGCATTTTCAAGTCAGCAAAGGCACGCTGGACGACGGCAAGACCGTCTCGCGCATTGCGCCGCTGTCGACCAGCTTGCGTGTTGAAGAAATCGCCCGCATGCTGGGCGGCCTCGAAATTACCGCCACCACGCGCAAACATGCGCGTGAACTACTGGCATCCTGATTTAAAAATTTACCAAGGCAGCTATGAGCTTCAGGCAAGAACCTTCTTTTTCCCATGGCACGCCGGCCACGACCGCTGTTGTGCTGGCTAACCTGGGCACGCCGGATGCGCCGACAGCATCAGCGGTGCGCGTCTATCTGAAACAATTCCTGTCCGATCCGCGCGTGGTTGAAATTCCGCGGCTGATTTGGTGGCTGATTTTGAATGGCATCATCCTGCCGTTTCGCTCGAAACAGTCGGCGCATAAATACGCGTCAATCTGGACGCCGGAAGGCTCGCCGCTGAAGCTGCATACGGAAAAGCAGGCGCAGCTTTTGCAGACTGCCCTGAGCGCGCGTGGTCATGCAATACGTGTCGAGTATGCGATGAGCTACGGGAATCCGCCGATTCCTGCCTTGCTGGACAAACTCAAAGCTGAAGGCTGCGACCGCATTCTGGTGCTGCCCGCCTACCCGCAATATTCGGCTACCACCACCGCATCGATTTTCGATACCGTCTTCAAGCATTACACCAAGGTGCGCAACGTGCCTGAGCTGCGCCTGATCAAGCACTACCATGACCACGACGGCTATATCGCGTCGCTGGCGGAATCCGTGCGCGCGCACTGGCAACAACATGGCCGTCCCGACAAACTGGTACTGAGCTTTCATGGCGTGCCCAAGCGCACGCTGCTGCTCGGTGATATTTACCATTGCGAATGCTATAAAACCGCGCGCCTGATGGCGACCCTGCTGGGGCTGGGAAAAGAGGACTATCTCGTCACTTTCCAGTCGCGTTTTGGCAAGGCAGAATGGTTGCAGCCTTATACCGCGCCGACGCTGGAAAAACTGGCGCACGAAGGCGTCAAGCGGGTTGACGTGATGTGCCCGGGTTTTACCAGTGACTGTCTGGAAACGCTGGAAGAAATATCGATGGAAGCGCGCACCGATTTCCTGACTGCCGGTGGTAAGGAATTTCATTACATTGCCTGTCTCAATGAGACGCCGCAATGGATAGAAGCGATGGCCGACATTGTCGAACAACATACTGGTGGCTGGCCAATATCACATGATGAGCAGGCTGCACGGCGTGCTGATGCTGAAATCGGCCGTATGCGGGCAGTGGAGTTGGGCGCGAAGTCTTAAGTTCTTACAAAGTTCTTTGCACAAAGATAGTCGATTCCGGCGCACGCCGGAATCCAGCGTCTTTGCAGCCCGTCAATTTCCACTCCAGCCCTTGAAAACCCTACCAGCATCCCCACATTCAAACCCAAGAAGAATTAAGTCATTGATATTGTTGGAGAATTTATGAATCAAGACGAACCTAAACAAAACGAACCCGAGTTGCAAACGACGGCAGAGGCAGCCGTAAACGGTGCCCAAGCGGCCAGCGAAGAAGCGGCAGTCGGGCTGGAGCAGCGCTTGGCGGAAGCGGAAGCCAAATCAGCCGAATTGCATGATGCCTTTTTGCGTGCCAAAGCCGACGCTGAAAACATGCGTCGCCGGGCTCAGGAAGACATTGCCCGTGCTCACAAATTTGCCATAGAAAGCTTTGCCGAAGCGATGGTGCCGGTCAAAGACAGCCTCGAAATGGCGCTCAAAGTTGAAACCCCTTCTATCGAATCGCTGAAAGAAGGCGTCGACATGACTTTGAAGCAGTTGAGCGCGGCCTTCGAGAAAAACCGCCTGCTGGAAATTAATCCGCAGACTGGCGAAAAACTCGATCCTATGAAGCATCAGGCTATTTCAATGGTGCCGGCAGAGCAGGAAGCGAACACCATCGTCACCGTCTTGCAAAAAGGTTACATGATCGCGGACCGCCTGTTGCGGCCGGCTTTGGTCACGGTCTCGCAATAAAAAATCCGGGTTCTTGAAAGCGGCAAAATCTTCCGCATATCAGACCTAAGCAACTTATTTAATCCGTCTTACAAGGAACATCATCATGGGCAAAATTATTGGCATTGACCTTGGCACCACAAACTCTTGTGTCGCTGTTATGGAAGGCGGGCAGCCAAAGGTTATAGAAAACTCCGAAGGCGCACGCACAACGCCTTCCATCATCGCGTATCAGGAAGATGGCGAGATTCTGGTCGGTGCGCCGGCCAAGCGTCAGGCTGTCACCAACCCTAAAAATACGCTGTACGCTGTCAAGCGCCTGATCGGCCGCAAGTTTGAAGAAAAAGAAGTGCAGAAGGACATTGCGCTGATGCCTTACCAGATCATCAAGGCTGAGAACGGCGACGCATGGATTGGTGTGCGCGACAAGAAACTGGCGCCACCACAAATTTCCGCTGAAGTGCTGCGCAAAATGAAAAAGACTGCCGAAGACTACCTCGGCGAAGAAGTCACCGAAGCCGTCATCACCGTGCCGGCTTACTTCAACGACGCGCAGCGTCAGGCAACCAAGGACGCCGGCCGCATTGCCGGTCTGGACGTCAAGCGCATCATCAACGAGCCGACCGCCGCCGCACTCGCGTTCGGTCTCGACAAGCACGGCAAGGGCGACCGCAAGATCGCTGTTTACGACTTGGGCGGCGGCACCTTCGACGTCTCCATCATCGAGATCGCCGACGTTGACGGTGAAATGCAGTTTGAAGTGCTCTCCACCAACGGCGACACCTTCCTTGGCGGCGAAGACTTCGACCAGCGCCTGATTGACTACATCATTGATGAATTCAAGAAAATTAACGGCCTTGACCTGGCGAAAGATCCGATTGCGCTGCAACGTATCAAGGCCTCGGCCGAGCGCGCAAAAATCGAGCTGTCGTCGTCGCAGCAAACAGAAATCAATGAGCCGTATATCGCCATGGCCAATGGCGCACCGGTTCACCTGAACCTGAAGATCACGCGCGCCAAACTCGAATCGCTGGTTGAAGAGCTGATCAGCAAGACCATCGATCCATGCCGTATCGCGATCAATGATGCCGGCGTCAAAGTCGCCGACATCGACGACATCATCCTGGTTGGCGGCATGACCCGTATGCCGAAAGTGCAGGAAAAAGTTAAGGAATTTTTCGGCAAAGAACCGCGCAAAGACGTGAACCCGGACGAAGCCGTGGCCGTCGGCGCCGCGATCCAGGGTTCGGTCTTGTCGGGCGACCGCAAAGACTTGCTGTTGCTGGACGTGACGCCGCTGTCGCTCGGTATCGAGACGCTCGGTGGCGTGATGACCAAGATGATCAAGAAGAACACCACGATCCCGACCAAGTTCAGCCAGGTGTTCTCGACCGCAGAAGACAACCAGCCCGCCGTGACCATCAAGGTTTATCAGGGCGAGCGTGAAATGGCCACTGGTAACAAGGGTCTCGGTGAATTCAATCTGGAAGGCATTCCGCCATCAGGTCGTGGCACGCCGCAGATCGAAGTCACCTTCGACATCGACGCCAACGGCATCTTGCACGTAGGCGCGAAAGACAAGGCCACCGGCAAGGAAAACAAGATCACCATCAAGGCCAACTCTGGTCTGACGGAAGAAGAGATCCAGAAGATGGTCAGTGATGCCGAAGCCAATGCCGAGGAAGATCACCGCCTGAAAGAACTGGCTGAAGCGCACAACCAGGGTGACGCGCTGGTGCACTCGACCCGCAAGGCATTGGGCGAGCATGGCGAGAAGCTCGAGGCTGGCGAGAAGGAAAGCATTGAAGCGGCCATCAAGGAACTGGAAGAAGCCTTGAAGGGTTCCGACAAAGCTGCCATCGACAACAAGTCTGCTGCCTTGTCGACCGCTGCGCAAAAACTCGGCGAGAAAATGTACGCTGACATGCAGGCCAAGGAAGCAGCAGGTGGCGCAGCAGAAGCAGCAGCTGGCGCAGGTGCCGGTGCTGCTGGCGCCAAGCCAGCCGAAGACGACGTCGTTGACGCCGACTTCAAGGAAGTGAAAGATAAATAATCTCTTGTCGCACGGTTAGCACTGTGATGACGTACCGGGCTGGAGCGGCTATCAAAAGCCCTCGGCCCGGTTTTTTGCTTGTGTAATCAGCGTGTATCAGGACAACAAAGAATGGCAAAACGCGACTTTTACGAAATACTCGGTGTAGCGAAGAACGCTTCTGATGACGAGATCAAGAAGGCGTATCGCAAGATGGCGATGAAGCACCATCCGGACCGGAACCCCGACAGCAAGGGTGCAGAAGATAAATTCAAGGAAGCCAAAGAGGCTTACGAGATGCTGTCCGACCCGCAAAAGCGCGAAGCCTATGACCGCTTCGGTCATGCCGGTGTCGATCCCAATATGGGCGGCGGCGGCGGTGCTGGCGCAGGCGGATTCTCCGATGCGTTTGGTGATATTTTTGGTGACATCTTCGGTGCTGGCGCCGGCGGTGGTCGCGGCCGCGGCGGACCGCAAGTCTATCGCGGTGCCGACTTGCGCTACAACCTTGAAATCTCGCTCGAGCAGGCCGCTAACGGTTTCGACACCACGATACGCGTGCCGTCCTGGAACGAGTGCGACACCTGTCATGGTTCCGGTGCCAAGCCGGGCACTTCTCCAACCACCTGCAACACCTGCGGCGGACATGGTCAGGTCAGGATGCAGCAGGGTTTCTTCAGCATCCAGCAAACCTGTCCGAAGTGTCACGGCACTGGCAAAGTCATCCCCGAACCTTGCGTGACTTGTGCCGGTGCAGGACGCATCAAGCGCAACAAGACACTCGAAGTAAAAATCCCGGCCGGTATCGATGACGGCATGCGCATACGCTCGACCGGCAACGGCGAGCCGGGCATGAACGGCGGCCCGCCAGGCGACTTATATGTCGAGATTCATATCAAGCCGCATGCCGTGTTCCAGCGTGACGGCGACGACCTGCATTGCGAAATGCCGATCTCGTTTGCCAAGGCGTCACTTGGTGGCGAAATCGAAGTGCCTACACTGTCCGGCAAGGTGTCGTTCACGGTGCCGGACGGCACGCAAAGCGGCAAAACTTTCCGTCTGCGGAGTAAGGGTATTAAAGGCGTACGTTCCGGTTTTGCCGGTGACCTGTTCTGCCATGTCGTCGTAGAGACCCCGGTGAAGCTGACCGATCGACAGAAAGAATTGATGCGCGAGTTTGATCAGTTGACACAGGCCGGTGGCGCCAAGCACAGTCCGCAAAGTAAATCGTGGATGGATAAGGTAAAAGATTTTTTTGAATAATATGAGCCTATCCTGCTAGTCGGCTATCAGAGTTGGCAGCACTTGTCGTGCTAATCGACGTGTCTGCAGTAAAGACGCTTGCTATCAGCCTATCGGTATAGGCATTTAAAATTAAATTGTATCCGGCCACCGGCCGAATAAATAAAGCCACTCGCTAATTTCAGGAGTGGTTTTTTTTATTTATGCCGCTGACCGAATTGCCTTGCGGAATATTCATTAGAGATTGCGTTTTTGTTTTAGTACGCAAGACATTGCACAAGCTGCTTGTAAAATTTTCTCAGAATTTTTTATCAACAGAACTTTGCATGCGCTACGACAAACCGAAAAAAACGATGCTGCAATCTCTCTATCGATATGCTGGTGGAAAACGCGATAGCGAGCTTGAGCAATCGGTCGTACGCATTTTTATCGGCATTTTCCTCGCAGCATATCTGCTTCACCAATCCGAACTTTTTTCAAATTCGGATTTATATTTTTCTGAAGATTTTATCTTTGTAAACGTCACGTTTCTGCTGATTGCAACCGGCATGAGCGTTTATATCGCGCTACAACCCGGCAATGTGCCGGTACGACGAGTGATTGCGGTAATACTCGATGTAGGAACGCTGACTTACTTATTTCTCAGAGTGGGGAGCTATGCGGCGCCCTTATATTTTCTCTATTTGTGGATCATCATCGGCTATGGTTTTCGATTCGGGAATCGATACCTGTTCTTTTCACTGGCTCTCTCTCTGGCGGGTTTTGGCGCAGCCATTCTGTATGTATCTTTCTGGTCGGTGCAGCTCACCTTATCGGTAGGTTTGTGGATAGGCATGCTGCTGATATCGATCTATTTAAGCACGCTCGTCGGGCGCTTATACCGTGCGCTTGATCATGCCGAGGTAGCGAATCGCGCCAAGCGTCAATTCATTTCATCGGTCAGTCATGAGCTGCGCACGCCACTCAATGCAATTATTGGCATGGTCGACCTTTTGAAAAGTACCGAAGTCGATCGGGAACAGCAGGACATGCTCGACTGTATGAGTACCACTTCCCAAGTGATGCTGGCACAGATAGAAGACGTACTTGATTTCTCCAAGATAGAAGCCGGCAAGATGGCGGTTGAGCAGAGCGACTTCGATCTTTACCAACTAATATTCAGCATCGTCGATATTTTTCGCTATCACGTCGATGCTGTCGCGGTTGAGTTTCTGACCAGCATAGCCTGCGATGTACCTTATGCATTACGCGGCGATCCGCATCATCTGCGGCAGATATTGGTGAACCTGTTTGCCAATGCCGTTAAATTTACCGAACGTGGCCGTATTACGATCAGGATCCGAAAAATCAGGAATCTGGATGGCGGCGTACGATTGCGTTTCTCAATTATTGATACCGGTGTCGGCATTGCGACTGAAGCGCAAAGTCGTATCTTCGAAAGCTTCACCCAAGCTGATGAATCTACTGCACGCCGCTACGGCGGTACCGGTCTCGGTACGACAATCTGCCAGCAACTGGTAGAGCTCATGCATGGGGAAATAGGTTTTTCAAGCGCGCTGGGTCAGGGTAGTGAATTCTGGTTTGAACTCGATTTGACAATATCGAATGTCAATACGCTACCTGTTGCCGGGGTGAGGAGGCTGCGACCGATTTACAGCATGATCATCAGCGCAAATGCCAGATATTTACCGCTAGTGGCCGATCTGCTTGAACAATGCAGCGCGCCGGTGCAGATGGAAGATGATTTTGCTGCTGCCATCGGGAGGCTTGAGCAAAGTTTTTTGTCAGGTAAGCCTGTACGACTCATCATTTTGGATTTGGAAATCTCACAAACGGGTAGGCCGCTTACCGACTATCGTGAATTATTACGTGAGCATGTGCTGGGCTTGAAATCTGCATCCGGCGATTCGCCGGTCAGTCTGGTCTTACTTTCGCCGGATGGTTTGACGGAGGAAGCAGCTGACAAACTGGCAGAGGAAGCTGGCTTCTCCGCCTTGTTGCCCACACCAATAGATAGTCTGTCCTTGCATAACATGTTGCATGCTCATGAGTTGATGCTTGAAGCGTGCGTGGTGAATAAAACTGCCAGTGCACCGATTCCGGATCCGAACACCTTGGGCGCAATCAATCTCAAGCAAAGAGCCGATCTGGAATCTCATCACGTTCTGGTAGCAGAAGATAACCCTACCAACCGCAAGGTCCTGCAAAAAATTCTGGAGCGTGCCGGACATCGCTGCACGATAGCAAAAGATGGTGAGGAGGCACTCGACCTGATCGAGAAAAAAGAATTTGACGCCATTGTTCTCGACATGAACATGCCTCTCATGACAGGTTTGGAAGTGGCACGCGCTTACTGCGTAATGCGCAGTCGTCTGGTGCGAGCGCCCATCATCATATTTTCTGCCAATGTGACATTAGAGGCCAAGCAGGAAAGCCTGCAAGCAGGTGCCGACGAATTCCATCCGAAGCCCATACAAATTGAGCACTTTCTCCAGACCCTGGATCGGCTGGTTGCGCAATATAAATCAAGCGGCCCTACCCAGCCACTACTCTCCAGCATGCCCAAAAAGAAAAGATTGAAATTATTGCGTGCCGACGAACCGAATCTGAATGCGGAAACATTGCAGGATTTGGAAAAAATCAGTCGCGATCCTCTTTTTCTTGATGAATTGATTGTCGAATTTATTGAGGAAAACCGAAAAACGCTTCCGTCCTTCGAAAAAGCATTGCTGGCGCTGCGATATGAAGAAATAAAAGACATTCTTCATGCGCTGAAAGGCTCTGCGCTAAGTATCGGCGCGATAAGCCTGATGATGACTTGCAAACGCATAGAGAAAATGACGCAAGCAGAAATGGAGATTCATACCCAGGAAATTCTTCAATCCCTCAAGCAAGTCTGCTATGTACTGTGGGATGAGTTGGCAGAGTACAGGCAGCAGCGTAGCCAGTTTCTCTCGCAAAGAAACTAATTCGTTAATGTGCATTTATAAGGAAGATATTCATGTCATTTTTTTATAAATTGATTGAAACAACTGATGCAAACCGGCTTGAGCTTGAGGCCATGCCTGCTGTGCAGGATATGCTGAATGGTAGATATACAGAAGAGAAATACATTAATTTCTTAATGAAGATCTATCCTGTCGTGCTGCATTTTTGTCCGATGATGGCTGCTGCATCCAGCCGATGCGTGAGTCATAAACCTGAAATAATGGATTATCTCTATGAGCAAATCCATGAGGAAAAAAGACATGAAACAATGGTGCTGGATGATCTGGCAAGTTTTGGTGTGGAACCAGAGAGAGTGATCAACCTCACGCCACCGCACCCTGTTCTTGCCATGCTCGGCTATAACTACTACATGTTAGATAGGATCGAGCCTTGCAGTGTCCTTGGTATGGTCTATGTTTTGGAAATCATCTCGTCCGTATATGGCAGCCACGTTGCCGGTTCCATTTCACAAAGTCTGGGCCGCCCGCTGAGCGAAGGATTTTCGTTCCTGGACCTGCATTCTTCAATGGATATGGAGCATATGGCAAAGCTCCGAAAGCTGCTGCAATCCATAGATAGTCCGGGCTTGCAAAAGGTGCTGATAGAGTCGATACAGATGAATTTCTATCTGGCGATGCAGATATTCAAAGATTGATAAATTATTGACGCTCAGCGATTTTATATTTAGAGCTTATCTCGCGAGATAGGCTCTAAACAGCCAATAAGCCACTCTGACTAATGTACAACCTGAGCGGAGCATTTGTCAGAGATGGTCTACCTGGCCAAATTCAGGCAGCTAATTCCAAACCATTATTTGGATCAATCATTTTTCCCTGTCTGCGCTGATCAAGTTGCCGCATTTGCGATCGGACTAGCCGGCTCATCATTTGCAGATCCTTGTCATTAAGCCTTAACGCAGCATCGGTCCATATTGTCGTGATTTCTTTTAATTCCTTATATTGCAGTGGCTGGTAATGATGACGGCATTCATACATTGCCCGTAAGCCATTACGATGTTTGTTTTGCCGTCTTGCCAAATCAAAGAGCGCCTTCTCTCCTTCACCATCCGGCACCAGGATGTCTACGATTCCCATTTTATGTAAGTCTTCTGCTTGATAGATATTGCCGCTAGCGATCATTTCTTCTGTTGCGCGTGCGCCTATTCTGCGCGCAAGCAGACTATATGCACCCATTCCAGGGAATAAGTTGAAAATTATTTCAGGAAATCCCATGCGAGCACTGCGCTCGGCAATGATCAGGTTGCTCGACAGCGCAGTTTCGAAGCCGCCACCGAGTGCATCTCCCTGAACTAATGAAATGGTAATGGCAGGTGAGTTGTAATTGCATGCGCGCGCATAGACGCATTCAATGCATAAGTGGGCATATTTCAAAAGTGCATCACGATCACGCGACTTGATCAGCAAAATAAATAGTGCGAGGTCGCCTCCCAGATTGAAAATATGCGGATCACGCGAGGCCACCACGTAGTAGTCAACCGGACAGAGCTGGTTTTCATGCATGTGTTTGCCACCATTTTTTTCAAATTCCATATCATGCTGGCGTAATTCATCAAGCAATCCCAGATTGAAGCACGACGGACCGATCGGCTTCATGAAATTCCAGAGCATGCGAATTTCGGGATTGTATTCAAGGTTAATCTGGCGGAATGGACGTTTGGCTACAATTGGCGGGTTGATGATTGAAGCAGCTTCGACTGTATTCTGGCTTGATGTCATCACGTTAGCTCTCCTTCAGGGTGTAATACCCAGCCTGCCATCGCAGTATATGGTTTGGACCGGGTGCGCATAGCTTTCAAAAGGCTCACTTTTTTTGCAAACAGACTCAGATATTTGAAATCTGATAGGTTCAACAGCTTAGTTAAGGCGCTGAACTTACTCTGGATGGCAGGTTCGGCTACAAGCGTTTAGTGCCTGTAATTTCAGACTAATGGCGAACTGCGTGCTTACGAAAGAAGGTTAGTGCAAATATTTTTTTTACTAATAATGTTTGCATGGCTATTGGTTTTTATAAGTGCTGGACTTGTTGCTGCCATTCGCTAGCCACTTCATAGCCAGATATTAATATGGCAGCAACAGAGCCAGTCTGCGCAAGCGCAGATTTGACGCGTTCTGCCGACAAGCGTTGCGGTAAAATCTACTGATTAAATTTAATCAGGAAAATTCATGAGTAGTAAAAAATCGAAGGCGCCGCTCGAACAGCTGCTTGTTAATAACAAGCGTTGGGCTGATGCGATGGTCGCCAGGGATGCGGAATTTTTCAAGAAATTGGTGTCACAACAATCCCCGGAATTTCTCTGGATAGGGTGCTCTGATAGCCGTGTGCCTGCGAATGAAATCGTCGGCTTGTTGCCGGGTGAATTATTCGTCCATCGTAATGTCGCCAATGTTGTGGTGCATACTGATTTGAACAGCTTGTCGGTTTTGCAGTTTGCGATTGATGTGCTTGGAGTTAAGCATGTAATTGTTTGCGGTCACTATGGTTGCTCTGGCGTGCATACCGCAATGGACAAAAGACGCGTAGGCTTGGCCGATAACTGGTTGCGTCATGTGCAGGATGTGCACCAGAAACACGAGCGCTATCTGGGTGAGGTTTTGCCTACCCGCGAAAGGCGCGAACGTTTATGTGAGTTGAATGTCATTGAGCAGGTAGCCAATGTCTGCCAGACAACCATCGTGCAAGACGCATGGGAACGTGGGCAGGACCTGACTGTCCACAGCTGGGTCTATAGCCTTGAAGATGGTTTGGTGCGTGACCTCGGCCTGGCAGTCAGCGATGCCGACTCGCTCGCACCGCAGCTGGCCGACAGCCTGGCACGCTACGAAATTTGATTTAAAAGCTGTGTTCCAAGGCCGGAAAGCTTTGCTGTTTTACCGCTTGCACATAAGCGCTGAAGGCAGCGGCAACACTAGTTTGGCCTTGCATGAAGTTTTTCACGAACTTCGCTTTATGACCGGGGAACACGCCCAGCAAGTCATGCATGACCAACACTTGTCCTGAGCAATCTACGCCGGCGCCTATGCCTATCGTAGGAATGGTGAGCGCATCGGTGACTTGTTTGCCGAGCGCTGCAGGAATGGCTTCGAGCACCAGCAGCGCAGCGCCCGCAGCTTGTAAAGCGAGTGCATCGGCTTGCAGGCGATCTGCCGCTGCATGGGTCTTGCCTTGAACCTTGAATCCGCCAAGCTGGTGCACCGATTGCGGTGTCAATCCCAGGTGCGCGCAGACAGGAATGCCGCGCTCGACTAGAAATGTGACCGTCGGCACGAGCCATGCACCGCCTTCGAGCTTGACCATGTGTGCGCCGGCGCGCATCAATTCTGCAGCGTTTTCGAATGCCTGCCCGGGCGTCGCATAACTTGCAAAAGGCATATCGGCAACGATCATCGCGGTCTGGTTGCCGCGCATGACGCTGGCGGTATGATAGGCTGCGTCCGCTATCGTGACAGGCAAGGTTGAATCATGACCCTGACACACCATGCCAAGCGAATCGCCCACCAACAAGATATCAACGCCACAGGTATCCATCAAAGCGGCAAAGCTGGCGTCGTAGCAAGTCAGCATGGCGATTTTTTCACCGTTGTTGCGCATTGCAGCCAGCGTTGACGTGGTGATTTTCTTGCGGCGCGTACCGTCTTCGCTCTGCAGGTAGGAAGTCATTTTATTCTCCGCGACTAAAAAATTCCCGCTTGCCGCGCATACCGGCAATACGTGTCATCAGCAAATCAAAATCTTCGCTACTTTCGATCGGATTCAGGTGCTCTGCATTGACGATCAAAAGCGGCGAGGTATCGTAGTGATAGAAGAAGCGACTGTAGCTTTCGCACAAGCGTTCCAGATATCTTTCAGAAATGCCAGCTTCACTGGCTACGCCGCGGCGCTTGATGCGCTCCGCCAGCGTGTCCGGTGAAGCTTGCAGATAGACGACCAGATCAGGGCGCGGCGCTGACTGACTGAAATGGTCGTACAGCTGCCGGTATAAATTGAGTTCGTCATCAGCCAGCGTAAGTGAGGCGAAGATGGGATCTTTGTCGATCAGAAAGTCCGATACGACGGGTGCGGAAAACAAGTCGTCCTGGTTCAGGTCACGCAACTGGTTCATGCGCTGGAACAGAAAAAACATCTGCGTTGGCAATGCATAGC
>JAOAUN010000061.1 GCA_030157545.1 Burkholderiaceae bacterium
AGGATGTAGGCGACTCCCTCCGTCTCCGCCAGTTTTAACGAAAAAGCCCTCAACGCAAGTTGGGGGCTTTTTCATTTGGCGGAGCGGGAGCGCGACTTCGTAATTTAGGTGGTCCGCCTTGACCATCGGGGCTGTGAAGTGGAAAATGCGCTGTAATACACATACATAGGAGTGTTGCAATCATGAACGCCAAAACCATCAACGTTCGCGTGCCAGAGGCGCTCTACATACAGATTGAAGAGCTGGCCAAAGCGACCGCAAGAACCAAGAGCTTCTTGGCGATAGATGCGCTGACCAACTATGTACAACGGGAATCCTGGCAGATTCGTGATATCCATGAAGGTATCAAGGAAGCCGACGAGAGTGAATTCGCTACCGACCAACAGGTCAATGCGGTGTTCCGCAAATATGGCGCTTAATCCATGTCGATTAAGTGGACCAAGACAGCACTCCGATCTGTTGATGAAATCGCTGGATATATCGCCAAAGACAACGCTATCCGTGCGACCAGTTTTGTGCAGGAGCTAAAGAGCGCGGTCACCAAGCTCGCGACCCATCCGGGCATAGGGAGGGCTGGCCGTGTCCCAGGTACGCGTGAACTGATCCTGCACAAGAACTACATCGCCATTTATCGCGTTCGTGGCGATGATGTTGAAATTTTGAGATTGCATCATGTCGCTCGAAACCTATGATGTACTACCGTGCTATGGGCGAACCGGGTTTGGTCGGGTTTCTGCCGCTTGGACTATGGTCGAGTATCGGGGGCTGCCACGTAGTGTAACCATCGCGGCGACGGTCTAGCTGGGCGTGCCGGTCGTTACCGTCTTGGGTGGCATTTTATTGCTCGGTAAGCCGCTTGGTGTACTGCTGATGAGGACGTCAATAGCGATCCTGGGCGGGATTGCGCTGGTCGTGGCAAAGTTATGCACTCTTGCGTTGTAATCAGATGCAGGTTTTTTTCTCAACATTCACTCAATACAAACATAGCAAGGAACAAACATGCTTGAAGCAACATGGCAGGGCGTAGTCATTGCCAAAACCGAGAAGTTTGAAAAAGTAGAAGGCAATTATTATTTTCCAGCCGATACGTTGCACATGCAGTATTTTCGCCCGAGTGACAAGCATACGCAGTGCTCCTGGAAGGGCGAGGCCAGTTATTACAACGTCGTAGTCGGTGAGCAGATCAATCAGGATGCAGCCTGGTTTTATCCGCATCCCAAACGCGAAGCGAGCAACATTGCCGGCTATGTGGCTTTCTGGCGCGGCGTACAGGTCGTGGAAAGCTGATCCTGAAATTCCCGCCAGCTGGGCACGATAGGCTGCATATAGCGGATTAAGCGAAAGCAGGCGCTTGATATCGGTAACCAATAACTCCTGCTGCTGCTCGTGATGCTTTTGTATTACGAATTAAACAGAACCCGGAATACCGCGTTGAAAGGCTCAAAACCTTCTTCCAGCGCATCAATTGACTTCTCGGGTTACATCGCAGTCTCGACAAGCTGTCCAGATCTCCGCAAAGCGTCTGAAAAGGCTGACGGTTCAGACAACAACTTTTTTATTTGTACTGAAATCCGTGAAGTTTGAGCGGCAGCGAGCGTATGCGCTTGCCAGTGGCGCTGAACAGGGCATTCGCCATCGCCGGTATCACGCCGCCGATGGGCGGTTCGCCAACACCGCCCCAAAAGCCACCGCTTGGCATGATGACGCTGATAATTTCCGGTGAATGGCTGATACGCGCTAACGGATAATCGCCGAAATTGGCTTGAACGACCCGGCCTTTGTCTATGGTGATGTCCTCGAACATGACAGCCGACAGGCCCCAGATCACGCCGCCTTCAATTTGCGCCTTAACGGCATCCGGATGAACGACATGACCGCAGTCTATCGCCACGGCCACCCGTTTGATGTCAATGATCGAGCCCTTGGTTACCGTTAGTTCAACGGCAGCAGCGGTATAGCTGCCATATGAATCCACCACTGCTATTCCGCGATGTACGCCCTTGGCGGCTGGCTTGTCCCAGCCTATGGCCTTGGCGGCGGCGTCCAGCACCGCCTGATCTTTTTTGCCTTCGAGCAGAGGGCGGCGGAACTGATACGGATCCTTGCCCGCTGCATGGGCGAGTTCGTCGATGAAGCATTCCCGATAAAAAGGATTGTTGGTGTGCGCAACAGCACGCCAGAAACCGGGCGGCACATGCAGGTCGCGGATTACATACTCGTTGGTGAAGTTCGGTACCGCATAGGGATTGTCGCGGAATACGCGGGTGTTGATCTGGTCAATGCCGTCTTTGACGAACTGCGGATAGACGGTGATTGCAATCGACTGATCAGACTGCCGCACCTGCCAGCCAGTCCAGTTGCCTTGCGCATCGAGCCCGCCGCGCAGCTTGACCAGTGAAGTCGGACGATAGCGTCCCTGACGCATATCTTCTTCGCGTGACCATTGCAGTCTGACCGGTATGCCCGGCAGTGCCTTGGCTATTTTTACGGCCTGTTTCGTGAAGTCCTGATGCGGGCCGCGGCGGCCAAAGCCACCGCCGGCATGCATCTTGTGAACATAAACCTTGTCAAGCGGCAGGCCACTGGCTTCCGATGCCGCCGCCGCCGAGGCTTCGCCGTTTTGCGTGCCGACCCACACGTCGAGCTTGTCGGCCGTAAACAGCGCCGTTGCGTTCTGCGGTTCCATCGTCGCATGGTTGACGAAGCCGGTTGTGTATTCGGCCTCGATCACTTGATGTGCATTCGCCAGTGCCTGCTCTGCGTCACCGTCTTTGCGGGCGACCGGTGCGACTTTGGCCTCCAACCCTTCGCGCATATAGGCCATGATGGAGGCACTTGAAATGTTCCCTTTGTCGCCGTTTTCCCAGTCGGCCTTGACTGCCTTAAGCGCCTGATTTGCCTGCCACCAGTTCGTCGCCACCACGGCGACCCAGTCTTCACTGCTGACGACATGTTTCACGCCGGGCATGGCTTTGGCCATGCTGTCGTCGACGCTTTTCAAAAAACCGCCGAACACCGGGCTTTGCAAAATGGACGCGTGCAGCATGCCGGGCAGGCGCACATCGGAGGCATAAATTTGCGAACCGTTGACTTTGGCTGGTATGTCAAAACGGGCAGGGGAGGTGCCGATCAGGGTCCAGTCTTTCGGGTCTTTGAGAGCTGGGTTAGCAGGTATGGGCAAGGTGCTAGCGAGTGCTGCGAGTTCGCCGTAAGTGGCACGCTTGCCGGATGCGTGGGTGACGACGCTATTCTGCGCGCGGCACTCTGACGCCGGCACGTTCCAGGTATTGGCTGCAGCGGTGATCAGCATTTCGCGCGCAGCAGCGCCGCCCTTGCGCACATAGTCGTGTGAATCACGAATGCCCCGACTGCCGCCGGTGGACATGTCCTTGAAAATACGATTTCGGCGCATATGCATATGCACGTCGGCATACTCGGGCCGCACCTTGCTCCAGTCGCAAGCCAGCTCCTCAGCTACCAACTGCGCCAATCCGGTAAAAGACCCTTGACCCAATTCGGATCGGGCGATACGAATGATGACTGTGTCGTTCGGCTGAATGACTATCCAATGCGTGACTTCGGGCGCTTCTGCCGCCAGCACCGCTGTGCCTGACTGCAAGCCGAGTATAAATGCACCGCCTAGGGCGGCAGATTGCTTGAGAAAAGTTCGGCGTGCAGGTTGTCTCGGCATGGCAGTCATGGGATGTTGCTCCGGGGCTTGTTGTTATCGTGGTTTAAATTTTACTGCAGTCAGAGCCTTTCATGCATCGTCGCGCCACAGCCCCCCCATCAGTCCGCCCTTGGGACGAACGCAGCGGATCGCGATAAATTTATTTGCTCATTCGCACTTGAATCAAGCCAAGTCAGACACCGGCAGTTTTATTTAGCTGGCTTCTTCTCTTCCGGCGGCTTCGGTGGTGGCGGTTGCGTACCGTAGAGCAGGTTCAAGACCGCGGGGTTGCCTTCAATACTTGACTCGAGCAATGTATCGACTGCAGCGGCAACGACGGTTGAGTCAGCATGTCCCATCCATTGCGGGCGGTTGTTACGGATTGCCACCAGCTTTTCAGGTGAGCATTGCTTGCCTTTTTTTGCCAGCCAGTCGAGAGCTTTCGCGCGTCGCTCGACGGCGTCACCGGTTTCCATACCGATGGCTCTGAATTCTGCAATCGGGCAGGGTGGTGTTGTCAGCGGTTTCTTGACCTCGGCTATGACGGGTTTGTTCTTGTCAGCTGGCTTGGTGGTTGCTGCTGCCGGTTCGGCTGCTGGTTCTTTCGCTATTTCTTTCGGCGGCGCTTTTGCTGAATCGGCTACGGGTTTGGTGGCGGCAGGAGCGGCAGGAGCGGCAGGAGCGGCAGGAGCGGCAGGAGCCGCAGCAGCTTTAGCCGCTTCCACTGGCTTGGCCGTTACGGCAGGCTTAGCTGCTTCCACTGGCTTGGCCGTAGTGCTTGCAGCTGCCGCAGCAGGCGCAGGCGCAGGCGCATTTTGCGCCAGCACGGCTGCCGATACGGTCATGAGTAGCACAAGCAGCGCGTTACTTTTCATGTTCAACATAGTCATCTGATGGCTATCATTTCCCGCGATCCCCATCCTGATAAAGGATGGTGATACTGATGCGGCGGTTACGCGGATCAGCCGGGTTTGTCGGGATGTAAGGCGCGGTATCGGCAACGCCCTCTATGCGCGCGAAGCGTTCTTCCGGCAGGCCGACCGTTTCCATCAGGCGGCGCGTAGACTCGGCGCGCTCACCCGATAGTGACCAGTTATTACGGCCGCCGTCGTTGAATGCCACGCTGTCGGTATGGCCACGCACGGCAACTTTGTTCGGCATGCTCATCACCGACTTGGCGACTTCACCGATCAACGCCTGAGCTTTGCCTTGCATGATGCTGGTGCCGGAACTGAACATAGAGAAATCAGCCTTGTCGATGATTTCAATGCGCAGCCCGTCCTTTTCGCGCACAAAGCTAACCTGGTCCTTGATCTTGTCCAGCTGCTTGTTCTGCGCGATCTTTTCTTTGACTTCTTGTTCAAGCTTGTCGAAATTCTTTTTGTCAGTCTCGGCCGCAATGCGCTGCCTTTCCTGTTCCGACAGGTCGCTCGGGTTCCTGACGTTATTCTCGTCTTTGCTCGGGCCGTTATCGGTTGACTGACCATCTTCTGATTGCGGCGTTTCACGCATCATCAATGAAGTTTGTCTGGATGTATTGGGCATGCCGTCGGGATCCATGATCGACTGACCACCCATGATGCCGCCGGCGCCAGATAGTTCACTCAGCGTGACATTGCTGTGCGACGTGGGTTTGAAATATTCGGCAATGCTCTTGCGTTGGTCTTCAGTAGTCGCACCCAGTAGCCACATGAGCAGGAAGAACGCCATCATCGCCGTCATCATGTCGGCCAGTGCAATCTTCCACGCACCGCCGTGCGCGCCCGCGTGATCCCCATCAATTTTCTTGATAATGATGATGGGTTCGAGCGGCGGGGCGACCGCTTCTTCTGGAGCGTCCTTGCCGTCAACGGGTTTATTATCTGTTTCAGCTTCAGCCATGTGGAGTCATTTGCGCTAAACGAGTTGACGATGAGGATAGTAGTTAATCGACCCTTAGCGCCGATAATTGAGCTAACTGGCGATATTTGTTCGCAATAAGTTTACTTTATGCAACATAATACCCCAGTTATATTAACTTTCTGCAACTGTGACCGCCATTCATCTGGCTCAAAACCTCGTTATGACTCCCTTGCTGCGCTTGTGCCTGTTGCTTTGTTCGATAAGCATGTGCAGCTTGGCGGGTGCTGCAACTGATCTTGTAACTGATATCAATCCCGAAGCGGCGACCGGCAGTGTGAGCAAACCGCTGGTCAGCGCCCGTCATTTCATGGCGGCGGCGGCCAATCCGCTGGCCACAAAAGCCGGACATGACGTGCTGGCCGAAGGCGGCAGCGCCGTCGATGCTGCCATTGCCATGCAAATGGTGCTTAATCTGGTGGAGCCGCAGTCGTCCGGCCTAGGCGGCGGCGCCTTCATGTTGACCTTCAATGCCCGCACTAAAACACTCTCCAGCTTTGACGGGCGCGAAACCGCGCCTTCAGCGGCGCAGCCAGACCGCTTTATGCAAGACGGCAAGCCCATGCCGTTCATGGATGCTGTCAACAGCGGCAAGTCGGTCGGTACACCGGGTGTGCTGCGAGCACTTGAGCTTGCGCATCAGCGGCACGGCAAGCTGCCATGGGCACGGCTCTTTTTGCCGGCCATACAGCTGGCGGAACAGGGCTTTCCCGTGTCCAAACGCTTGCATGCACAAATAGCCGGCAACAAGGACTTGCTGGCGCAGCCAGCGGCACGAGCCTATTTTTATCGTGACAATCAGGCGCTGCCAGTTGGTAGTCTTCTGAAAAATCCGGCTTTGGCTGGTGTGCTGCGCAAGATTGCACAAGAGGGCGCTCAGGCTTTTTATCAGGGACCGATTGCCGCCGACATTGTCGCAGCCGTGCAGTCGCATCCTCGCGCGGGCGACCTGAGTTTGCATGACATGGCAAGTTATCGCGCCAAAGAGCGTGCGGTTGTCTGCGGTAATTACCGACTCTACCGTGTGTGTGGCATGGGCCCGCCTTCATCTGGCGGCATAGCGGTGATACAGATGCTCGGCATGCTGGAGCAACATGCGGTGCCGGCGATGCAGCCCGAGTCCTTGAAAGCAGTGCATTATTTTGCTGAAGCAGGCAGGCTGGCTTATGCCGATCGCGACCGCTATCTGGCCGACCCGGATTTTATTACCGTACCAGTGCAGGCCTTGCTCGATCCCGCTTATCTGCATCAGCGTGGCGCGTTGATCGATAGCCGCATCAGCATGGGGTTAGCGCTGGCAGGCGACCCGCTAGGTCAGCTTGCCCGTCGCGGTCAGGACAATGCGGCAGATCTGCCGTCCACTACGCATATGGTCGCGGTAGACCGTGAAGGCAATGCAGTGAGCATGACGAGTACGATTGAATTCGAGTTCGGCAGCAAAATTTTCGTGCAGGGTTTTTTGCTAAATAATCAGCTCACCGATTTTTCGCTGATGCCGACGGATGTTAAAGGGCTGCCCGTTGCCAACCGTGTCGAAGCCGGCAAGCGGCCGCGCAGCTCAATGGCACCAATGATCGTGCTCAAGCAAGGCGAGCTGTTCATGCTCGCTGGCTCTCCCGGTGGGAGTGCGATCATCAACTATGTTGCAAAGACTCTGATCGCTGTACTGGACTGGCAGCTGAATGTCCAACAGGCGATCGATTTGCCGAATATGGGTAGCCGTAATAAAGAAACGGAATTGGAACGCGGCACTGCACTGGAAAAGTATCTGCCAGACTTGCAGCGGATGGGACATCGCGTCACTATCATGCCTTTCCCCAGCGGCGTGC
>JAOAUN010000062.1 GCA_030157545.1 Burkholderiaceae bacterium
AACGTTGATTTGCAGCCGCTGGGACGCGGCACGCAGCGCGTTGAAGAAAATCTGCAAAAGATATTTCCGCAGGCGCGCGTTTTGCGCATTGATGCCGATTCGACCAGAAAAAAAGGCAGCGCACAGGCTGCCTTCGATGCTGTGCATCGCGGCGAGGTCGACATTTTGCTCGGCACCCAGATGGTCGCGAAGGGACATGACTTTCAGCGCCTGACTTTAGTCGGCGTCATCAACCCTGACACAGCTTTGTTCTCGCAAGACTATCGCGCCAGCGAAAGACTGTTTGCGCAATTGATGCAAGTAGCCGGTCGCGCCGGCCGCGCCGCTAAAAGCGCAGACGGCAGCACTAGTGAAGTGCTGATTCAGACGCGCTATCCGTCACACACACTGTACCGTGCGCTGCTAGCGCATGACTACGCAGGCTTTGCCGCCACTACGCTGGAAGAGCGGCGCATGGCCGGTTTGCCGCCATTCATGTTCCAGGCATTGCTGCGCGCTGAAGCCAAAGAATTACAGCAAGCACTGGAATTTCTTGAGCAGGCGCGCGGCCTGCTCGAGCATCCGGACATTACAATCAATGATCCGGTGCCGATGACAATCACCCGCGTCGCCGGCGTCGAACGCGCGCAGCTATTGCTTGAATCAGCATCGCGCGCACAATTGCAAGCCTTTCTCAAGCCCTGGATGCTGGCCATGCGCAGCCTGAAATCACGTACCCGCTGGTCACTCGAGGTGGATCCGGTTGACATCTGAAGCTTGAATAGAAAGCTTAAGCAGGCACGGCAACAGAAAACTTGAAGCCGTTAAATTGAATACATACGCAGCACGCTCGCCGCTTGTTTTTGCGCAGGCGTTGATGGCGCTCTGACAGCAACGAGCAGACCGGCGTGTCGTACCGGCACAGGATTTTCTCCGACGCCTTCACCATCCTCTTTCATTTTGCTCAGTGAACTAACGAGATTGCCAATGTGCGCACCGACCAGGCTGCCGTAACGGCCGTTGTTCCTTGCGTACTGTCTAAAAAAATAAGAACAGCAGCAGCAATAAATGCTGCCTATGTTTAGGTCAAAAGCGGATTTGAGGGAACCGATCTCGAGTAATGAATTCAAATCGTCATGGCAAACAAACATCAGGCACACCAGAAATCGCTGCAGAAAGAAAAGCAGCAGTTACGCATTCCGGTCATTGAGGAAGAGTTAAATCTGGGTAAGCGCATCGTAGAGACAGGGCGAGGTGTTCGCCTGCACAAAACAGTGTCTGAAGAGGCGCTGCGTATCGAGGAAATACTGACGCAGCAAGACTTGCAAATCGAGCATGTGCCGCGTGGCGTGTGGATAAGAAGCGGAACGCTTCCCGCCAATCGTTACGAAGGCGTCACCTTGGTAGTGCCTGTATTGGAAGAAGTGCTGGTAGTTGAAAAACGCTGGCGCTTGAACGAGGAAATCCGCATTACAGCCAAGTCGCAGCAACGACCCGTCACACAGCGTGTTGTACTACGCAAGGAAAATATTGCGATAGAAAGATTCGACGAGTCGCAAAAAAATCAAACACCTCTTCGAAATAAATGAACCCGCTTTATCGAGACATCATCATCCATAGCTAAAGGATTAAAGGAGAGAGAAATGAACAGCACCGTAATCGCAGTGTTTGACACATATGGTCATGCACACAGCGCCATGAATGCGCTGTTTACTCAGGGGTTTGCGCCTGGCGACGTCAAGTTGAGCCCGGCAGAAAATTCGGATGAGGCTCGTCAGGCAGCGCTGCATGGCACACAACAGACGCAAGCCGAATCGAGTCGGGGCTGGGGTATTGGTAACTTCTTTCGTTCTCTGTTTGGCAGTGACCAGCACGCGAACGATGCTGATGTATATACCGAAGCAGTGCGACGCGGCAGCTATCTGATTAGCGTGACAGTCGCAAGTCCGGAACAGAGCGATCGCGCAGCGACTATTTTGCAAGGCTTTAATCCGGTCGATCTCGAACAGCGCGAGACAGAATGGCGCAGTACTGGCTGGACAGGCACAAAGGCTGCGCAATCCCAGACGTCGTTGCCTGTCATTGAAGAAGAACTCAAAGTGGGCAAGCGCAGTGTGCTCAAAGGTGGCGTGCGAATTTATCAGCATGTAACGGAAAGACCAGTGGAAGAATCCGTGCGCCTCACAGAAGAGCATGTGAACGTTACGCGCACGCCGGTAGACGAGCCGGCAACCGAGGCGGATCTGGCCGCTTTTAAAGAAGGCACTCTGGAAGTGCGTGAGACCGCGGAAGAGCCAGTGGTGGAAAAAACGGCGCGCGTAGTTGAGGAAGTCAATATCAGCAAAGATGTCACGGAGAGAACCGAGACTGTGTCGGATACCGTGCGCCGTACCGATGTAGAAGTGGAAAAAATTAGTCCGCAACAAGTGGCACAACAAGTGGCACAACAAGCGGCGCAAGGGACGCAGACGGTACAGGCCGGATCAACACGGATGATGGACGAAGACATATACCGTCAGCATTTCCATACCGCCTACGGCACCAGTGGTGGTTCTTATGAAGAGTATGCGCCGGCCTACAGCTATGGCGCCACGCTGGCGGGCAACCAGCGCTATCAGGGTTATCGCTGGGAAGAACTGGAGCCGCAAGCCAGGACTGAATGGGAGTCAACCCACGCCGGTAGTCCGTGGGAGCGCAGCAGTCACGCAATACGCTATGGCTGGGAAAAATCCCGCCACTGATCCTTGAGCGCTGGCTGCAGGGCTATTGCAAAGGCGAATCCAGCTGGCCTTCATCGGCCAGCTGGCGAATGACGCGTATGGTGTCGATATCTGCTTCCAGATAAGCAGAGCGCCGGAAGTCGTTATAAAACTTTTCAGCCTGCTCTTCTAATTCGCCCGCATGATCGTCGTACTCAAAGCGCACGAACAGCGCGCCAGGCTGCGGCTCTTCTATCGTCATCGTCAAGTCCGACATCGGAATCTCATTTTGTTGCGGCACGTGATAATGCACTTGCGTTGCGTGCTGCAAATGCACATGATCCAAAACCGTCAATGGCCCGAATTGCTGCTTGCGCGAAAAGCCGGCTTCTGTACGGGCAAGAATCTCGCAGCTGTCCAGTCCTATCAAAAACAGTGTCGGGCGTTCCGCTCGCATGACCAGGCCACGCCAGAGTTTTTCGCGGCTAAGCGGCGCAATCAAGGGATTGCCGGGAACATTAATTTCAATCAGGTGGGTAAATTTCATCGGACGGCAAAAGAAAAAAGAGCTAACACAGCGCACTAACTTTACCATGCGCACTCCCTGCCGCTGACGAGTTTCGATACAATGGCGCGCTCTGTCCTTTTCTGAATTGCCCCATTCTTCATGTCGTCCGGACTCAATACCCCACAGCGCGCAGCAGTTGATTACATGGACGGCCCTTGTCTGGTGCTGGCCGGTGCCGGTTCGGGCAAGACGCGCGTGATCACGCAAAAGATTGCGCATCTGATCGAAGATTGCGCTTACGATCCCAAAAATATCGCAGCGCTGACCTTTACCAACAAGGCTGCGCTTGAAATGCGCGAGCGTATCGCCAAACTACTCAAAGAGCCGAAGCAAGCCAAACACTTGACGGTATCGACCTTCCACTCGCTGGGCGTCAATATCCTGCGACGTGAAGCGGCAGCGCTCGGACTCAAGGACCGCTTTTCCATCATGGACAGCGACGACTGCTTTTCCATCGTGCAGGACCTGGCAGTAACGACCGACAAGGCCATGATTCGGCGCATACAGAATGCAATGTCATTATGGAAAAATGCGCTGCTGACACCCGACGAAGCTATTGCACAGGCCAAGACCGAAGACGACCTGCAGGCAGCGCGAATTTTCCGCAACTATGTTGCGACGCTGTCGAGCTATCAGGCCGTTGACTTCGATGACCTGATCCGGCTGCCGGTGGAATTGTTCCGCACCAATGAACCAGTGCGTGACCGCTGGCAGCGCAAGCTGCGCTACTTGCTGCTCGATGAATATCAGGACACCAATACCTGCCAATATGAACTGGTCAAACTGCTCGTCACCGGGCCCGGCAAGAAACCGATGTTTACTGCCGTGGGTGATGACGACCAGGCGATCTATGCGTGGCGCGGTGCGACGATAGAAAATCTGAAGACCTTGCAAGTCGACTTTCCGGACTTGAACGTCATCAAGCTCGAACAGAACTACCGTTCCAGTACGCGCATATTGCAGGCAGCGAACGCCGTCATTGCAAACAACCCAAAGTTATTTGAAAAAGCCTTATGGTCAGAGCACGGACTGGGCGACCCGGTCAAAGTCCTGGCGATGGAAGACGAAGAGGCGGAAGCCGATCAGGTTGTGATCATGTTATCGGCGCATAAATTCGAAAGGCGCGCTAAATTTTCCGATTACGCAATCCTGTATCGCGGCAATCATCAGGCGCGCGTTTTCGAAAAAGCGCTGCGACGTGAACGCATTCCGTATGTGATGTCGGGCGGGCAGAGTTTTTTTGACCGCGCCGAAATCAAGGACATCATCAGCTATCTGCGGCTGGTCGCCAACGGCGACGATGACCCTGCATTTATTCGCGCCGTCACCACCCCCAAGCGCGGCATCGGACAAGCCACGCTGGAAGTGCTTGGCAACTTTGCCGGCCAATGGCAATGCTCGTTGTTCGAAGCGGTTTTCAAGGGTGGCATTGAAGCGAAAATGAATGAGCGTCAGCTCGGCCCCTTGCGTGAATTTTGCGATTTCATCAATCAGCTTGAGGCGCGCGCGTCGCGCGTTGGCGCTGCCGGTAGCGGGGAAAATGCCAGCGCCGTGCTCGACGACATGATGAAAGAAATTAATTACGAAGCTTATCTTTACGATACCTTCGATAACGGCCAGGCGCAAAGCAAATGGCAGAACGTGCTCGACTTTACCAACTGGCTGAAAGAAAAAGGCACCGGCGGGCGCGACGGCACTGACCCGGAAAAATCGCTGTTGGAGCTCACGCAAATGGTCGCGCTGATGAGCATGCTTGAAGGTCGCGACGAAGACCCGGACGCTGTGCGCCTGTCCACGCTGCATGCCGCCAAAGGCCTGGAGTTCGGACACGTCTTCATGGTCGGTGTAGAAGAAGGCATCTTGCCGCACAAAGGTGATCCCGACGCACCGGCCGAGGCGATTGCCGTGCGCACCGAAGAAGAACGGCGCCTGATGTACGTCGGCATTACGCGCGCGCAAAGATCGCTACACCTGACCTGGTGTAAAAAGCGTAAACGCGCACGTGATAGTTTCCCTTGCGAGCCCTCGCGCTTCATCAAGGAAATGCGGCTCGACGAAGGCAATGCGCCGCCGACCGAAGCCGAAGCGCAAACACCGCAAGATCGGCTCGCCAATCTCAAAGCCTTGCTGCAAAAACCCAAAGCGGCCTGATATGGGTGACAGGGAAAAAAGCGGGAAGGGTGGCTTTCGCAATCCCCATCAATTACCTAGCAAAATTTGTCCGGTCTGCGCTCGCCCATTCGTTTGGCGTAAAAAATGGGCCGCAAACTGGGAGCACGTAAAGTATTGCTCACAGGCTTGCAGCGCTAACGCAAAGTAGTGCGCACGAGTCGCCGTATTTGCGCAACACCTTAAACAAATCTGTTTTGAACCTCTTTCTTGAGAAAATATCTATGTTAATATTTTCCTCAGAAAGGATGATCTTATGCTTACTTTCGATCCTGAGACGCAGGCTTCGGCCGGCACCTCTCTCTCGCGAGCCGTTCTCACCAAGGCTGTCGCGCGCGCAGCTGCGCAGCTTGGCCTGTCAAAGGGGCTGCTTGCGCGCGTGCTAGGCCTAAGCCCCGCGACCATTACCCGGCTTTACAGCGGCGACTATCTGCTCGATGCCAGTCGTAAAGAATGGGAGTTCGCGCTATTGCTGGTCCGCCTGTTTCGCTCCCTTGATTCCATTGTTGCCGATGAGGCCAGCGCCCGAACCTGGCTGGCCAGTGAAAACAGCGGCTTGAATGGCCGTCCGCTTGAATTGATTACTCAAACTGAAGGATTGGTCCGTGTCGTTCACTACCTGGACGCCTCGCGCGCTGTTGTCTAGCGCGCACGACTGGCGCGGCAGCTTGTGGCGCATTGTTGATGCGCAGCACACGGCTGCCGGCATGAAGCTCGTCGACAGTCGTGAAGAACAAGATGTTCTTGATAACTTGCTTGCTGCGGAATTACCGGTCTTGCCTGAAATTTTCAGCCAACTCGACCCCTTGCTGGCGGCACCGTTTCGCTCGCATCCGTTGCGCACCGGCTCGCGCTTTCGCGCATTGAATGACCCCGGCGTGTTTTATGGCGCCCAGCAGATAGCGACGGCCTGCGTGGAAATGGGTTACTGGCGCTGGAGATTCTTGCGCGATGCTGTGGATCTGTCCGACATTAAGCCGGTAGCCCATACGGCATTCGAAAGCGACGTCGCAACCTTGGCCATTAATTTACGCGATCGGCAGTTCGAGCGTGACGCAGACAAATGGCAGCACCAGACCAGCTATACCGCCACGCAAGCATTGGCCCGTAGCGCCCGCAGCGCTAATTTGGGGGCCATCCGCTACAGCTCGGTACGCGATCCGCAGCAGGGCGAATGCATGGCGCTGCTGACGCCAGCGGCTTTTGCTAAACTCGCTCCGCGTCCGGTGAAGGAGACTTGGTGGCTGCAAGTACGTCGCGCTGAAGTCATCTGGCGCAGCGACCGCCATTCCTTCGTCTTTACTGCGGAACAATGGAAATAATGTTTAACTTGAAAGACATGGCATGAACAATGAAGACCGCATGATCGCGCTGGAAAGCAAGCTAACCAGTCAGGAAGATCTGGTCGACGTGCTGAACCAGACGGTGTACCGCCAGCAGAAAAAAATCGACCAGCTTGAAGAGCTGTGCATTGCCTTGGCCAAGCGACTGTCCGACATACAGAGTCAGGATGCAGGTGACATGCCTGCCAACGAAAGACCGCCACACTACTAACATGAACGAAAAAATTCTCGCCGAGTTGCGCACCGAACTCAACATGCAGACAGCGCGTATGCCGTGGACAGAACTGGAGCGCTGGTTTGCATCAGGCGGCGTCATCCGTGTCGCCAACGAGCTTGACCTGATCGACGTCGCTGCCCGCATCGCGGCCGACGACAAGACCTCAATACAACAATGGATGGCCGCTGGCCTGATAGGCAAAGTGATGGATAACCAGGCTGCGGTCTGGCTGTCGCAGAACAGCCTGTTATGGACCGTGGTGGTCAAGCCGTGGATATTGGTGCAGCAGGAACGGGTCCAGCCTTCCGGAAAGCCGACTTGAAGCGAATTCGCTTGCAAGCGAATCCCTTCGATTCCCGCCGAAAGCCACGCAGGTGGCTTT
>JAOAUN010000063.1 GCA_030157545.1 Burkholderiaceae bacterium
CGCGTAAAGACCGGCAATTGCGCCAGCAGCATGGCGCCATAAAACCAGAACCAGGAATTGGCCAGCATGGCGATGAACACCGCGCGGGTTTGGGCAGCAAAGCGCAGGTTGCGTGCAAGCTCGCGCAAAGGCTGGCGGCTGATCTGCAGCGCCGGATCCGCTGCAGGTGTGAGCGGTATGGCACGACTGCATAGCCAGCCGCTGACTGCGACCAGCAGCGTCGCAATGATGATGAAGACCATGCCGTTCGGATGCAGCGTGACCAATACCGCGCCGCTCAACTGTCCCGTCAGGATGCCGGTGAACGTACCCATTTGCACCATGCCATTGCCGCCGACCAGTTCTTGTGGAGCCAGATGCTGCGGCAGGTACGCATGCTTGACCGGACCGAACAAGGTCGAATGCACGCCCATGGCAACAATGGCAGCGACCAGCAGCCACAGATTGTGCGTAAGCCAGCCAACGGCAGCGACCGCCATGATGCCTATCTCCAGCAGCTTGACCAACCGCACTAATTGCGACTTTTCAAATTTGTCGGCAATCTGTCCAGCAGTTGCCGACAGCAGCATGAAAGGCAGGATGAACAAACCGGCGATCAGGTTATTGAGCAGGCCGACATTCACTGTCGTCCAGGCCAGTGCATCATACGTAATGATAGTCACCAGCGCGGTCTTGAACAGGTTGTCATTGAATGCGCCCAGAAACTGGGCGCAAAAGAAAGGCGCGAAGCGGCGCTGCGTCAGCAACGCGAATTGATTGGAAACTGGATTCGACATCGGCAAACTATTCGTTGCCGTTTATTCGTCGCCATCAGCAGGCCAGTCACGAATATAGGCTTTGAGCATTTTGTTTTCAAAACTTTGCGCTTCGAACACTGCCTTGGCCACATCGTAGAACGACATGACACCCAGCAGCATTTTGCCATCGGCGACCGGAACATAACGCGCATGACGCTCCAGCATCAGCCGGCGGATTTCATGCACGTCAGTATCAGGCGTAATTGTTAAGACATCAGGTTCCATGTGTTGACCAACTGTATCGCTGCCAACCGAACCTTTATTGCCATGAACCGCTTTCATGACTTCACGAAAAGTCAGCATGCCGACCAACTCACCAGCTTTCATCACGACCAGAGAACCTATGTCTTTTTCGGCCATGGTGTCGATAGCTTCGCGCAACAGCATCTCGGGCGGCACTGTGTACAGAATGTTGCCCTTGACCTTGAGGATTTCCGAGACCTTCATGTGTCGCCCTCCGTGTTTTTTATTTTTACCTTGATAGGCAATGTAGCTTAGCCGCTGTAAAAAAGCCAGTGCAGTGGTGCGTGTGGAAAAAGACGCTGGATTCCAGCCTGCGCTGGAATGACGGCAGCAGATTGGAGAGCGCCTCAACCTCTACTGTCGTCCCAGCGCAGGCTGGGACCCAGTGTCTCTGCCGCATCCCCTATAATCGCCTTTCCATAAAACACAAGCCGCGCCACAGGAGACCAGACCCGAATGAGCGAGCCCAAATACCCCGGCTTTGACACGCTTTCCTTGCACGCCGGCAGCGCCCCCGACCCCGCCACCGGCGCGCGCGCCACGCCGCTGTATATGTCGACTTCCTTTGTCTTCAAAGACTCGGATCATGCGGCGTCACTATTCAACATGGAGCGCTCTGGCCATGTTTATTCACGCATTTCCAATCCGACCAATGCGGTGCTGGAAGAGCGCATTGCCGCGCTCGAAGGCGGTGTAGCAGCGATTGCAGTCGCCAGCGGTCAGGCTGCGATGCATCTGGGGCTGGCGACTATTGCCGGTGCCGGCTCGCACGTGCTGGCGTCGCGTTCGCTGTACGGCGGCTCACAAAACCTGCTTGCGTATACGATGAAGCGCTTCGGCATCGAGACCACATTCGTCGACCCGCGCGATCTGAATGCATGGCGCAGCAATATCCGCCCCAACACCAAGGTGCTGTTTGCCGAGACACTTGGTAATCCCGGACTTGACGTGCTCGATATAGAAAGCGTGTCTGCCATCGCGCATGACAATGATCTGCCGCTGATGCTGGACTCGACTTTCACCACGCCGTATCTGTTGCGTCCGTTCGAGCATGGCGCCGATCTGGTGTTTCACTCGGCGACAAAATTCCTGTGCGGGCATGGCACTGCTGTGGGCGGGCTGCTGGTCGATGGCGGCACTTTCGACTGGCATGCCGCTTATGAAAAAACCGGCCGCTTCGCCGAACTGTGCGAACCGTACGACGGTTTCCACGGTATGGTGTTTGCCGAAGAATCATCGGTCGCCGCGTTTTCCTTGCGCGCGCGTCGTGAAGGTCTGCGCGATTTCGGCGCGGTGATGAGTCCCTTCAACGCGTTCACTATTTTGCAAGGCATCGAAACGCTGGGCCTGCGCATGGACCGCCATGTCGCTAATGCACGCAAGATCGTAGAATTCCTGGTCACGCATCCGGCCGTGGCGTCGGTTTCCTATCCGGAACTGGCTGACCATCCGGACCATGAATTAGCCAGGCGCCTGCTGCCCAAGGGTTGCGGCGCGGTGTTTACGTTCGCGCTCAAAGGCGACCGCGCAATGGGCCGCCGCTTCGTTGAAGCGCTCACGCTGTTTTCGCATCTGGCCAATGTCGGCGACGCCAAATCGCTGGTGATTCATCCGGCTTCGACCACACACTTCCGCGTGCCCACTGAACAGCTAGCCGCATCCGGCATCAGCGAAGGCACGATGCGCTTATCGATAGGACTCGAAGATGTGGATGACTTGATCGACGACTTGAAGCGCGGCCTGAAAGCCGCCCAGAAAGGAGCGTAAGCGATGCGCCTCACTGTTCATGGCCACGCTGCCTATTGCTATACCGGCGGCAAAAATTTTGATGCCCGCCTGCCGACGGCCGTCTTTATCCACGGCGCGCAAAACGATCATTCGGTGTGGGCTTTGCAGACACGCTATTTTGCGCACCATGGTTTTTCGGTACTCGCCGTTGACTTGCCCGGCCATGGCCGCAGCAAAGGCCAGCCACTGGCGAGCGTCGAAACCATGTCCGACTGGCTATTGGCCGTGCTTGACGCAGCCGGCGTCAGTAGTGCCACGCTGATCGGCCACAGCATGGGCTCACTGATTGCGCTAGAGACTGCAGCGCGTGCGCCGGAACGCATCAAGGCCATTGCACTGGTCGGCACCGCTTATCCGATGAAAGTCTCGCCACTGTTGCTGGAAGCTTCACGCTCGCGTGAGCAGGATGCGATTGACATGGTTAACATCTGGTCGCATTCGGGCATGGCGCAAAAGCCGTCTGCGCCGGGTCCGGGATTTTATGTGCAGGGTGGCAGCCGGCGGCTGATGCAATACGTTGCGCGCGGCTCGGACGCGCAAGTGTTCTTCACCGACTTCAGCGCATGCAATGCGTATGAACAGGGCTTGCAAGCTGCCGCTGCGCTGCGCTGCCCCGTGTTATTTCTGTTGGGACGCAAGGACATGATGACCACACCAAAAGCCGCCGCCGGCCTGATCGCGGCGTTGCCACAAGCGAGCGTCGTCCAGCTGGAAGCCTGCGGCCATGCGCTGATGGCCGAGCAGCCAGATCAGGTGCTCGATACGCTGTTTCGCTTTGCGGAAGGCTGCGCAAAATAATCCGCAATGGACATCGCCAGGCCCTGCTCGAAGAGGTGCCCGACTTTCTGACCGAGCGCAGAATGGGCAGTGGCGCTGAAAGCAAACAGGCGATACACATCGGCTAGTTGCAGCTTGTTCGGGTTGGCCAGCAAAGCCCAGCGGTCTTGCTGCCAGCGCGGGCGGCGCCGGAATTGACGCGTTGCGTCCCGCTCGGCGCGAATGCGCCCGACCCAGCCGGCCTCAAGCATGTGCTGCAACAGATTTTCCGTTTCTTCGAAACCCAGCCGTGTCTCGGCGCGCAAGCGCAGCGCATCGACCGCCGCATTCTGCTCGCGCGCGCCAACGAGCACATGCAGGACGGCCATCGCATCAAGGAAACGGCTGCCGGGCACCGCATGATGCCACCAGCGTTCGTATTTCACGACTGGCAGCGCGGCCGCCAATACCGCACCCGCTAACGTGATCATCCAGCACAAATAGACCCAGATCAGAAAGATCGGCACCGCCGCCAGCGCACCATAGATCACGCGGTAGCTTGGAAACTGCGCAATGAAAAACGTGAAAAGCCGTTTGGTAATTTCAAACGCAATGGCTGCGCCGAGGCCGCCAGCGACGGCATCGCGCCAGTCGATGAGCCGGTGCGGCACTGTCAGGTACAGCAAGGTAAATGCGAGCGTCGTCAGGCTGATGGAAATAAATATGGACAGCATAGTGCCCAGTAGCGGCAACTCCCGCGCAAGCGAGCTGGTACTGGGGGACAGCAGGCTGGTAAATGATAAGGATGCGCCAATCAGCAACGGCCCCAAGGTCATGATCGCCCAGTAGACGATCATTCTTTGCACAAATGGACGCGGTGTGTGGTTACGCCAGATCTGGTTAAAGGTTCGGTCAACGGTGCCGAACATCATGATCGCAGTGAGGATCAGAAAGATCGCGCCGACCGCAGACAAGCGGTTAGCCTTAGAAGCAAACTGGCTCAGGTAATCCAGAATGGTATTGGCGACACCCTTGGGCATCAGGCTTTGCACGAAATACGCCTCGAGTGAATCGCGGAAAGTCGTAAACAGCGGAAAGGTGGTGAAGATCGCAAACGCAATCGTCAGCACTGGCACCAGCGCCAGCACGGTGGTGAAAGTCAGGCTGCCGGCGACTTGCGGCAACCGCTCCTCATCAAGCCGGCGTAGCACAAAGCGCAACAAAGCCCGCATCTGCGTTCGCGACCAGCCGCCGTCTTTGGTGTGGGATGTCTGATTCATGTGTGCCGTGCGTCGGATGAAAAACTAAAGCGCCCTATAATACCAAGCATGAACCCGCCCCTGCTCCCTATTCTTGTCTTGTACTACTCGCGTCATGGCGCTACCCGCAAACTGGCCGAGCTGATTGCCCAGGGCATAGAGAGCGTGCCCGGCTGTGAAGCGCGACTGCGCACAGTGCCAGCCATTTCTACCGTGACCGAAGCGACCGAGCCAGCGGTGCCGCCATCGGGTGCACCCTATGTCGAACTGAGCGATCTGGAAAGTTGCGGCGCACTGGCGATGGGCTCGCCTACCCGTTTTGGCAACATGGCCGCGCCGCTGAAATATTTCCTCGACGGGACCAGTGCACAATGGTTGTCAGGCGCACTGGCGGGCAAGCCGGCCTGCGTTTTTACGTCGACCGGCAGCCTGCATGGCGGACAGGAATCCACATTGCTGACGATGATGCTGCCGCTGCTGCATCACGGCATGCTGCTGATGGGCCTGCCTTATACCGAACCCAGCCTGATGACCACATCCGGCGGTGGATCGCCATATGGCGCAACGCACTGGTCCGGCATTGCCGGCGACAAGCAGTTAAGTGACGACAGCCGCCAGCTCGCTATTGCACTCGGCAAGCGTCTGGCGCAGACCGCATTGAAATGTCAGGAACACTAATGGACGCACGCATGCAACGCCTGCTTCATCTTATTGCCGTCATCAGCCTGCTATCCCTCATTGTGCTGTGCACTGCCTGGGAGCTGGTATTGGCTCCGTTGCGGCCGGGTGGCTCGTGGATGGCGATCAAGGCACTGCCATTGCTGCTGCCACTGATGGGCGTTTTACGGCGCAACATCTATACACTGCAATGGGCATCGATGCTGGTGCTCCTTTACTTTACCGAAGGCGTCGTGCGCGCCTGGAGCGAAAGCGGCACTTCCGCGCTGCTCGCGTCACTGGAAATTGCGTTCTCAACCGTGTTCTTCTTTTGCGCCATATTTTTTCTGTCGCCTTATAAGAAAGCTGCCAAAAAACTGGCACGCGAGACGATTAAAAAAGCGTCCGCTGTGAACGACGACCATTTTCATGACGACTGATTTTCTGGATCAATGCCGCGCTGCCATCGGTACCGCACAGGTACTGACCGGCGCCGACATGGCAAGCTACCTGACCGACTGGCGCGGCCGCTTCACGGGCCAGGCACTGTCCGTGCTGCGCCCTGGCTCTACCGGCGAAGTTGCTGCCATCATCAAGTTGTGCAACCAATTCAAAGTGCCCGTTGTTCCGCAAGGCGGCAACACAGGGTTGGTGCTGGGCAGCGTGCCGGACGCCAGCGGCAAGGCCATCGTACTGTCACTGGCACGCCTGAACCACGTGCGCGACGTTGATGCATTGAACAATACCATTACCGTTGAAGCCGGCTGTCTGCTGCAACAGGTACAAGACCGCGCGGCTGAACAGTCGCGACTGTTTCCCTTGTCATTGGCCTCCGAAGGCAGCTGCACCATAGGCGGCAATTTGTCGACCAATGCCGGCGGCACCGCCGTGCTGCGCTATGGCACCATGCGCGAACTGGCACTCGGGCTGGAAGTCGTGACTGCGCAAGGGGAGGTATGGGATGGTTTGCGTGGCCTGCGCAAGGACAACACCGGCTATGATTTGCGTGACCTGTTCATCGGCGCCGAAGGCACACTTGGCATCATCACCGCGGCAGTCTTGAAACTGTTTGCGCAGCCAGCCGCAAGACTCACCGCCTTGCTCGCCCTGGACACGCCGCAACAGGCGCTGGGTTTGCTGTCACTGGCGCAGCAGCGTTGCGGCGCAAACCTCACCGGCTTCGAGCTGATGTCGGCATTCTGCCTGCAACTGGTACAGAAGCATTTTCCGCAACTGCCGTTTCCCTTTGCTGCGCGTCACCCGCAGTATGTATTAATGGAATTATCGGATCAGGAAACGGAAGCGCATGCGATGGCGATGCTGGAAGCCGTGGTTGGCAGTGCGCTCGAGCAGAACCTGATTCGTGATGCAGTAGTTGCGAGTTCGCTGGCGCAGTCGAATGCAATGTGGCAGTTACGTGAACATATTTCGATGGCACAGGCGGCCGAAGGCAAAAATATCAAGCATGACGTCGCATTGCCAATATCGAAAATTGGTGAATTCATCAGCGTCACGGACGCTTTGCTGCAACGTACATTTCCGGGCTGCCGCATGGTGACTTTCGGTCATCTGGGTGACGGCAACTTGCATTACAACGTATCGGCACCGGCAGGTCAGGATGATGATGCATTTTTGAAGCAGCAAGCGGCGGTAAACTTGTGCGTGCACGACAGCGTGCATCAGTACGGTGGATCGATCTCGGCCGAGCACGGGCTGGGCGCATTGAAGCGTGATGAAATCAAGCGTTACAAATCCGGGACAGAACTCAACATGATGGCATCCATCAAGCGGGCACTCGATCCGCACAACCTGATGAACCCGGGCAAAGTGCTCTG
>JAOAUN010000064.1 GCA_030157545.1 Burkholderiaceae bacterium
CCTTCGCCACTGGTGATGATCTTTACCGGATGAAAACTAAAAACAGTAATGTCGCTGAAGCGGCCATTACCGATAGGCTCGTTCTTATATTTGCCGCCGATGGCATGCGAAGCATCTTCAATGATCTTAAAACCATATTGCCGACTCAGAGCATGGATGCTTTCCATATTGCAGGGCTGACCGCAGAGGTGAACCGGAATCACAACTTTCGGTAGTGTGCCGTTCTTTTTTGCCTGCGCGAGTTTGATGGCGAGTTGTTCTACGCTCATGTTGTAGGTGAGCGGATCAATATCGACAAAGTCAACAGTCGCTCCGCAATAAAGGGCGCAATTGGCGCTGGCGACAAAAGTGATGGCGGTGGTCCACACGCTATCGCCTTTGCCGACACCCAAGGCCAGGCAGGCGATATGCAAGGCGCTGGTCGCGCTGTTGACGGCAACGGCATGTTGCGCGCCGCAGTAGGCTGCAACGGCGTTTTCAAATTGGGAAACTACCGGACCTTGCGTCAGGAAATCCGATTTCAATACCGCTACGACAGCGGCAATATCGTCGTCACTGATGTCTTGTCTGCCATAGGGAATTGTCATGATGGACCTTATGCCGGCACGAATTCCGGATCTACATGCTCGAGTATAAGTTTGCGTATTTGTGCAACCGTCAGAAAGTCCGGATTACTGCCCGAGTTGTAAGAGAACTCTGCCTCTACCGAGCTGGCCTTGCGCTTCTCCAGATAGTTTGCGACGTTGTTGCCACCTGCCGGCAAGATCGCAAAATACTGGCCGAGGTCGACCGTGTTGGGACTATCACTTGGTGTGATCATTTCTTCGTGCACCTTTTCGCCAGGGCGTGTGCCGATGATCTCGTGTTTGCAGTTCGGGCCAACGGCCTCGGCCACATCGGCGACGCGGTAAGACGGAATCTTGGGCACGAAAACTTCGCCACCGAGTGCATGCTCGAGTGCCCACAACACCATTTCTACGCCGTCGTCCAGCGAGATATTGAAGCGGGTCATATTTGGATCTGTAATCGGCAGCAAGCCGCTCTTGGCCTTGTTCATGAAGAACGGGATCACCGAGCCGCGCGAACCCATCACGTTGCCATAACGGACAACGGAGAAGCGCAGGTCGCGGTCACCGCGGAAATTGTTTGCCGCGACAAACAGCTTGTCGCTACAGAGTTTGGTGGCGCCATACAGGTTGATCGGCGCGGCGGCCTTGTCGGTCGACAGCGCAACGACGCGCTTGACGCCTTTATCCATGCAGGCTTCGATCAGGTTCTGTGCACCGATGATGTTGGTCTTGATGAATTCGAAAGGGTTGTACTCGGCAGCTGGCACTTGTTTCAGTGCGGCGGCGTGAATGACGGTATCAATGCCTTCAAGCGCACGGCGCAAGCGGTCGGCGTCGCGCACGTCGCCAATGAAGTAGCGCAGGGCAGGGTATTGCGATTCCGGAAATTCCTGCTGCATCTCGAATTGCTTGAGTTCGTCGCGGCTGAACACGACCAGGCGTTTCACGCGGGGGCAGTAATCCAGAACGGTTCGTACGAATGCCTTGCCAAATGAACCGGTCCCGCCTGTGATCAGGATGGAACGGTCGCAGATATCGCGGTCCTTGTTTTTTGTTCGCATGTCCATTTTGTCGACACCTCTAGTTGCTGTGTGGACATGCATAGCAGGATGTGTGCCAAGAGGTTTCCCTCATAACTCCAAGCGGCAGATTTGATCTGTTATCGGCGTTGTTAGTTTGAAAATTACCGTTTTAAGGACTGGTCTTTAAAAACCCATTTTTAATTGCTTTAATTTCGTAAAGATTTGTTATTTCGATAATTTAAGTGAGGTATGTTTGCGATTGTTTTGAGGTCGGATAGGGACGGTCTGCCGATGGTCTGACATCGCATCTGGTGTTTTTTGGTTTGTAATTTATAATCCACATTGAGCATGTACATAATTACTGACTATCTCACTACAAGTGGAGTTAATCCATTCACGGAGTGGGTAGAAAAACTCTCTGATCGACAGGCAAGGGCACGGGTTTTGGTGCGAGTGCAGCGTATGGCATCAGGTAATTTCGGTGACTACAAATAGCTTTCCGATGGTGTTTGCGAATTGCGCATTAACTATGGACCTGGCTATCGCGTGTATTACGCGCGAGTTGGCGGCGAGGTTCTTTTGTTGCTGATCGGTGGCGACAAGCGTAAACAACAGGCTGATATTGAAACTGCGATTGCTTATCTGAAAGATTGGAAACGGAGAACGAGTTATGAATAAAGCAAGCCGTCTGCACGATGATGCAGTTGTAGAGTTGCTGCGTGACGACCCTTCATTTGCAGATGAATATCTCGCTGCAGCGATGGGAGAGGTGGATCAGGCTGGTGGTTGTGAAGCGTTACTAGCTGCGCTTCGCCATGTTGCTGAAGCCCAAGGAATGGCAGCGGTTGCTGAAAGGGCGGGCATTCCGCGTGAAAGCCTTTACCGTGTTTTATCGCCTAATGGCAATCCAACAATCAAAACACTACTTGCTGTTTTAGATGCTGCCGGTCTTAAATTAGGAGTTCATCGAGCTATTGCTTGACGTCTCCGTGGGTCAGACCACGTTTTTGCGGACTCGCGTCTCCGGGACTCGTGGGTCAGACCACGTTTTTGCGCGCTGTACTTGATTCGCCGGGAGTCATCCTGCTTTCGTTAGGCAATGAGTGGCCACAGTTCGAGCGCTTGTGCGCTCGGCACAGTCTTACCGGTAATGCGATTCCCGATGCCTGGATTGCTGCTGCGGCACAGTCCCATCACTTGCATCTGGCCACATTCGACAAGGGTTTTCGAAAGTTGCTCAAACCCAGCATGTTGACCTTGCTCAAGGCTTAGTGCTCAAGGGGGGGGGCAGACCACGTTTTCGCGTTTTCGTCCCCAATTCTTGTCAGCTACCTTGGCATCCCCAAGTGAATCATAATCGCATCTTCTACTGCCAACATATCCGCTTTTGACAGCACGCCGAGTTGAGTGGTCAAACGCTTCTTTTCTGCAGCCATTATTTGGTCAGCCATTGCCTTGCTTTCTTTGCCCGCAAGCTCGACTATCGCTTCGCCTGGATATTGACGACTTGCGTTACTGGTTAAAGGTACAACCACCAAACGCCTCAGATTTCTGTTCGCGGCATCATTGCTGACGATGACAGCGGGGCCCGTCTTGCGGATTTCACTGCCGACTGCTGGATCAAATTCTACCCACCAAACTTCACCGCGCTTCATCAGCTGCATCCTGGGCAAGCGCATTAGACCATTCCATCGCTTCAGCTTCGCGCTCCTGATCGGCAGCCATTGCTTTGTATCCATCATCCAGCGATGCACCCATTACATGAGGGCGCAGTAAGTCTTCAATAAATTGGCTCATGCGACGCTTGCCGATAGTTCGATATAACCCTTCGTACACTTCCTCATCGAGGGTAATAGTCATTCTTTTGTGCATATCGCCTCCACATTTGTGCACTGTACGTATAACGCATGATATCACGTGTTTCTTAATTTTCTGAAGTGCAGGCCGTCAATAAGGGACAGACCAAGATTTTTCTGTATTTTTTAAGCCCATGAAAATCTGATATTTTTCGTTTAAAATTCATGGATGATTAAACGCAAACTCCAATCTCGCCTTCTATCCCGTCTGCAAAATAGTCCGGCTGTGGTGCTGCTCGGCCCGCGTCAGGTAGGTAAAACGACTTTGGCAAGAGCGATTGCAGCCGACTGGCCCGAAGGGGGCGTGTATCTCGACATGGAAAGACCTGCGGATCTGCGCCGATTGGATGATGCCGATAGTTATTTACGCAGTCAGAGCGGAAAACTCGTTGTCATAGATGAAATTCATCGTGTCCCTGACTTGTTCGTGACTTTGCGCGGCATCATTGATGACAACCGTGCAAAAGGAATTCGGAGTGGCCAGTTTTTGCTGCTTGGATCGGCATCACTGGATCTGATGCATCAAGCCAGTGAATCGCTGGCCGGAAGGATTGCCTATCTTGATTTGACGCCTATCCAGATAGATGAAGCTAGTTCTGTGGGTATCGATGAGTCCACCCTTTGGGTTCGCGGCGGCTTCCCTGATAGCTTATTGGCGAGCTCAGATGCAGCAAGCATGGATTGGCGCCGGGATTTTGTGCGCTCCTACCTGGAGCGCGATGTACCAATGTTTGCGCCTCGCATACCGACTGCAGCGGTGGGACGACTCTGGACTATGTTGGCGAACAATCAGGGTGGCTTACTTAACCAATCGAGGCTGGCATCAAGCCTTGGGGTTTCCGTGGCTGCGGTACGATCGTATCTTGATTTGTTATCTGATTTGATGCTTGTTCGGCAGTTAAGACCATGGAGCGGCAATCTTGGCAAGCGACTGGTCAAATCGCCCAAGATATACGTCAGGGATAGTGGTTTGCTGCATGCATTGCTTGAACTTGAAACCCTGGATCAGCTGCTCGGCCACCCGCTCGCAGGTCCCGGCTATGAAGGTATGGTGATTGAAAATTTGGTCAAAGTAGCAGGAGCTGCTTATATTCCCTACTTCTACAGGACACATCAAGGGGCCGAGATTGATTTGGTGCTGGAGCGGGGCGGGCGGCCAGAGTTTGCCATTGAAGTTAAACGCTCATCTGCGCCAAAACTGGATCTTGGTTTCAGCGTGGCGTGTGACGACCTGGATATTAAGAGACGGTTTGTCGTGTATCCGGGGTCCGAACGCTACGCACTTAAGTACGGTGCGGAGGCAATAAGCCTGAGCGACATGGTGGCACTGCTTCGCGGGGATAGCCCTCATTTGGAAGTGATCACATAGTAAGGCAAGTCTCTTTTTGTGCTGGTAACTTCAGCATCCGTTCTGGCCGAGCACCTATCTTCGGAGTTTTAGCAGCCAGGATGTGGTGTCACATGACTACCCGGTTTGGTATGGACAGCGAAGCGTGCCATCAGACGCTTGGCCATTCTTCCAGCGGCAAACCTTCGGACTCAAGAGTAAATGTCTATTCGCAGGGATAATTTTTGCCGTACTAATAAACAGGGGGGCAAGCAATTGCCGGTTTTGGCTGCAATCCTTTCCTTTTCTCCACTTTGAGTGCTTTGTTCTTGCCGGAAGGTGTGGCCACACTTAGAATTAGCTATACTTAGCTAATGTAATGCGGAGTCTGATATGCAGCCAGTAAACATACACGAAGCCAAATCCCAATTATCTAAACTCATAGAGTACGCACTACTGGGGGAAGAGGTGATTATTGCTAAGGCTGGTAAGCCGGTGGCAAGGTTGGTAGCGATTGCAGTAGAACGGCCTGCGCGCAAGCCAGGCTCCATGAGGGGAAAAATCAAGATTGCAGCCGATTTTGATGCGCCCTTGCCAGACGATATACAGCAATCGTTTGAAGGTGCTTAATGCGTATTTTGCTCGACACCCATGTCTATTTATGGTGGCTGGAGGACTCTTCTAATCTTTCGCCCTCAGTGGCAAGCGCCATTGCCACGGCTGATCAAGTCTTTGTGAGTACCGCCTCTATTTGGGAGGCGACAATCAAGTCAGGTATTGGAAAACTCTCAGTAGATATTGATCAGCTCATAGCAGAAATTGTGAGTAACGGTTTTCAGGAGTTGCCAGTCAACATGCAGCATGTAGCCGCATTAGCACGGCTGCCGGCCATTCATAAAGATCCATTTGATCGTATGCTGCTTGCGCAAGCTATATCAGAGCCGTTACGTCTACTATCGGCAGACAAAATTCTGGCCAGCTACTCCGACCTTGTCGATTTAATCTAATAGCTTCACCTCTACAGCCCATACAACATGTATGGAGCGTCAACATTTCGTCAATTTCCCCGAGATAGTCTGGCACACCGTTTGCTTATATGGTCGTACCAAGAACATTTGCAACGCTGCAATTGTTCGGATTAACCAGCAAAGCTATTACAACAGGAGCCTTACTATGCTTAACCTCGCCCAACAACTGATGTCGCAAGCCGAAATCGGCCAAATGATCAGCACCTTGCAAGTGTCACGATTTTCTCCCGCAGAAATCCGCGTCGCGATTCAAGAGTTGATGGCGCAAGACCGGGACGCTCTGGCTTATGCGCTCGGCGATGCAGGTTTGGCGCTGTATCCAGAGAGCGAAGACATTCTGGCTGTGACGAGTTTATTGGCAGTGATGCGTGAAGACTGGCCGCAGGCAATTGATCTGTTGCAGCAGTTGATGGAAATGCAGGGCGATAAAGCAACCGTATTTACTCACGCCATGCTGATCCGTGCCTTGCGCTGCGATCTGGAGCTGGCGGCGGCGTTTGATGCTGCCCGCGTCGGCCTGGCCAAGTTTCCTGATCATCCGGAACTGTTGAAAGAGTATCAGGCGCTGTCTGCTGCTCTCGGTCTTGGCGCAGTTAAGCGCTAATACTGACGGAATTTATAAGAAATCACTATGTGGCAAAACCCTGCCGGAAAGTCGACAAGTTTTGCCACCCCTAAGTTGCCCCGGGAAAAAGCTATAAGAATCAAGGCAATAGACGTTAAATTAGTTGTACTTTTTATCTGGCACAACTGTTGCTTATCTGTAGGCAACAACGGGGATGTTCCCCACAGAACAAGCAGCAATTAAAAGTAGTCAGAAGGAGAAACGATCATGGCAGTCATTAACACCAACGTGAAAGCACTGTTTAGCCAGGCAGCTTTGAAGGGCACTGAACGTGCTCAGTCAACGGCGATGCAGCAGCTCTCTACAGGTAAGCGCATTAATTCCGCCAAGGATGATGCGGCCGGTATGGCAATTGCCACGCGGATGACGCAGCAAATACGCGCGTTGAACCAAGCGGTGCGAAATGCGGGCGATGCCGTTTCTCTGTTGCAGACAGTGGAGGGCGCCACCGGCAGCATCACCGACATGATGCAGCGGATGCGCGAACTCGCCGTTCAGGCAATCAATGACACCAACGCCGATGATCAGCGTAGCTACCTGGATCTTGAATTCCAGCAGCTCAAGCAAGAGATCGTGCGTGTCGCCGATATGACTGAATGGAATGACTTCCCG
>JAOAUN010000065.1 GCA_030157545.1 Burkholderiaceae bacterium
CCGCCAAGATTCAAAAGCCTTGATTTTCAAGGCTTTTTTTATTTCTGCTCTTTGCCAGCAGAATGTAAAAGCTGGTCTGGGTACACTTCGGGTACACAAAGCCTGATTGCTGCCTCGATCTTGGCCATCTCGCGCTCATCACTTTCCCCATCAATCCAGTCCGCGTAAACGGCAAAGAACATCTGCTTGCTGTGGCCTAGCTGCTTCGCCAGAAAGCCCGGGTTCGCGCCCGACATCAATTCAAGCGTCGCGCAGAACTGGGCAAAGGATTTTGCGGATCTGCTGAGGGGGGCATGGGAACAATCACCAAATCATCGACATCAACTGAGGACTGGCCAGTAAACCCAATGTCTAGGGCGCGGCTTGAAAAATTGTTCGTTGAAATGCTCGCTGACTACGGAAAAAATTTACGGATCAGTGGGCCAGATACTGGTTCATTCGGATCAGGGCAGTCAGTTTTCCAGCGAGGACTGGCAAAACATTCCTTAAGGCGCACAGCCTCGTCTGCAGCATGAGTCGCCGCGACAATTGCCACGACAAGCTGGCAGTGGAGAGTTCTTCCAGTTACCCAAATGGGAGCGTATTCGATAACGGACCTGCAATACCTAGGAAAACGCACGGCAGCAGGTGTTTGATTACGTCGAGCAGTTCTATAATCCCCTACGCCGACACAGCCACAACAACGGCAGGTCACCGGCACAGTTCGAGCAGCAGTTTATTGAGAGGTACGCGGGTGTCTGGAAAATCGGTATCGATTCAGACTTAGGGTGACCAGATCCTGATCTAGGCTTGCCACAAAGGCCTTGAACTCTCTGGAACAATTGCGAGCGGCGGCAGATTCGGAATCAAGCGCTTTGATTTGCTCGCTGACAGAGGTGAAATTCAGCCTTGATAGGCGTTGCAATTTCGCAATTGCCGTATTCAACTCTTTGGCGACCTTGGACACCAGCTCCATTCGATGAATGTGGATTTCCCGTTCAACAATTTCAGTTTGCTGGATGGTCAGCCAAGCCGGTCTCTGCAGCGGCAACGTACGTAACGCACCGGCGGAAAATTTGTACGCATGGCTATGAATTACGTCCGTATCGATGGAAAAGAAGCCAACGCTCTTGTCTTCCAGCAATGCTGCGCACTTGGCAATCCACTCGGCTTACGGCTCCCTTCCGTCAACTACGGGCAAATGCAATCAAATCGTTGAACTGCATCTGATCTGCTGCACGTAAGGCAGCGAGGTAGTGATCGCGAAGCTCCCCCACTGTGGTGATGGATGCTTCGCCGCCGCCCCACGTCAGCCGCGGACGGCCAAGACGCATTGCCAACAAATCTGCCATCAAACGTGCATGGCGTCCGTTGCCATTAGGGAAGGCATGAATCCACACCAATTGATGGTGAAACCTCACTGCCATCTCATCGGCATCAAAGACATGATTCTCGATTTGATATTTTGTATTGTCTAGCAAGTTGCGTAACTTCACCGCCACCTGCGTAGAGTCTACCCCAATGTTTTTGTTGGTCTTTCGAAATGTTCCCGCCCACTGCCAGGTCTTATCAAACATCTGGCGATGCAGATCTCGAATAAACCCCTCATCCAGCAAGTCCCGCTTTTTCTGGCGCGCAGCCCAGCGATCCCCCTGAACGATGTTGATTTGCTCCCATGCGTTTAGATCGCCTTGGGTGGTAATGTGCGTCGGCACCAAACCTGCGGCTTCGTCCGGATCTAATGGGGTTGCCCCTGGGGCGTAATGAAATTCCATATTCAATATCTCACCACAGTTCCCGACGCGAACCTTCGAGCAACTCCTTGGTGGCCAGCTCCAGTTGCAGCTTGGTCAATGGCCCTTGGACAGCCTGATCCTCCAATGCCATTGAATGGGCAATCGGGCGCAAGCGCTCCCGCGCCACTGACTCGGCTCGTTCTTTCACATGCTGCGACAGGCTGGTACGAGGCACCAAGGCATATTGCAGTTCGCAATCCAACGCCTCAGCCAACTTGCGCAGGCTGGCCAACGTGATGACATCTGACGCCTCTGCATTTTCCAGCTTGCGGACACCGGCATGGGACATGCCCAGACGACGAGCAAAGGCTGCGGCGGACATGCCCAGGGACTCACGAATCGCGCGCACCCATCCAGACCTGGGGCGTGCGCTCAATTGCGCAGCCTTCCAAGTGGCAAGAAGTGCGTCCATTTGCTGGAGCTGAAGATCGCGGAATTGGTTTTCCATGGAACCTACAGGTAAAGTTTCAATAGCACTATCTTAACCTAGGGGTTCCAATCGTGCAAATATATTGAAACCTAAAGGTTAATTATTGTAGGATAAAATGAAACTTATAAGTTTCTTTCCATTTCATCTCTTGATTGTCACGCGTTGCTGCCGCTGATTTGATACCAAAGCGGGAGGCTAGGTCCTGCCGCCGGATTTCGCCGATAAATTGAAGGCTCAGAAGTGTCTAGGGTTTCAATAGCGATTCAATCTTGTTAGATTCGCTCGTTTAATGCTGCATGGACAACCGATGGCCCTTTTTTTATCTGCGAAAATTCTTATAGATACTATTAGGCTAAAGAAGCTTAGGAATTAACGTACGTGGACTAGCTCGGAGTTCATATGATGTACTGCTGCCTCTGTTTCCTTCAGGATCCCATTGATTTTTCTTCTGTGAATCGATTCTTCATGTCTGCTTCCCGTGACCCTACCCCACAAAAAAATCCCGTTTTAAATCAAAATCTTGTAGCAAATTTCCACGATTTGAAACGAGGTCAGGAATGAAGAAAAGTAAATTCACGGAAAAGAAAATTGTCTTCGCTTGAAGCAAGCCGAGCTCGGTATCAGCGTCGGCGAAGTCTGCCGCAAGCTCGGCATCAGCGAAGAGATGTTCTACAACTGAAAGAAAAAGCCACTTAAAAACTTCTCAAGCGTCTTCTTGACGTCTGGAACTTATTTCATGGAAACGAGGTCTACCAGCAATTTCATGGCCTTCGACATAAAAATGCCAAGTTAAAATAGCGCTATGAAGCTAAAACTCTTGGCCTTCACGGCACTTCTCATTCCACCCTTTGCATTTGCTGCACGCCCCTTCATTACCGATGACGCTCGGCTAACCACTGGAGGAAGTTGTCAGATCGAGAGCTGGACGCGGGTCTATCCTGGCAGCAATGAACTCTGGGCGCTTCCGGCTTGCAATCCGACGGGAAACCTTGAGTTTACGCTTGGTGGCGGGAGCGTGAAGTCGCAGGGCCAGGCGGCAAGCAGCGATTATGTTTTTCAGGGAAAGACCTTGTTTCGTTCAATGGAAACGAATGGCTGGGGATGGGGTTTGGCGGTCGGTACAATTCGGCACCCAAGCATCAATCCGGGGCCGAACATGCTCGGTAATACGTATGCTTACATTCCTTTGTCGGTTTCATTCAATGATGACAAAATAATCGTCCATACCAATTTGGGATGGCTAAAAGATAAAGCATCCAGTCTCAACAGTGCGCTATGGGGGATTGGTGGAGAGTTCAAGTTGCACTCCAAACTGCTCGGTATTGCAGAAACGTATGGAGACAACCGTGGCGTGTCTTATGGGCAAACTGGCCTCAGATACTCAGTAATACCTAACCTGTTTCAGGTCGATGCTACTTTTGGCCGGCAACTCTCGGGCGAGGGAAACAGTCGCTGGATCTCCTTTGGCATTCGTTACACCCCTGACAGGTTATTCTGAGCTTACAACGCTGCTTTTAAGATGCCAACGGAGCATAGACGATGAAGACTCACAGTCTGTTTTGAATCGCAAGCAGCCCCATTCAGGTGATGAAGTTCGAATCCCTGACCTCACCAGAAAACGATGAATTCTGACCGGAGATTTCCGTATTTGCCTGCCAATTAAGGAGCTCGATAGCTTTTAGATCGAAAAGTTTTTCATGCTCGTCTTCATTCGGATGGCTTCCTCGGTCGTGAGCGCTGCCGTGTCTTTGAACTCACCAAAGGCAACATAGCCTGCATTGTTGACCAAGGCACCCAAGACGATGCCGCGCGCCTGAATGGTTTCGGTTGTACGGATATGAAGAATTTCAAATTTTTTATGGCAATGGATGTATGAAAAAGCTGGCACCTTGGAATCAAGTACGGGATGAACTTAATCGCTATGAAACAAAATCCTTTATCTATTAAAAACCGCTATCGCAGCAGGGTTTGGCTGTCGGGTGTACTGGTTGTCTGTGCCACCGTGCTCAGCCCGGCTGGCGCTTGCGCTCAAGAACTCCGGCAACCGATGCCCACGTTGGCATCACTCACTCCAGAAGCACTGGAGGTGGATGCTTCACTGTTCACCGTCCGAAGCTTCGACTGGTTCGATAGCCAGCGCCAACGAAAGGTGCCCGCGAAACTCTATTTGCCCACCGCCAGAGCAGTGGCGGGGTCGGTACCGCTGGTCGTCTTTTCGCATGGAATCGGTGGCTCCAGGGAAGGGTACAGCTACTTGGGACGGTACTTGGCTGCACACGGCTATGGCAGCCTGCATGTGCAGCATGTAGGTAGCGACCGCCAACTCTGGTGGGGCAATCCGTTTGCCCTCACTGCCCGCTTGCGTGGTGCGGCTCAAGTTGCAGAGGCAGTACATCGGGTGCAGGATCTTCGGTATTCGCTCGACCAGATTTTGGGCGCTCAGGAAGGTGGACTGTTTGACACCCGCAGAATCATCGCCGCCGGTCACTCTTATGGAGCCAACACCACGATGCTGATTGCGGGCGCGCAGGTAGAGCAGCACGGTCAAAAAATTTCGCTTCGTGACCCAAGAATCAGCGCGGCAATCATCATTTCAGCGCCGCCTTTCTATGGCTTGGGTGACCCCAATAAAATACTCTCCGGTATTGGCGTACCGACGCTTCACATCACAGCCATAGAGGACGTCATTAAGATACCGGGTTACGTGTCTGGTCTCCAGGATCGGATCGATATTTTCAAGGCAATGGGGAGCGATCAACTAGTACCCAAAGTGCTCGCCGTTTTCAAGGGTGGGTCGCATAGCATCTTCACCGACAGGGCCGGTACCGGTGGCCTGAATGTAAACCCCAAGGTAAAAGTGGCCACACGGCAATTGGCACTGGCTTTTTTGAACGGGATACCTGAAAACAACTACCTGGCGATTGACGGATGGTCACTTAGCAACACCGAGCTTATCGCCCAGTTTGAAAGGTTTGATCGTTAATAACCATGTACTCTGCGCTTGCGCACCTGACATTACCAATCCCTGAAAACCAATATCAGCGCGCATGGCTTCAAGCCCTTTCAGACTATAAGTGCTTGTGCAAGTCGGCCAATGTAACCTGCGGCGAATTGCGCTTGTGTGAGAGCCAAAGCTTGATTGCACCACAGAGCCGGACTGAATCCGGCAATCGCCAATATGAAACCAACACGCTGGATCCGCTCATGGCCATCATGCGTCTGAAGGAGCCTGGCTTCACCCTGGCCTAGATTGCGCTGCTACTCACCGAATGTGATCTCGGTGAGATCGATGAGTCATCCACTCAGCGAATGGCTGGAAAAGTTTTATCAAAAATCGATGAACGTACTGCGGGTCTGCAATCCATACGCGGCTCCGAAAATCTTGAGGCTGGAAAATCAATCCCGTGACACCAGTTATTTTAAGGAGCAGATCGGGTCAACATGATAAAGCCAAGGGTTGATCAGCGCGACCACGATCTGCAATACATACAGGCCCTGCATTGGCTATTTTTTGACGCCGCTGGCTTCTTGGTTAAATTCCCGGCTGGATAAAGTCGTAGTAGACATTTTCACTTATAGGTCACAACCTCGAATCAAAACCTCAAATCAAAACCTTCCTTCAATTTTCCGCGTTTTAAGGTATGGTTCGATCCCCGCTTAGCCAAGTTTAAAATGCTCGGTGATTTTGCGAGGAATTTTGCATTCTGCGTCCACTCAAGCACCTGACTTATGAAAATCCCCAAAAGAATCCAGCCGCTGGTTGAGGAAGGCCTGATTGACTCCGTAGCGCGCCAGCTCATGAGCGGCAAAGAAGCTACGGTCTTTGTCGTGCGTTGCGGTAACGAGATTCGCTGCGCAAAGGTTTACAAAGAAGCTAGCCAGCGCAGTTTCCGTCAAGCGGCTTCCTACCAGGAAGGTCGTAAAGTCAAAAATAGCCGGCAGGCGCGCGCGATGGAAAAAGGCACGCGTTATGGCCGCAAAATGCAGGAAGAAGTTTGGCAAAATGCCGAGGTCGATGCACTGTACCGGCTTGCTGCAGCTGGTGTGCGTGTGCCGAAGCCCTATATTTGTTTCGAAGGCGTGCTGCTGATGGAGCTGGTGACGGATGCTGAAGGCAATGCCGCGCCGCGCCTGAATGATGTGGACTTGAGCGAGGCGCTGGCGCTGGATTATCACGCGCGGTTGTTGCGACAGGTGGTGCTGATGCTATGCGCGGGCGTCATTCATGGTGACCTGTCCGAATACAATATTCTGGTCGACTCAGCTGGCCCTGTAATTATCGACTTGCCGCAGGCAATTGATGCGGCAGGCAATACTGAAGCCGGTACCATGCTCAAGCGCGATGTCGACAATCTGCGTAATTTTTTCAGCGTCTTTGCGCCGCAACTTGCGAGAACTCAATACGGCAAAGAAATTTGGCAATTGTACGGGGCCGGCTTGCTGCAGCCTGATTCCGTTCTGACCGGTCAAGTCGAGATCGATACACGCCCTGCTGATGTGGGTGCAGTGATGCATGAAATTGCATTGGCCGAGCAGGAAGAACATGAACGGCAGTTGCGACTGCAGCAGCTGGCAAGTTGAATGTAATATCGGGTGTAAAGACTGTCTATGCCAGCCGACGCTGCAGCAGGCAGCGTATCGCGTTCCGGGCAGTGCTCAGGATCATGAAGTATCGCCCATCGTTGTGCCACTGCGGTATCGACCACCAGAGTTTTTTTCGTTAAGAGAAATAATTCATCTGAGTTGATGCCGGCAGCCCACGCCACAATTTTTTGCATCTGCTTCCCCGATTTTTTTTGGAAATTTCGGTCTCACAACAAGCTGTGATGAGCACCAGGTTCTACGCAGAATTCTGCAAGGCTAAAACACATGTCCGAGCGATTCATTAGCTGCAATGCAGCATAATTTTGTGAGTAATTGATTGCTTGACGACATATTTTAAGTTGGATACATTGTAAAAAAATAATTACTTAAAAGAAACAAACATAATAAAAAATATACCTTTAAGATTTAGCACTGCGTCATAAAGCACTTCGTCCGACCGCTCCGAAGAGAGCGGGAACACCAGGAGACCTTGGGGATGTTAAGACTGCAATACGTAGGTCGGCGACAGAAATCATGTTGCCTGTTTTTAATTGATATTGGTTACATCAGACAACTTCTGGTGGCCCTTTATTCTTTGCGCGTTCAATCGCCTCCGTCTCTCACGCGACCGGCAGGCGGTATTTGGCGAGTCGCATTGCTCATAAGCGAAGCGCAGCCTATCTCCCATCTGTCTCATCCCCCCTCATGCGGACGCCGCATTCATCTTTCAAGAATCAAACCGAGAATATTCTATGAGCCAAGCCCACGGTAAATCTTCCATTGGACAGCAGACAATTGTCTTTGCAATTTTCATTGTCATGTTTTTGGGATTCTCAGTTTTCTTGCCGGGATTTCTAAGCGAAGGTAACTTGCTTGGCCTGTTACAGAACGTGGCCATTCTGGGCATCTTGGGTTTGGGGATGGCGATCATTGTGATTGGTCGCGGTATTGATATTTCCATGGTTGCCGTGCTCGCGGTGCCTGCAGGCTTGGTCCTGCAACTGGTGCAGGACGGAAGTTCTTTGTCTTCAGCGTTTGTTTTTGCGCTGATCCTGACACTAGCTTTTGGCCTCATTAATGGCTGGCTCATAGCGTTTGCGGAAGTGCCTTCATTGTTCACGACGCTGGCAAGCGGTCTGTTCCTCGCGGGGCTGGGTCAGGTGGCGTTTTTCCGCCTCGATATCGTTCAGTGGAGTCCCCAACTCGATCAGTTAGCGTGGGTAGGGCGCGGTACGGTGGCGGGTATTCCTTCACCAGTGATCATGTTTGGTATCGCCGCGATAGGTGTCGCTTTTTTCCTGAAGATGACCCGTATTGGCGCCTACATTTATGCGATCGGCGATAACCCTTCCGGTGCGCGCACCACGGGCATTCCTACGCGACCTGTCATCGTCTTGCAGTATGTGCTGGCCGCGCTCATCGGCATGTTCGCCGGTATGGTCATGGCCGCATCAGTCAACAGTATGCCTACCCGCATTTATAACTCGACGCTGATTTATGACGTGATCCTGGTTGTTGTGCTGGGTGGTATCGGTCTTTCGGGCGGACGAGGCGGCGTGCTCAACGTCATTATCGGCACGCTGCTGATTGGCACGCTTTTGAATGGCATGACCATCCTTGATGTTTCTTACTCTGCTCAAAATATGGTCAAGGGCGTTGTGCTGCTGATTGCGATTCTCATTGATTCATTCCTTAATCCGCGCAACGAAGAAACAGCGCAGCAGGGCGATATCTAGCGTGCGGGGCTGAGCCGAACCACACGCTTTTAGTTGTACCTTCAGTCGTTCCAGTAATACCAACCCGGCCAATAAAAAATAAATAACTCAGGAGACATTGCACATGATTCAATTCAAGATGACCGCTCGTACGCTCAAGCGTATGGCCGCTACAGCAGGCCTTGTTTGTGCTGTTGCTTTACCGCAGGCAGTCTCAGCCGAAGGCAAGGGGCTTGACGAGCCGTTCCGTGCCGGTTACGCCAAAACCATGAAAGGCAAAGTGGTGGGTTACATTCCGGTGGCCATGGGTTTTGACCTGGCACAGGGTTGGCTGGCCGGACTCAAAAGAGAACTCGAGCCATTGGGTGTGAAGATTGTCTCGCGCGACCCGAACTGGAACACTAATTCGGGTGCCCAGGCACTGACGGCACTGATCGGTGAAAAGCCGGATGTCATCGTTGTCCACAACCCTGACGTGCAGACCTACGCAAAGCTTTTGCAGCGCGCAGAGAATGAAGGTATCCGCATCATCCAGATCAATATGCGCTCTTCCTATCCGTCGGCGGTATTTGTCGGCGCGGATTATGTCGAGATTGGCGAGCGTGCCACCGCGGCTGTGGCTGAACATTGCAAGGGCAAATCTAACAAGATCGCTATCGTGCAAGGCGCGCTGTCTGCAGCAGCGAGTGCCTATCAGCTCAAGGGCATCGAAAATGCACTGGCAAAGAATCCACAGCTCAAGGTTGTATCCAGCCAAGCTGCTGATTGGGATGCTTCCAAGGCCAAGGGCATTACGCAGACCGTGCTCAAGCAGCATCCTGATCTGTGCGGCATCGTCGGCTTTTGGGATGGCATGGACAGCGGCACCGCAGCTGCTGTGAAAGAAGCCGGCCTGACAGGCAAGGTGTTTGTTGCGACTTCGGGTGGTGGCGAGCAGAAGGGCGCATGCGATGCAGTCAAGAACGGTTCGTTCGACCTCAACCTCAGCTATGACGTGCCTACGCAGGCAAGCAACATGGTTGCCAGCATCAAGTGGCTGATGCAGAACCCCGGCGTGAAAGACGCCAAGGGCTCAATCTACACCACGCTGATTCCGATCACGAAGGCGAACGCCTCCAAAGACGGTACTTGCTGGAAGCTGTAACTGCGTTTGCCGGAGCCAGCTGATGCCGGCTCCGGTTTGTTCACCCCAAGCGGCGCATTGCGCGCAAGGCTCCCAGTCACCCTCCATTGTGTGACTTTAGCCACGACTTCGTCTGCCGCCAACTAAAGATATGAGCCGATGAACCAGATCAACTCCCAAACGCTGGATAGCAGGACCGGATCCGGCAAGCAAGGTGCCTCTGCCGGAGGCTCGCTAAACGAGTCACTTGTCGACAAGCTCACTCGCTGGCGTTATACCTACTGGCCAGACCACATGTTCGGTGAGCTATTAGCCAAGCGCTGGATGGAAACCGCCATTCCCGTAATGGTCTTGATTCTGGTTGCTTTTGGACTGTCCCAAGTACTTCCCAATTTTTTTACCCCGACCAATATGGTCGACTCCGGTCGTCAGGCCGGTGAGATAGGTTTCATCGTCCTTGGCATGGCCCTGGTGATGATTGTCGGGGGCATCGATTTATCGGTCGGCTCTACATTTGCCCTGACCAATTTTTGTGCCTTGTATTGCATGCACGTGCTGAAACTGCCTGTTGGTACTGCAGTCGCGGCGACCTTGTTGTCCGGAGCCTTGCTCGGCGCCGTTAACGGTGTGCTGATTGGTTATTTCCGATTGCGCGCTTTTCTGACGACGCTCATCACCCTGATCGTGTACCGCGCACTTTACGACATCCTGATTGCCGACTACTCGACGGCCATCGCCGGCGGCTTGCCGGATTCACTCGCATGGGATTTCGTAGGCACGGGCACTTGGTTTGGCATACCAGCCGTGGTGTGGTTCTATGCAGCAGTGGCAATCTTCGGGCACATCTTCCTGACGCGCTTGCGTGCCGGCTGGCATATCACTGCCATCGGCGGTTCGCGACGTTCGGCTTATAACACCGGCATTGCTGTGCGACGAACGGTGGCGAGCTGCTACGTTGCCAGTGGCGTACTGACCTCCATGGGCGGCCTCTTTTTTGCGTCTCGTCTGGCGACTGCCGGCGGCGACATTGGCGTCGGTCTCGAAGTCACCGTGCTGACAGCGGCAGTCCTTGGCGGGATCAGCCTCGGCGGGGGCAAAGGATCAGTAGCCAAGGCCTTGGTCGGTACTCTGATCGTACTTGCTATCGTCAATGGGCTTATCTCCATGGGTCTGGACGGCGGCTATAACCGTATGGTCCTGGCCGGCATTTTGTTGTTGGCAGCTGTGGTCGATATTCGCTGGCTCAAGAACAAACATCGCATCGTCAACAAGGTGTATGTCAGCCCCACCTATCACGGTATGCCGCCTGCGCCATCCTGTGCACCTGATTCAGGTACCAATTGGGCTTTGAACGACAAGCTACGCCCGGCCAAGGCGATCGGACTGGGTCGCATCGAAGGACCAGAGGACGTCATCCTTGATCGCAACGACAACCTGTATGCAGGCTCGCGACACGGCGACATCATGCGTTTCATGGCACCGGACTATACCGAGATGGAAGTCTTTGCTCATATTGGTGGTACACCACTAGGTATGGCCTTCGACCGCAACGACAATCTGTATGTTTGCATCGGCGGCATGGGTCTTTACATGGTTACACCAGAGCGCGAGGTCGTGAAGATCACGGACGAGACCAACCGCAGCTACAAATCCATCAACGATGACAGCCGCTTGCGCCTGGCCGACGATCTGGACATCACCGACGACGGGCTGATCTTTTTCTCCGAAGCGACGGTTCGATACGAGATGCACGAGTGGGCCACTGACGGACTCGAAGCGCGTGGCAATGGCCGCATCATCTGCTACGACACCAACACCAAAAAGACTCACACTGTCATCGACAACCTGATCTTCCCCAACGGCGTGTGTATTGCCAGCGACGGGCAAAGCTTCTTGTTTGCCGAAACCTGGGGCTGCACCGTCAAGCGTCACTGGTTTGCCGGACCCAAAAAAGGCATTACCGAAATGGTGCTTGAGAATCTGCCCGGCTTCCCGGACAACATCAACAATTCTTCTGACGGCCATTACTGGATGTCGCTCGTTGGCATGCGCTGTCCGGCACTAGATCTTGCATGGAAAATGCCGGGCTTTCGCCGTCGTATGGCGAAGCGCGTACCGCGTGATGAATGGCTTTTCCCGAACATCAATACCGGTTGCGTGCTGAAGTTCAGCGAGAGTGGCGAATTGCTGGAAACAATGTGGGATCTCGGAGGTGAAAACCATCCCATGATTACTTCCATGCGTGAGCACCGTGGCCATCTCTATCTCGGCGGGATCATGAACAACCGCGTCGGTCGCATCAAGCTCGAAGGTGCCGACCCCAACTGGGCGCAATACGAATGGCGCTGGTCCAAAGACAAGAACAAGAAGGAGAACGCATGATCGGCGCAATTAAAGCTTGGACGGACGAGTTATTGGGCCGTGGCGCGGCTGCAATTACGGTGCCGGTCTTTGATGGCGCGTTGAAGTCAAACCGCTATATTGAAGACGCACGCATTCTTGCAACGCTCGCTGACCCCGAAGATCTTGCCACTGATGGCAAGACAGTTTTTATAGCAGATGGTTCGCGCGTCTGCAAAATCACTGCCGATGGACTGCAAGAAGTTCTCAGCTGTGAAGGACGAGTGACGGCGCTTGCCTGTCTGCCTGATGGCGGACTGGCACTGGCGATTGATGGTGTGACAGTACGTATTGAGGGCGGTCCGCATCATGGCCGCTCCTGGAAGGCGGCAGCGGGTCAACATTTGAGTGCGGTCAATGCGATATCGGTGATGCAGGGGGGCCACTTGCTAGTGACAGATGGTTCTGCAGATCGGCCTTACGACGAGTGGAAGCGGGATTTGATGAGCCTCGGACGGAGCGGCCGCGTGTTTGAACTGAGTCTCGCCGATGATGGCGCACGCATACTTTCCAAAAATAGGGCATATGCATTTGGTGCCAGCGAGATCAACGGCCAGATATGGTTCAGCGAAAGTTGGAAACACCATGTGGTTTGTCTGGATGGCGCGTCGCGTCCCCTACCCGTAACTGACGAGTTGCCTGGCTATCCGTCGCGTATCGCGCAAGCCAGTGGCGGCGGCGCTTGGCTGACTTGTTTTGCCTTGCGTACGCAGCTCGTTGAATTTGTGCTCCGTGAGCATACTTACCGCAAACGTATGATGGCCGAGATGGAGCCCGCTCATTGGATCGCTCCTGCTCTCAACTCGGGCAATACCTTTCTCGAACCAATGCAGGGTGCGCAGCTCAAGATGATGGGCGTGGTTAAACCGTGGGCGCCGCCGCGATCTTACGGTCTCATCGTGCGGCTTGATGAACAGGGTTTGGTGCGCTACTCGCTGCATAGCCGCTTTGATGGCAAAAATCATGGTGTGTTGGCGGCGGTCGAATGTGATGGACAGCTCTACATGATTGCCAAGGGCAGCCGGCGCCTGCTGGCGCTGGACATAGCTGCTGTTGAAAAGGAGTTAATCGGATGAACGCAACCCCTGTACTTGAACTGCGCGAGGCCACCAAAAAATACGCAGGTGTACCGGCAATTGATGGTGTGAATTTCGCACTGATACCTGGCGAGATTCATGCCATCATCGGCGAAAACGGTGCCGGCAAATCCACCCTCACCAAGGTGATGGCAGGGGTGGTGCAACTGACATCAGGGCAGATGCTCGTTGAGGGTCGGGAGGTTCATCCGCAGACGCCGAATGATGCTCTCAAGATGGGTGTGGCCATGGTTTTTCAGGAAACCAGTCTGGTGCCGACGATGACGGTGGCGCAGAATCTGTTTCTCGGTCAGGAGAATTTTTTCAATCGACTGCGCGGCATCTACATCGCAGCACAACAATTTTTGCAGTCGCTGCAATTCGACGTAGATCCAACCGCCCAGGTCAGCCTGCTCGGTGCGGCGAAAAAGCAAATGGTCGAAATTGCGCGTGCGGTGCTGCACGACGCTAAAGTCATCATCTTTGACGAGCCTACGGCCAGCCTTACACCGGAAGAAAAAAAATATTTCTTCGACCTTGTCTATAAACTCAAGGAGCGCGGCGTCTCCGTCATCTTCATTTCGCATGCACTGGAAGAAGCCCTGATGGTGTCAGACCGCATCACTATCCTGCGTGACGGCAAACATGTCGTGACGGATGACAAGGCTAATTTTGATCGTGCGCGCATCGTGCAATCCATGGTAGGTCGCGACCTCTCGCAGACACTCTATGGTCAGAAAAAAATGCACGTACGACCGCAGGGCAAGCGGGTGCTGTCGATTCAAAACCTGCGCATGGCAGCTATGGTAAAAAACAACTCACTATCTGTCTTTGCAGGACAGGTGACAGGCGTTTTCGGGTTGGTCGGCTCAGGTCGAACCGAGACTTTCAAGGTAGTTGCCGGTGTTATCAAGCGAGACTTCATGCACGGAGGTGAAGTGTTTTTGCATGGAAAACCGATTCGCTACTTTGTGCCGGCATCGGCTGTGCGTGATGGCATCGCTTACGTTACCGAGGATAGAAAAATCGAGGGCTTCTTTGAAACTAAATCCATTGCCGACAATATTTATCTGGGCTTACTGGCCAAGATAGGCGGCAAATTCAAATTGGTATCGCGCAAAGCGGCGTCAACTGTTGGGGAACACTGGATCAAGCAATTGAACGTGCGCGCCATCAATAAAGATGTCAAAGCTATTGAGCTTTCTGGCGGCAACCAGCAAAAAGTCGTGATTGCCAAATCGCTGGTGCAGGAGCCAGACCTGATTATTTTCGATGAACCTACGCGCGGTGTAGACGTGGGTGCCATTAGCGAGATTCATGATCTTATTAACAGACTGGCTGATGAAGGCAAGGCTGTAGTAGTCATCTCGTCTTACCTGCCGGAGATCATGGCATTGTCCGACCGTATTCTGGTGCAACGCATGGGAAAAGTCGTGGAAGAGTACTCGGCGCTTGAGGCTAACGAGGAAAAAATCATGTACGCAGCCATTCACTAAATCTCATCACGGCCCCAAATGAAAACTGAGCGCGAACCCATCGATTTTTATTTCGACTTTCTGTCGATGTATGGTTATTTTGCCAGCCTGCGTATTGAGGAACTCGCAGCCCGGCACGGCCGTACAGTGCGCTGGCACAGCATGCTGCTGGGCGTGTCGGTGATGAAAACGATGGGTCTAAAGCCCTTGCTGGAAACCCCGTTAAAGGGTGACTATGTTATCCACGATAGCGAGCGCTACACGCGCCGTCATGGTCTGCAACTCCACCGTAAAGTCACTGATCCGATGATGGATCCGCGGGCGGCTGCAAGAGGGTTTTACTGGCTGCGTCGTAACAGGCCCGGTCAGGAAAGCTCTTTTGCGCGCATTGCCTTTGACCAGTACTGGCGGCAGGCCTTCGATCTCAGCGCTTCTCAAACAGTTGCCCAGATCGGGCCTGCTCTCGGCGTCGATGAACTGATTTTTCTGGAAGGGATTGAGAGCGAGACAGCCCGCAACGACCTGCGCGAAGCCGTCGCTGCCTCGCTGGCGCGCGGGGTCTTTGGTGCGCCGTTTTTCATTGTGGACGGCGAGCCTTTCTGGGGTTCTGACCGGCTCGACATGCTGGATCAATGGCTGGCCAGTGGTGGCTGGTGAAGGAGCAACGATGCATATTGATAGCGGTAGCATCAAGAGGGAAAATTCGCTCAAGGGCATCGTCGTCATCGACGTCACCCGAGTAGTCGCCGGTCCGTATTGCGCCATGATGCTGGCTGATTTGGGTGCAACGGTCATCAAGGTCGAGCATCCGAGCGACGCCGACTATGTTCGCAGCTTTCCGCCTCAAGTAAAGGATGTAGATGGTGCAGACGCTGGTAGCGCCTATTTTGCGCAGTACAACCGGCACAAGCTCGGCGCCAGCCTCGACCTGAAACATCCCGAAGGTAAACGCCTGTTTCGCGAACTGCTTGCCAAGGCCGATATCCTGATCGAGAATTTTCGTCCCGGTACGATGGCAAAACTGGGCTTTGACTGGGAGACCATCAAGTCGATCAACCCCAGACTGATTTACACCTGCATTAGCGGCTTTGGACATGAAGGGCCGAACACTTTACGCCCTTCGTATGACAGTACTGCACAAGCCGCCGGCGGGCTGTGGTCCATGAACGGAGAGCGAAATCAGCCGCCGCTGCGCGTTGGCAGCATTCTTGGCGATCTCGCAGCTTCGTTTTACGCCACCATTGGTACACTGGCCGCGTTGCGTGAGGCAGAGAAAAGTGGCATTGGCCAGCGCGTTGATATCTCGCAGCAGGACTCTGTGGTTACTCTTACCGAGAGCGCGATCGTTAACTACACTGTCGCAGGCAAAATTGCTGAGCCGCTTGGTAACGAACATCCTTTCGCCCGACCCTACGGTCAGTACCCCTGCAAGGACGGTTATGTATTCTTTGGTTCTTATACCGATAAATTATGGCGGGAAAGCTGCATCGTTTTCGGTGAACCTGAATTGGCCGACGACCCAGAAATCGACACCATGGCCAAACGATTTGATGACGCCATCTATGAACGCCGCGTCAAGCCCATTCTTGCGCGCTGGTTTTCCGGTCGCACCAAGGCCGAGCTTGAAGCGCTCGCTGGGGATCGTGTTGCCCTGACGCCTATCAAGCAGATTGATGAAGTCGTGACCGATCCGCACCTGCGCGAGCGCGAGATGTTCGTTCAAGTTCCGTTTGGTAATGTCAACGTGGAAGTGTTCGGATCGCCGATGAAGCTCTCTGGCACGCCGCCGCGTACAGATGGGGCGGTGCCACAACTTGGTGAGCATAATCGGGAGGTGTACCTGAATTGGCTCGGCATGGATGAAGAGCGCTTTACCATGTTGCGAGACCAAGGCGTTATTTGACATCAAAATCTGTCTCTGGTCATAGCCAGCCCGTTACAACTCATCACACTCTTTGCCTTTACTTAATTTTCACGATTCTTATACTGAAGTCGTGTTGAATTAACGCATGAATGCGTGACGGGGAGATCGGCATGAAATCGAAATTTATTACCATAGCGTTGTTGGCTAGCCTGTCGGCGCCAACATTCGCGGGTGACTTTGAGAAGGTTCTGGGTGGCGTCATCATTGGCACCGTGATCGGTAGCCAGATTGCGGAAACGCGATCGCCTTACTACTATCCACCTCCAGCAGTTTATGGGCCGCCACCGCAAGTAGTTTATGCGCCACCACCTGTCATTTATTCACAGCCGCAAGTCATTTATCGTCCGGCCCCTGTTTATTACGGTGGCTACGATCAGTATGGGTATCAAGGTCAGTATAGACATCATGGTCAGCATAGACATCATGGTCACCATTGGAATCAACACCGCAGGTAAGAGGAAGTAAGGCGTACTACCTTTCAGTTGTATGTGTCTTGCGCATACGCGATGAGGCAAAGCAGTTCGTTTCCCGGGCTGCGCAGACGGGCGTATTGGTCATTGCTGAAGATGTCGAGTCCGCAGAGCAGAAATTTTTTTTGGAAAAGAATGGCTGCTATCTTTTTCAGCACTACTTGTCTAACCAGTCGCTGAATTTTGGCGAGATTTCACAATTTCTTGAAAACGGGTGGCGCTAATCTTGCGCTGGCCGTGGTGGTGGGGGCGGATTTGAACGACCATTGCGCTCGGTAGAGTACAAGCCAGCTGGCACCGGCACGCGATGTCCGGCACCATACATGCATTGAACATAAGCATTGTCGTACTGGCGCTGGGTTGAATTCTCACTCCGATAATTTCCTTCGCTCCCCGCCATGCTGCCGACGATCAGTCCGGTACCGGCACCTACTCCAGCACCTCTATGGCCGCCAATTGCTGCGCCTGCCGCTGCGCCAATCACCGTCCCCGTTATCGAGCTCGCCACTGCGGCGTTTTGACCGGCATGGCCGGGGCCTTTGCCGCCGACCTGCCGCAAGGAAAAATCACGGCAATACACATCGTCACGCACGAACTCGTCGAAGGTTTTGCCTGAGCCCTGTAAAACCAGCACGCTCGGTCCAGTGGGAGTGGACGCGCAGCCGGCCACGAGCAAAATGCCAGTCAATCCAGTCATCTTTGCGATCGATGTCATTGTTTCGCTCACTGTTGAGGTGGTACGGGGGACACTTTTTGCCAGGGTTCTATGCATTCTCTGACATACGGATAGTAAGTATTCGACGGTGCGCAAAAATACCAGTAACTATCTTGTCTGGATGTATAGGCACCCGGATCTATCGGTGGAATGTTGCGTTCAATGTAGGCCGTCGGTGGCGCGGGCTGTTGCACGATATACGGCGAAGGCCCGTAGGGTGGGTAATTAAAAGTCGGCGGGTAATACCAGCTGGGGCCATAGTAAAAGCCAATGCCGGCACGTGGCTGAACATAATGAAAATGATGGGATCGGTGAACGGAATGGGCAAACGAAGTCGCTGGCAATACACACAAAAGCAACAGACTTGCTGCTGCCGGAATAATTTTTTTCATGATCTTTCCGCAAGGCCCATTTATTTTAGGTAGGCAAAATTTCAATGGCCAATCTAAAAATCAGTGTAGAACCAATCATTCAACGTGCGGAAAAAGCATTGTGAGAATTTGTTACACGCTTGCGTCTCTACAGTCCACTTCGCGTCCACCACGATGCATCGAATTGACCCTGCATCCATTCGATGAATTCCGTCACTTTAGCCGGCACCATGCGCGGCGATGGATAGACTGCATGAATTTCTTGCGCCGGCAAAGACCAGCCGGCGAGCAAGCTTTGCACCTTGCCCTGATTAATGGATTCATGCGCAACGTACCATGGCAGCGCGGCAATGCCCATGCCGCCGCGCGCCGCCGACAAGAGCGCAGACAGATTATTCGAGCGCAGTGGTCCGCGCACCGGCACTGAAATAGCTTGCCCGTCCACGCCGGTGAAATGCCAGCGCGCATCGCCTTGCACGGTGCTATAGATCAGCGCGTCATGTTGTGCCAGATCAGTTGGCGAAACAGGCGCAGGATGATCAGCCAGATACGAGGGGGACGCCACCACTACCCACGGATTCAAACCGATATAACGTGAACCCAGCGTGGAATCGGCGAGCCTGCCCATGCGGATCGCAAGGTCGACACCTTGTTCGACCAGATCGACATAGCGGTCTTCAAAACTCAGATCGATTTGCAATTTCGGATGGTCGCGCATGAATTGCATAACCAGCGGGACCAATACCCGACGGCCAAACGCCACCGAGCAACTGATGCGCAAGGAACCCTGAACCTGCGACTGCATCAGCGCTGCGACGGTCTCGGCTTCTTCAACATGATGCGCAATCAGTTTGCATTTTTCATAGTAAAGCGCACCGATCTCGGTGGGCGTCACACCATGCGTAGTGCGGTGCAGCAGCCTCGAGCCGAGTTTGTCTTCCATCTGCGCGATGAGCTTGGTGGCGGTTGGCTGGCCAATGCCCATTTCGGCAGCAGCCTTGCTAAAAGAGCCGAGGTCGACGACGCGAATAAATAAACGTACTGCTTGAATTCTGTCCATGTATCGCATTAAGCCACAGTATTTATGCCAGTGCTATTCCAATATGGAATAAGGGTAATGCAGCTTCCGTCACTTCCGTTGTCGGCTTCAGAGCGCGATTATCCGTTCCATCAAATTCTAATCAGCGGAGGGACTATGGCAAAAATGAAGGCCATCATGGCTGCAGTACTGGTAATGGAAAAAGAAGGCGTTTCGCAAGCGTTTGGTGTGCCGGGCGCAGCGATCAATCCGCTCTACGCTGCGCTGCGTGAGCGTCAGTCCATCAGCCATGTGCTGGCACGTCACGTTGAAGGTGCGTCGCATATGGCCGAGGGTTATACCCGCGCCAAGGCCGGCAATATTGGCGTTTGCATTGGTACCTCGGGTCCGGCAGGCACTGACATGATTACTGGTTTGTATTCCGCCGGCGCCGATTCGATTCCAATTCTTTGCATTACCGGTCAGGCTCCGCGCGCAAGGCTGTACAAGGAAGATTTTCAGGCAGTCGATATCGAAACTATCGCCAAGCCTGTCACTAAGATGGCTGTCACCGTGCGCGAGCCGGCGCTGGTGCCGCGTGTCTTTCAACAAGCCTTTCATGTGATGCGTTCGGGCCGTCCGGGGCCGGTGTTGATCGACTTGCCGTTTGATGTGCAGATGGCCGAGATCGAATTCGACATCGACACCTATGAACCACTGGCAGTGTATAAACCGGCTGCGTCGAAAAAGCAGATTGAAAAAGCGCTAGACATGCTGCTCGCAGCCGACAAGCCTCTGATCGTCGCCGGTGGCGGCATCATCAATGCCGATGCATCAGCGCAGCTGGTGGAGTTTGCCGAACTGACCGGTGTGCCCGTGATTCCGACCCTGATGGGCTGGGGCATCATTCCGGACGATCATCCTTTGATGGCAGGCATGTGCGGCCTGCAAACCAGTCATCGCTATGGCAATGCAACCATGCTCGCCAGCGATTTTGTCATCGGCATCGGTAACCGCTGGGCTAACCGCCACACCGGATCGGTGGAGACGTACACGAAGGGACGCACCTTCGTCCACATTGACATAGAGCCAACGCAGATCGGCCGTGTCTTTGAGCCTGATTATGGTGTGGTATCGGATGCCAAAATTGCGCTCGAACTGCTACTCGAAGTCGCACGCGAGCGTCATGCGGCCGGCACGCTTAAGGATTACAGCAACTGGGCGCAGCGTTGTGCCGAGCGAAAACGGCTGATGCTGCGCAAGTCGCATTACACGGAAACGCCGATCAAGCCTATGCGCGTGTATGAAGAAATGAATCAGGCTTTTCCGCGCGATACGATTTATGTGTCCACCATCGGCCTGTCGCAAATCGCCGGGGCGCAGTTCTTGCAAGTGCACGGACCGCGGCAATGGATTAACTGTGGCCAGGCCGGCCCGTTAGGCTGGACGATTCCCGCTGCGCTCGGCGTTGTGGCTGCTGATCCGGGCCGCACCGTGGTTGGTCTGGCAGGCGACTATGATTTTCAGTTTATGATTGAAGAGCTGGCCGTTGGTGCACAATTCCGGCTGCCGTATGTGCAGGTGCTGGTCAATAACAGCTACCTCGGCCTGATCCGTCAGGCGCAGCGCGGTTTTGATATGGATTACTGCGTGCAGCTGGCGTTCGAGAATCAGAATGTCAGCGATCCTGTCTTGCAGGGTTATGGTGTTGACCATCACGCTGTCGTTACCGGTCTGGGTTGCCGCGCACTGCGCGTGACTGATCCGGAAAAAATTCGCGATGCGCTGGTCGAGGCACGCAAGCTGGCGCAAGAACACAGGGTGCCGGTGGTCGTTGAAGTCATACTCGAGAAAGTCACCAATATCGCGATGGGACTCGAGATCGACAAGATCGTGGAATTTGAAGAAATCGAATGCCGTCATCCACAAGGCCTGCAAGGGTTGGAGCTGGCCGGTCTGCTCGATTAATTATTTATTTTGAAGGAACACTGTATGCCCCGTTTTGCCGCCAACCTCACGATGTTGTTTAACGAGGTGCCGTTTCTGGATCGCTTTGAAAAAGCCGCCGCGGCGGGTTTCAAGGCTGTCGAGTTTCTGTTTCCATATGCGTACGCAGCCGGTGATATCAAAGCCAGGCTTGATCAATATGACTTGCAGCTGGTGCTGCATAATCTGCCACCCGGCGATTGGGACGGTGGTGAGCGCGGTATAGCCTGCCATCCGGATCGCGTGCAAGAGTTTCGCAGCGGTGTTGCCACCGCGATCAGCTACGCACAAGTGCTGAACGTGCCGCAGTTGAATTGTCTTGCCGGTAAAGTGCCGGCCGGCGTTAGCGTTGAACAGGCAAGACAGACCTTGATTGAAAATCTGCGCTTTGCGGCAGCTGAACTCAAAAAGGTCGGACTGCGTTTGTTGATTGAGCCTATCAATAATGTCGATATACCCGGCTTCTTTTTGAATTACACCGCGCAGGCTGCGGCGATTCTGGCAGAGGTCGGTGCGGATAATTTATTCATCCAGTACGACATCTACCATGCACAGCGTATGGAAGGCGAACTGGCGGCGACGATTCAAAAATATCTGCCGCAGATAGCGCATATACAGCTGGCCGACAATCCCGGCCGCAATGAGCCTGGTACGGGTGAGATCAATTACCCTTACTTGTTCGCGCTTCTTGATCGTATTGCTTATGCGGGCTGGATAGGTTGCGAATACAAACCGGCGCAAGGCACGGAAGCCGGCTTACACTGGCGCACGGCATTGACTAGCTAATTTTCAAACACTACAACATAAAAACATGACGACACCAAAACTCAAATTGGGCTTTATTGGTCTGGGCATCATGGGCACGCCCATGGCGCAGCATTTGCTCAACGCAGGCCATCAACTGTTTACCTACACACGCAGTAAAACGCCGGCATCGCTGACGGAAGCCGGTGCGGCCTTGTGCGGCAGTGCTACCGATGTCGCCAAGCTGGCTGATATTATTTTTCTGATGGTGCCGGATACGCCGGATGTCGAGACCGTGCTGTTCGGCGCCAATGGCGTTGCCGCCGGGCTTAGCAAAGGCAAGGTCGTCGTGGACATGAGTTCGATCTCGCCGATCGCCACCAAGGCCTTCGCACAAAAAATCAGCGCGCTGGGCTGCGACTATCTGGACGCGCCGGTATCAGGCGGCGAAGTGGGTGCAAAAAACGCGACGCTGACCATTATGGTCGGCGGCTCCGAGCCAGCGTTTGAGCGCGTCAAGCCCTTGTTTGAACTGATGGGCAAGAACATTACCCTGGTCGGCGCAAATGGTGATGGTCAGACTGCAAAGGTAGCCAACCAGATTATCGTCGCGCTCAATATCGAAGCCGTCTCCGAAGCGCTATTGTTTGCTGCGCGTGCCGGTGCTGATCCGGCCAAGGTGCGGGAAGCGCTGATGGGCGGCTTTGCCTCGTCAAAAATTCTGGAAGTGCATGGAGAACGCATGATCAAGCGCACCTTCAATCCGGGCTTTCGCATCGAGCTGCATCAAAAGGACTTGAACCTGGCGCTATCGAATGCACGCGAGCTCGGCATTTCGCTGCCCAATACCGCCAATGCGCAGCAGCTGTTCAGCTCCTGCGTGGCGCATGGCGGCAAAGGGTGGGACCATTCGGCAATGGTGCGCGCACTTGAGATGATGGCGAATTTTGAAATTAGTCAGGCTGCCGAGTAGAGAGTTTTTTACATCGGCAATTTATATCCCACCGTAAGCGTATAGCCGCGGGTCGCCAGCTTGGACCCCGCAGTGGCGCTGCCGGCCAGCAGCCATGTTCCTTTGTCTGTTACCTTCTGCGCGCCGAAGGTCAAGCTGTAAAACGTACGCATCGGTTTTTCTACCGGCAGGCTTGCGATGCTATCGGCATCCGGTCCCAGCGCAATCGTCATATCGCTCTTCTTGAGATCGCGTTCTACACCCAGGCGAAACAACGGCAGCCAGTCATTCTTGCTGCCATTTTTGCGCGCACTGAATGCAACGCCAAGCAGATTCGCATCGTATTTTGCTGTGCCATAGGATAAAGAAACCGGTGAGTCCGATTCGGTATAGCCTTTGAATCGCGTCCTGAACGTGGTTAACGATAGCGCCGGGCCGCCCGACCAGTTTCTCCACGTATCCACATAGCCGCTACCCACTCGCGCTGACAGGTAGCTGCCCGAGCTGGAGCCTGACATGTTTAGTATGGCGGCGCCGAGTGTGACATTGCGATGGATGCTGTCACGGCTGATGCCGGCACCTTGCAGCGTCGCGTTCAGGTAAAAATTTTCCGATAGCACTGCCGTTGCATACAAACTCGCCAGCGCCAGTGTGGAGTTGTAGCTGCCGCTGTTTGCGCCAAAATCAGACTGCCCGGTGGCCAGCGTCAATGCTGCGCCAGTCAGTGCATTGAACGATATCATGCGGTCAACGCCGCCGGATAATACTTGTGTATCGGCACGATACGATGGTGCCGTTTGCGACGCGTTATTGTCGTAGCGTCCGAGACTGCCGGCGAACCAGTACTGCGTATCATCAACGGGGCGCAGTAAGCGCGTCAATCCTTCATCTTTGAGCAAGGCCATCGGCTGCAGGCGCGGTTCGAGATCGAGCGTGTGCTGGCGCAGCGCATAGGCCGGCGCAAACAGCATGGTCGCTTGACGACCCGCTGCCTGTATCAATGCATAACCGGCCTGACCAAACAGCGCATGCGCAGCATCGGTAGGATGAATGCCATCGGCAAAGATAAAGCTGTTGGCATTGGCTTTTTCTATGACAGGCACCACGCAGGTCAGTGCGCTAATGCCGCAGCTGGTACCGCCCAGGGTATAAGGCGTCGTGGCGGCGTTGACAGCGGTGAACCCATAAGTTGCGGGCGAACTGACAACGGCATTCAAGATTTTCGCGCTGTCGACGATTACTACATTACTGCCGCGCAGTGCTTGCTTGAGCGTGGCATTGAAGACATCGATTGACAGGCTTTGCGCCAGCGCCACTGTGCCGGGCCCGTCGCTGATGGCGCGCGGTGTTTGCCCCATGTTCGGCAGGGTGTTGACGATGATGTAAGTCGCGCCTGCTGCCTTGAGCCGGTTTATCTGCGTGACCAGGTCATTCGCTGCCTGTGTCATCTGTATTGCCGCAGCTTGAAGGGAAATCGGCGTGCCGCCTGCGGTGCTGACATTGTTGAGGGCAGAGAAGACATCATTGGCGCCGCCCCAGACGATGATCTGGTCATGTGCGTTCAAGCGCGGATTTTGCTGGAGCAGGTTAGTGACTTGCTGCCGGACTGAAAAGGCTGTGATGCCCAAAGGCAGATTTGTTTCAATGCTGGGGTCGGTGGCAATCTGTGCGCCGCCCTGTGCGTAGTTGGTGCCGCTGCCTTGCACACCGCTGACGATATTGGGTTGTAAGGGCAGACCGAGCGCTGCAGCCAGATATTCTGCCCAGACCTTGGCAGAGCCGTCGGTGAAGTTAGTCGTAAATTTATACAGCTTACCCGCTGGTGCGCCGCCTGTAATTACAGTACCGCTATAAGTGCCGCCGTCAGTCAGGCTGTCGCCTAGCGTGAAAATGCGGGTAAAAGGCATGCTGGCGTCGGCAAGTGCTGCCGCAGGAATCGACAAGGCCAACAAAATCAATGTCGATTTTGTTATCGGCAGCAGGCAGGGTTTGAATTTCACGTCTTCTCCGCAATGTTTGAGCGAAGAAAATTTTACGTTTCAAGGTCTGAGTAACAGACTGTAATCTGCGCCAGATTTATGCAGCGTCAAACTCAATTGGCGATGTGAAATGCTCAGTACAACTTAAGCCTAGCAACTTGTCCGTTTGCCGGAAGGTTATTAATGCAGTTGAGTTATGATTGCGCGTAGTTTGTTCAATAGTTAGTAACACCACCGCGAAACCAGATTAGTTAGCATTTTGAATATGATGATCTATCCCAGATTGATGCTGCAACATGGCTGAAGCCGAAGCAACAACGCAAGCGGCAATACCAGCCGAAGACATTCCAGCCGAAGAGCAGGAAGAGTTAAAGCCGCCCGTCATCATCAAGAAGAAAATTCAGGAAGGCCATGCCGGTGCGCATGGTGGTGCGTGGAAAATTGCGCTGGCCGACATGATGACGGCGATGATGGCGTTCTTCCTGCTCATGTGGCTGCTCGGCGCGACGCCAGAAGATCAGCGCAAGGGTATCGCCGATTATTTTCAGCAAACAAATCAAACGACCTCGGGCGAAGGCCAAACGGCAGGCTCGAACGGCATGTTCGGCGGTCGCTCGATCATTGATCCCGAAGGCATACCGGCTCCGGCCATGCAGCGCGCACTGATGGAGCGTGTCACACCGCGTTCCGAAGCGGGCCCGGACAGTGATCAGGGCTCCTCGCCCAGCGACAAAAGCAAGGTCAGTAAAGATGCGCAAAATCTGAGCGAAGATCAAAAGCGCCAGATTGCCGCAGAAACTGAAAAGGAAAACCTGGACAAGCTGGAGAAAGAAGTCCAGCAGCGTTTGTCAGAAAATTCGCAGCTTAGCGAGCTGAAAAGTCAGGTGAACTTCATTCGCGAAAAAGAAGGCTTGCGCATCGAGATCATCGACAAGGCCAATTTCTCCATGTTTGGCAGCGGCACTGCATCGATGCAAGGGCGCGCGCAGAGCCTCATCAAGGAAGTGGCGAAGTCGGTGGCCAACATGCCCAATAAACTTTCGATTAAAGGGCACACAGACAGCGTGCCGTTTACGGATGGCAGTGAGCGCTCTAACTGGTCGCTTTCTATAGAACGGGCCGAGGCAACACGCAGGATGATGGAGCAAAGCGGCATGCCCGCCTCACGCTTCTCGCGCATCGAAGGCGTCGCTGATACGGCACCCTTCAATGACAAAGACCCGTCGGACCCGCGCAATCGCCGTATCAGTATTACGGTGCTTTATACGGACCCGCCGTTTGGTGGAGCAGGAAAGTAATTCTTGTTCCCGTTAGACTCCCGGCAAAGTGAATCTTGATATTACCGAGAATTCGCCGGAAAGAGTTTCATCATCAGCAGATAAATTCCCGCTCCGGCCAACAGCGCAGTTGCGGCCAGATAGAGCGCCCACGCAAAGCCGGTAGCATGATCCGGCGCGATATTTAGCAGCAGTGCAGCGACAGGCGGGCCGCCGATCTGGCACAAAGCAAACGATGCCGACAGCAAGCCGATGATGCCAGAGGCGGATTGCGGATGCAGTTTTCTGCCCAGCTGCATCACGAAAAAAGTAATCACCGTGAACGGCAATCCGACCAGAATGCTGCCCAGCGCGAAGCCTGTCAGGCTGGGGAGCAAGTTACTCAATGCCACGCCCGTTGCCTGCATCAGATAGCAGCCCACCAGCACCAGGCGTGGATCTATGCGGGCCGGAATGCGCGTGGCCAGCAGTGCGCCACACGCCACGCCTAAGCCCAGAATAGGCCAGAACAAATCCAGCCACGCCGAACCGGGCAGCGCGGCGCGCGCAATCACGGGCAGGAAAGTGGCTGTGATGATGTAACCAAAGCCGGACAATCCATAAGCAACCGTGAGCGCGGCTTTTTCTGCATTGCTGCCCCCCTGTTGCTTTGATTCGACATGGGCGCTCTGGGTTAATGGCAAGGGATCCACGCCGTGAAAGGTGCGCCAAACCAGTGCCGTCATCAAGGCTGCCAGCGCGCCGAAGGCCAGCCACCCGCTGCCAGCACGCCAGTCTCTGAGCACCATCACGCTGGCCATCAGACCGCTGACAACAATCCCGATGCCGGGACCTGCATAGATAACGGCACCAGCCGCAGCCGCGTTCAGGCGTGACAGGTGGGTCAGGCACCAGCTTGAGGTGTAGACAAATGTAATGGCCGTTACGATCCCCGCCAGAAAACGCAGCCATGGCCACAGCGCAGCACTATCGACTGCCATCAGCATGGTCAGTGTGCAGGTCGCTGCCAGCCCGAAGCGCACCATGCGTGAGCTGACCAGCGGTGGCAGCTGCAAGCGCAACCAGATGCGCGGCTGCATCGTGCAGAGAACAGCACCCAATAAATAGCCAAGGTAGTTGGCGCTGGCCAGCCAGCTGGCAGCTGCCAGATCAATCAAACGGTCATGCAGCATCATCGGCATGAGCGGCGTGAAGGCAAAGCGGCCTATGCCCATGCCTACCGCGAGTGCCAGCATGCCCGCTATGGCAATCACATGGGGGCGCTGGCTGGTGAAAGTGGTCATCGTTTTATTCATGCAGGGATTGTAGTCGCATTCGGTTTTGCGGCAGTGGGCAGGCGATGGCATCGCGACTCTTGAGCGCTCACAAGAACACACCGTACAGACGGCACTAAGCTTGGCGCACATAGGGAGATGCAAATGGAATCTGTTTTGAATGAACGCCCACCTGTAGCGCCGCGCGAAGAGATTTTATGCTTTCCACGCAGCGCCGGTCCGGAATATTATCCGCATCCCGAGCAGATCGAGGCCTTCAAAACATGGTTTGATCGTGAAGGCTATATCGTCGTACGCAAAGCGGTGCGGCCGGGATTGTGTAGTTCTGCGGTGCAGGCGTTTCAGGCCGAGGTGCTGCCGGACCGGCTGGGATTTTTCGAACGGCACGCGTCCGGCAAATATGAACGTCATGTCGTGACGGACACAGGGTTCATGAAATATCCGATCATGAATCTGCAGGACATGCACACAAAAAAATATCCGCATTTCAAAAAACGCGGGCTTGATATTTTGACGCAGGCGACCATACAGCGCGCTATCAGTGTTTTGTTTGGCGAGCCGGGCCGGATGGTCCACACCATGTATTTTGATGGTAATCAGACTACCTGGGCGCATCGGGACGGCCACTATATCGATTCACAGCAGGCCGGCAAGATGATTGGGGTGTGGGTTGCGGCGGAAGATATCCACCCCGAAGCCGGCCGCTTTTTTATTCTGCCGCGCAGCCATAGCATGCCAGTGCCGGACGAGCAGGGCGATCCTAACAGCGCTGTTTATAAAGAAAGGATGGCTGCGTTTGTGCACGATGGGCCGCTTGATTGCGTCGCGCCGATATTGAAGCAGGGTGACATGCTGTTATGGACGTCCATGACCATACACGGCAGCTTGCCGACTACCGACAAACGTTTTTCGCGCCGTTCGTTCACGGCGCACTACGTGCCGCAGTCGCATCAGTTTCAGTGGAACGTAAGAACGCATGCTTCAAAGCGCAGCGTCAATATCAATGGCGTTGAAGTGATCTTGCATGGCGACGACGGGAGCTGGTTCAAGCGCTTGCGCAATGCGGTACGTTCCGACTGGCCGTGGTTATACGGCTGGGCGCAGATACTGGTACGTTAAAACGGTGTCAGAAAGGTTTATTTTCGGCTCTCATGCAATTACCTGAGATCAGGTCGAGTTTTTTGCCGCCTTTGAGCTCCAGCCATTGCCGGAATGCGCCATTGTTACGGTCTAGCGTGAAATGTTCGCCGATAATGCTGACGTCGTAGCGAGAGAACATCGCGGAACGGCTGACTTCAAGAACACTGCCTTTGGTCGATAAGCTGCCTTTGCGATTGGCTGATATCGCGTATTCGCCGGTGTACCAGCCGGTCTTTTCATTGAAATCTACGCCGGCTGGCATGATCTTGTGTGTGACTTCCGGCGCTTGTGCCAAGCCGTTGACAGGGCGTTTTATCTCGAGATCACAAACGAGTTCAATAACACCCGTGTTATTAAATTTCGAGTCGTGGTCGCCATTCCCTTTCAGATTGACTAGTCCCATCAACTGGGCAAGCGTTACCAGAACGGCGGCCGCGATAAAACCTGCGAATCCAAATTGAATTATTTTTTTCATACGAATCCACGCAAAGTTTCCTGATTTTTGCCGACGGTTTTACTGGCATTCAGGTTTATGATGCCATGAATTCATCTTTTGACCACCAAAACAGGTCGTATTGAGCCATGAGTACAGTAACCGCTGCAACAACCAGTGCGCCCGCTACTGACAGTATGCAAGGCATCGCCGACACCCGGCGTCGGGTCAAGGCAATTCTGGTTGGCTCGGTCGGTAACCTGATCGAATGGTACGACGTCTATGCGTACTCGGCTTTTGCACTGTATTTCGCGCCTTCTTTTTTCCCTGCCACCGATCCGGTAGCCCAGCAATTATCGGCGGCGATTGTGTTTGCTGCCGCCTTCGTGATCCGTCCCCTGGGCGGCATCGTCTTTGGCTGGATCGCAGACAAGCATGGACGGCGCAATGCACTCATGCTGTCTGTCGTGTTGATGTGCTTCGGCTCTCTGCTCATCGCTGTCAGCCCCACCTATGCCGAGATCGGTGTTGGAGCGACTGCGATATTGGTCGTCGCGCGACTATTGCAGGGTTTGAGCCAGGGCGGTGAATACGGTGCCAGCGCCACTTACCTTGCCGAGATGGCGCATCCTGCGCGGCGCGGCTTTTACTCCGGCGTCTGGTACATGACCTTAATCGGCGGGCAACTGGCGGCAGTGCTGGTCCTGCTTGTATTGCAACATGTGTTTCTGACGCCGGCAGAGCTCAAGGCCTGGGGTTGGCGCATTCCATTCGTGATTGGCGCGCTGTTGTCGGTCTATGCATTGTTCATGCGGCGCGACATGCATGAGACGACGCACTTTACCGAAGCCAGCAGTCGTGCTGCACCGTCGGGGTCCATCAAGACATTACTGAAGCACTGGCGGGAATTATTGATTGTGGTCGGCATTACCATCGGCGGCACCAGCGCTTTCTATACTTACACGACCTACATGCAGAAATTCCTGAAGCTCTCGGTCGGGCTCGACGATCTGCAAGTGACACTGGTCGTGCTCGGGTATTTAATAGTCGCTCTGATTTTGCAGCCCATCTATGGTGCCCTGTCAGACAAGTTCGGGCGCAAGCCGATGCTGATCTGGTTCGGCGTCATGGGCGTGCTGTGCACGTACCCATTGCTGTCGACGCTGGCGCAGACTAAAAGCCCGTGGCTTGCTTTTTTACTGATCTGCGCGGCATGGCTGATCGTCTCCGGCTATACGTCCATTACCGGCATCATCAAGGCCGAGTTATTTCCGACTTCGATACGTGCGTTGGGGGTGGGTGTGCCGTACGCACTGACAGTGTCGATCTTTGGCGGCACAGTGGATACAGTCGCGCTCGGCTTCAAGCAAGCTGGTCACGAGAGTTGGTTTTACTGGTACGCGACCGCTTGTATTTTCATATCGTTGCTGGTGTATCTGGGTATGCGTGACACGCGCACGCATTCAAAGATGGAGCAGCATTAGTCGACGCAATCAGCGCCGCAATGAGTGCCGCATTAAGCGTTGAATTAAGCGTTGAATTAAGCGCCGCATCAAGCGCGCAAACTTACATGAAGTTGCGGGTGTGCAGACCGGATAGCCGTTCAGCTTCTTCCGTTTTAAAACCCAGCCGTGTCAGCCTTGCTTTGCGGCCAGTGGCCATGTCCTGCTTGAGTTTCTGCACGCGTGCAAAGCCTTTGCCGATAGCTTCCGGCGCGGTACTGCCGGCTGCAAGCAAGATCAGCGCATCGAATACTTCTTCGTTCAGGCCGGCGCTGCTGGCAAGTGCATCATAACGCTGCTCAATAGCAGCTTGTAGTGCGGACTGATAGCCCGGATCTTGCGCGAGCCGGTATTCCAGATGCGCCATGCCAAAGGCTACGTGACGTGCTTCATCGCGTGCGACCATTTTGGCGATCTGGCGCGTGAGCGGATCCGGTCCGTGCTCTTGCAGAAAATTCAGCAAGTTGACGAAGCTGCCTTCACCCAGCACCGACAGCAAAAATGCGCTGGTAGAAAAATCATTACTCTCGAACAGTGTCTTTAGCGATGCCTGACCACCGGCGCCCGACAGGGATGGATTGGCGCGATGCAGCGTGGCACGGCGCGTGAAGACTTCGACATGGCGTGCTTCATCGGCGCACTGTATCGCCAGCAGTTGCATCACTTCGCGAAAATGCGGATGCACCTGACCCAAGTGCCGCGCCGGCACCAGCAGCGCGGCGTTTTCATTTTCGATCAGGTAAGTCATCACCTGCACGACTGCGTCTTCGACTTCATCGGGAAGCGTAATATCAGCAGCCCAGTCAATCGCCGTAGCCGGATCCCACTGGCCAGCCAGAGCTTGCCGGTAGAGTTCGGCGGCTGTGTCTGCCCAGATTTCAGACTTGTTTGAAAAACGGAAATCAAAACCGGGACTGCCAGCTTCGACTGTTGCACCGCGTGCTGCGACCCCCCAGTTGGCGGCAGCATGTTCGGCAACTGCGCGTGGCGCTTTCTGGTCGGCGCTGCCGCTTTGCGCTGCACCGCGCCAGCGACCTTGCTGGTAAGGGCCACGGGTAATCAGTGCATGCTGGTCAATGAAAGACAGTGCATGGCCGTTTTGCCGGCACCAGACCAAAAGATGGGACTCCCAGTCAGCGGTGTTGCCGACGACACGCAGTGAGTCACCAATGGCGACCTGCTCCAGCGCGCGCTTGATGATCAAGTGCGCGCCCTGGTCGAGACCAATAGTATCAATATCGATAGTCGGTAGCGGTGATGTGGCCAGCGGCGTCATAGAATTTTTCGTCATCGACTGCGCGTTCCAGCGCAGCATAGCCCGAGGTGCGGCCGGTCTTCCATTGGCGCAGTCCTTCGAGTTCGAGCAAAGGACGCACAGCAGGATCATCCCAGCGCATGCCCAACAGCAGTTCGGTGAAATGCGCAATGGCAGCAGCCGGTGCTTGCGGGCTGACCGTGAAATTGCAATGATCAAAAGCGGCGGTACGAGCCAACACAGTAGTCTGCCCCGGCGGCAGTGTGCCGTCCGATGCAAACGCGAGATGATTACCATCGATCATCCACGCCGCATCAATCTTGCCGGCCACGAGCGCTTTGGCTGCATCAAGTTCACCGCCGACATGGTCACCATGCTTGCCGCCCAAGACATCAAAGCGCTGCGCTGTGTAATCACGTCCGGCGATGAGTCCGGCCTGACGCAAATGGTCCATGGGTATGAGCGTGGCTTGCGGCGAATCGATGGCACCAAAGCCGACGGTTTTACCGCGCAGTGCATCCAGATTCTGGATATTGCTATTGTTGCGCACCACCAGCACCGAAGTCAGGTCGCAATCGGTGTCGCGCATCGCGACGGCTGATACCTGCAAGCCTTTGGCGCGTGCCATACGTTCGGCGCGTACCCAGGCCAGCGGTGAATTCCACGCCAGATCCAGCGTGCCGTTAAACTGATCTTCGACTTGGCGCTCGTAATTTGAATACAGCACAAAATCGAATTCCAGATCATGTCGCGCAAACCAGCTCTTGAAGCCTTCCCATATGGTGACGACTTTCGGCGCGTAGGCAACCGCGCCCATGACCAGTTTATGTTTGCTCATGGTGATCTCTTAAAACAGTGGCTGGCCGGTGACGGCTTTACCAATGAAGTCATACAGCACGTCGGTGGTCGGTGCCATCACGGATGCAGCGCGTGCATCACGGAAAAGACGCTCTACGCCGACTTCTTTGCGGAAGGCTGCACCACCGCAAACACGCATGGCGATGTCAGTCACTTCGAGTGCGGTTTCGGCTGCGGCTGCCTTGATTTCAAGTACACGCAACATGGTATCGGCGCGACCGCTGACGATGGCGGCGATGGTGTCACTCAATAGCGTGTTTGCCATATCAGTCTTGATGCGGCCGCGCGCCACATAAGCACGTATGGTCGGCAGCTCGGCCAGTGATGTGCCCAGATGCTGGTGCTTCGTTGCGCTAACGTGTTCAATCGCGCGGCTGATACTGCCTTCCATGGTGCCTACCGAGCAGGATGCGTTGAGCACGCAGAACCATGGCAATACCACGCCCATCATGATGTCGAAGCCTTTGCCATCTTCGCCGAGCGCATTTGCTGCAGGGATGCGTACGCCTTCGGCAGTGACGGGCGAAGACGCGTTGCCGCGCATGCCCATACCGTCAAACGGGGCAGCCAGTTTCAATCCATTGGTTTTGGCTTCGATCAGCCACAGGCTGCTAGCGCCTTCGGCAGCCAGCGGCTTGCTCGACCAGACATAAGAGTCGGCATGAAATGCAGAAGTGATCCAGCTCTTGCGCGCATTGAGAACAACTTCATTGCCATCCAGCTTAGCTGTGCTGGCCGGCGCCCAGAAGTGGCTGCGTGATTCAAGTTCGGAAAACGCCAGCGTGGTCAGGTGCTTGCCGGCGGCGATGTCGCGGCGTACTGACTCGCTACCCAGTTGTTCGAGAACAGCGACGGCGCAGTAATGCATGCAGACGATCATTGCAGTTGATGGACAAGTCTGCGCGAGCTTGCTGACGACTTGGCTGGCTTCGGCCAGACCCAGACCCATGCCGCCCATTTCTTTGCTGCTGACCAGCCCCAGCAGACCTGCTGCCGACAGGGCGTCAATGACGGGGCGCGGAAAGGCTGCTTCCTTATCGGTGATGGGGGCCAGTGCGGTGAGTTTGTCGCTGATGATGGTGTCGAGTTGCGCTAGGTAGGTCATGAATTTTTATGGAAGCAGTCAGATTGGCTCGCCGTATCGAGCGAGAGGCTGGCTAGTATAGCGCAGCCAGCCATGCGGGCTGGCTGCGAAGTCGTTCGTTACAATGTGCAATAGCCGTGCAAGATTTCAGTCGCCAGCAGAAAAAATGGTTTTTTTTCGCCTTTTTCTTGCAATCGGACTTCGAGGAACTGACTTTGCACGCGGCCGTTGGGTTTGGTGGATAGAACTTTGAAAGATTGCTGCGCAGAGCCTGTACTGATGACCTTGATCTGCCAACCCATATTGTCGACGAAGCGACCGGCCATCATGCCTTTGTCACGCTGGACAATAAATTCGGCACCCACTGCAGTTTCATAATAATTTTGTTTGCCTGCCAGTGCTTCCATACTGCCATCCGGAGTGATTTCCGATACGCCAGTGATCGTGCAGGAAAGGTCTGATTCAGCGAAGGCCGGCGTTGCCAGCGGGATTGTAAGAATGAAAAGTAAAGTGCCCAATATGCGCATGACGGGTTCCTGAAGTTAGAAAAAAGAACCGTCCAATGATAAAGGGATTGCTGGGAACAGGCAGGGAAGGGTGAAAGAGAAGGCCCGTTAGTTTGGGTAACGGGCCTGTCTTGAGTCATGTCACTTTAAAGATTGCTGCATTCAAAAGGAAATTTTTAAACTGCGCAGCCTTTTGTTTGCGCCAGCTTTTCGAGATGTTTTTGGCGGTTGGTTGCGGCATTGATGGCATCTTCGGTATTGCTGTAAGTGCCAATCAGGGCTGGCCAGAAAAAGATTGCAGCGGCGACGTTTTTACCAGTGACGGTGCGCTCTTTGCGAGCAGCATCTTCAAATTCTTGGGCTTCAACAATAGCGTTTTTGAGACCATCGCAGCCGAGTTCAGTGTCACCGGCCTTGGATTTTTTCACCACCTCGGGGGATGCGCAAGCTGCAAGCATTATTACAGCAGCTAAGGATGTAATTAATTTCATTTTTTTCTCATGTAGTGTTTAAAAATTGCGGTTGCCTGAAACTGTTTTTGGCAGACACCGCATTACTCATAGCTTGCCTAGTCCAATGTCAGCAGCAAGTTGCGTGATCTGTACCTGTCGATCCGGAAAAGTTCTGAGGTACTGCCGCAAGCCATTACGTATGTGTTCCTCGAATACAGGCGCCGTATAAAAACGCACCGCTCGGTCAACCCCTTCAAAATCGTAGGCACTCACTTTGTAGTGCGCCCATTTTGGCCAGTCCTTGAACATTTCCTGAATATCTAAAATCTTCAGCCGGCACTCGAATCCGCTTTCGCCAAACTCAGCAAAAAAAATACTTTGCGTCGGATCTGCGCCCATAAATCCGCGCAACTGCTCCGGGTCGCTCCACAATAAATTGCGCAGGCAAAAATCAAATACCCTGTCCCGCTCCGGATCCAGAAAATCAAATGGCAACATTTCAGGCTTGTAAATGAAATGCATCGCTGACTCCTTGCAAGTGAAATCCGTACGGTGAAAGCTTAGATAAACAGTTGGGAATTGCTTCGTATTGAATGCTTGTTTGCAGGCTATGTATAAAGCCAATTCGGATCGTAGCGTTTCTACTGTTAAAGTTGCTGCTTGCACGCATGCCATACATAGACATCGTTTGCATTGAAGAAAGAGAGGAGGGTTGCGTTGTGAATTTGCATCAATGCGTGTAAGTCAATACATGGATTTTTGCGGTGTTCGGAATTTTTTTCGCTTATCAAATTGCGCACGCAATTCGTTTGCTGCCGACAGTTTTGTGCTGGCATAGTCACCGACAGCTTTGCTGACCTGTTGCC
>JAOAUN010000066.1 GCA_030157545.1 Burkholderiaceae bacterium
GGCAAATCCGCCACTTCGTCGAGCAGCAGCGTGCCGCCATGCGCGGCCTGAAAAAACCCGTCGCGCTCTTGCGTGGCGCCGGTGAAGGCGCCTTTGCGATAGCCAAAGAACTCCGCCTCCATCAACGCTTCCGGAATCGCGCCGCAATTGACGGCAACAAAAGGCATGCCGGCACGCGCGCTATGGCTATGGATATCACGCGCCGCCAACTCTTTGCCACTGCCCGATTCCCCGTAAATAGACACCGGCGCGGCACTGGCAGCCAGACGCAAAATGCGTGCGCGCACCTGTCGCATGGCGGCTGATTGACCAAGCAAACGGAACTGTTCGCACGGCGGCAAGAGATTGATGGTGGCTGACTGCGGTAACAAGATAGAGATGAAGAATGCAAAAAAGACGCCGTAGCGTACTGCATCCACAAACACAAAAAAGCCGCCGCGCGAGAAAAATGCAACAGATCAGCGCAGAAAAACGCTCAGGTAAATAGAAGAATGGGCAGAGTAAAGGTCGCCTGTCAAAATGAGGCAGGGAAGTAAGACAACGCAGTCAGCGTCATTTGATAAAGTGCTCTAGGTGGAATGATGCTGTTCGCTATGCTCATGACTACAGAAGAGCTTGCGTTCGGGACCGGCAATTGCTTCCGAAGAAGGTAGATGTATTCCGCATTGCGCGCATTGCACCATCTGTTCGACGCCATCGTCTGCCTTATGCGGTTTTTGCGTTTTAGGTGCCGCATCGGCGACCGTCTTTTTCTGCGCAGTGAACCAGCGCCAGCATAAATAGATCACGAGCGCCCACAGTACAAATTTCATGCAAGGCTCCGGTGCAGGACAACTTCCATCACGAACCGGCTACCGACGTAGGCAAGCAGCAAGGTCGTAAAACCCGTCAGGGTAAAGGTCAATGCCGTCTTGCCGCGCCAGCCGCGCCATTTCCGACCAGCCAGCAGCAGACCGAACAGCACCCACGAGAGCATCGTAAAGATCGTCTTGTGATCCCACTTTACGGCCTTGCCGAATAACTGCTCGGAAAAAAACAGTCCGGACAACACGGTCAAGCTCAGCAATATGAATCCGAAACCGATGAGGCGGAACAGCAAACGCTCCATCGTTAACAGCGCCGGCAAGCGTTCTATGGCAGCAGCAAACCAGCCGGTTTGCGCTGTGGCCGAAGGGTGCGCATGCAGGCGCGATTCCTGTATCGCCATGAGCACGGCATGAAATGCAGCAATGGTGAGCGAGCTATAAGCCAGCGTTGAAATCGCAATATGCAAAGAAAATAATGAGGACTTACCAATCAATGGCACCAGGCTACCGGGGAATAATAAAGGCAACAGAACGGCAACAGCAGCGCTTGGCATCACCAGCAGGCGCAAACCATCAAGCGAAAAATTCTGGTTTTCCAGCCAATATGCCAAGACCGATATCCACAGCGTGGCCGACAACATCACCGCAAAACCCAGCCTAATGAAGTCAGGGCCGATCGCATGATTGCCGAGCGCGATACCGTGCAACAGCCAGGCCACGATGGTGCCGCCACCGATCAGCTGGCGATGCTTTGCAGGTAGCAGCGCACAGACGACATACGAGAATGCGGCCAGATAAAAAAAGATGTTTGACATCTTTTCAGTTTACACCAACTACCCAGGCGCTCTTGTTGCGTCATCACGTCTGGGGCGTGCGTGCATCGGTTAAAATCACTGACCATTCTGCCTCACCTTCTTAGTAGAGCCTCCATGTTAGACAATCTGACTCAACGCCTTGCCAAAGTCGTAAAAACCATGCGCGGCGAAGCGCGCCTGACCGAAGCCAATACAGCCGACATGCTGCGCGAAGTGCGCCTTGCCTTGCTCGAAGCCGACGTCGCACTGCCTGCTGTGCGTGAATTTATCGCCCGTGTCAAAGTAAAAGCGATGGGCGAGCAAGTCATAGGCTCACTGTCTCCCGGGCAAGCGCTGGTTGGCGTGGTGCAGGCCGAACTGGCCAGCCTGATGGGCGCCGATCTTGGCCCTGAAGCAAGCCAGTTGTCATTCGCAACCCAGCCACCGGCCATTATCCTGATGGCCGGCTTGCAGGGTGCCGGCAAAACGACCACCGTCGGCAAGCTCGCCAAGTATTTGCAGGAACAGAAAAAGAAAAAGGTCCTGACTGTATCCGTCGACGTGTATCGACCTGCTGCGATTGGGCAGTTGGAAACCGTCACGAAACAAATCGGCGCCGACTTTTTCCCTTCGCAGGCCAACGACAAGCCCGTCTCCATTGCACTGGCTGCACTGGACTATGCAAAAAAGCATTATCACGACGTACTGATCATTGACACCGCCGGCCGCCTCGGCATTGACGAGGCAATGATGCAAGAGATCAGCGCCCTGCACGCTGCCGTCAACCCTATCGAGACTCTGTTCGTGGTGGATGCGATGTTGGGTCAGGACGCGATTAACACCGCACGCGCGTTCAATGATGCACTGCCGCTGACCGGCATCGTACTTACCAAACTGGATGGTGACGCACGCGGCGGTGCGGCGCTGTCGGTGCGCCACATCACCGGTAAGCCAATCAAATTCGCCGGTGTAGCTGAAAAGCTCGACGGACTCGAAGCCTTCGATCCGGTACGGATGGCCAATCGCATCCTCGGCATGGGCGACATTCTCGCGCTGGTAGAGGAAGCCAAAAAAGGCATGGACGTCGCCGCTGCGAACGATCTGGCGCAGAAAATCAAGGTCGGCGGCAAGTTCGATCTGAATGACTTCAAGGCGCAGCTGTCGCAAATGAAAAAAATGGGCGGCCTCGCAGGGCTGGTAGACAAGCTGCCGGCGCAATTCCAGCAAGCTGCCGCTGGCGCCAATGCGGATCAGGCTGAAAAGCAGGTGCGCCGCATGGAAGGCATTATCAATTCAATGACAAAGCAGGAGCGCACCAAGCCGGAACTGATCAAGGCCTCGCGCAAACGCCGTATTGCCACCGGCGCCGGGGTCCAGGTCCAAGAGGTGAACCGTATGCTTGCGCAGTTCGAGCAGATGCAAACGATGATGAAAAAATTCAAGGGCGGCGGCATGATGAAGATGATGCGGGGCATGAAAGGCATGATGCCAGGGATGCGCTGAAGCGGACAAAGCAACCCGTCAGCCAGGATTTGGACGATTTGAAAGCCCGCTCTCATAGGGGAAATCTTGAAAAAAACTTACAAAAAACACTTGCATCACAGGCAAAACCCTAAGACTATTGGCGGTGCGTGATTTGGCGCAATTTTCCAACACTGACTGAAGGAGGTTTTACGATGGCTACAGCCAAAAAACCGGCCGCAAAAAAACCGGCCGCAAAGAAACCAGTAGCAGCAAAAAAAGTAGCAGCAAAAAAGCCAGCCGCTAAGAAAGTCGCAGCGAAAAAGCCAGCAGCGAAAAAAGTCGTTGCCAAAAAAGTCGTTGCTAAAAAAGCGCCAGCTAAAAAAGTCGTCGCAAAAAAAGCACCTGCTAAAAAAGCACCTGCTAAAAAAGCTGCTGCAAAAACCGCACGCAAGCCTAACGCAGCATTCATGAAACCAATGACCCCATCCGCTATTCTGGCTGCTGTCGTTGGCGCTGCTCCATTGCCACGCACCGAAGTCACCAAGAAAGTCTGGGACTACATCAAGAAGCACAAGCTGCAAGATAGCGAAAATCGTCGCAACATCAATGCAGATGACAAGCTGAAAGCTGTTTTCGGCGGTAAGAAGACTGTATCGATGTTCGAGATGACCAAACTCATCTCCGGCCACTTGAAGTAATTTTCAGGTGCCAAACAAAAACGCCCGCTTAATGCGGGCGTTTTTGTTTCTGCGTTTTTTCCTGCATTTTTCTACGTGTTGTAGTTAAGGATTTTTATTTTCGGTACGCAGCAATCGCGCGCGCCAGATCTTTGTACTCATCACAATCCTTGCCGCCGATTTTCTCAAGAATGGCAAGATGTTCGCCAGCCTTATCGACCTTGCCAACTAACAGATAGGCCTGCCCCACATACGCATGCGCTCCCAGATGCCTGGGATTGATACGCAGCGCGCTGTCGTAATGCGAAAATGAATTTTCCATCTGACCCAAATGACGATAGGCATAACCCAGATAGTTATGGATATCGGCATTTTCAGGGTCGGCCTTCAGTGCCTTGTTGAAGGATTCAACTGCTGCCTCCCAGCCGCTGCTGTTGATGGCTTTCTTCCCTACGACAAAATCTGAATCAGCCTGATTCACTGCCGGCGTCGTCTCGGTAGGATTGGCAAGCACGACGCTTGGCAAGGACAGTGCAAACATTGCCGCGCTCAGCAGACAGGATAGTTTCTTCATGACGTAGTCCTTATTCATTATTTAAGGCGGGTTGATGTTCCCAGCGCTGCCAGGATGCACGCACCGCATTCGGATATTCGGGGCGACCACGACTGCCATTGTAACGCCCCAGTGCCAGATAGAGATTGCCGCGCTCCATGTCGATATACATACGCAGGATCGCGCAACCATAACGCAGATTGGTTTGCATATGAAAAAGGCGCGATGGCTGGCCGTCACCAATGACACGCGTCCAGAATGGCATCACTTGCATATAGCCTCGCGCACCGACACGAGACAGCGCGTATTTACGAAATCCGGATTCCACCTGAATCAAGCCCAGCACCAGCGAAGGCTCCAGCCCGGCTCGACGCGCCTCGTACCAGACGGTTTGCAGGAATTCACGCCGCAGCATGCTATCAGGCATACGGCTGTGCAGCCGACGTGACATAACATCGAACCACTGCTGCCAGCGTTGTTCATCAGCAGCGGCAGTAAAGCTGAGTGTAGGCGGTCGCGGGTCCGTTATTGCGCGCGACAGTGCAAGCCGGACCGAGTCGGCCAATGCTTCTTCCTGCTGATTGCCCGCACTGGCCTGCATGGCCCAACAACACAGCGCAGCTGCCAGCCATCGCCTCGCGATGGCACTGACTGGAGCGCTGGCTGCTGTCATCGCAATCAGGCGGCCAGCCTGCCCTTGATGAAGGCGACGATCTCTGCCAGTGGCACTGGCGTGGCAGCGTCATCACGACGCCCCTGATATTCAAGCGCGCCTTCTTTCAAACCACGGTCGCCGATTACAACCCGATGCGGCACGCCGATCAGCTCCCAGTCTGCAAACATCGCACCCGGACGCTCGCCCCTGTCGTCGAGAACGACATCGACACCCGCCGCGGTCAGCTCGGCATAGAGCTTGTCCGTCTCGGCTTTTACGGCTTCGCTGCGGTCGTACCCCATCGGGCACAGCACGACTTCGAATGGCGCAATGCTGGCTGGCCAGATAATGCCCTTGGCATCGAAGTTCTGTTCAATCGCCGCGCCCAGAATGCGGGTCACGCCAATGCCGTAGCAACCCATCTGCATCAACTGTGGCTTGCCGCCTTCGTCGAGGTACGTCGCCTTCATGTCTTCGGAATATCGGGTGCCAAGTTGGAAAACATGACCAACTTCAATTCCGCGCTGGATTTCAAGCACGCCTTTGCCATCCGGCGACGCATCGCCGGCGACGACATTGCGGATATCTGCCACCAGTGGCTCGGGGATGTCGCGGCCCCAGTTGGCGCCGGTGTAGTGGAAGCCTTCTTCATTCGCACCGCAGACAAAGTCGCTCATCGCAGCAACCGTCCTGTCGGCCACGATACGGACCGGCTTGGCAGTGGCGATCGGTCCGATATAACCGGGTTTGGTTCCGAAGTGTTCGACGATCTCGGCTTCGCTGGAAAAACGGAATGCGCCCAAGCCTTCTACCTTGCCGGCCTTGACTTCATTGAGCTCGTGGTCGCCGCGCAGCAGCAGCAACCAGATCTCATGCGGACCTTCTTCTTTTTCGACAGTCAGCACAATGGATTTGACCGTCTGCGCCAACGACAGCGACAACAAGTCGGCCACATCCTCGCAGCGCACCTTGCCCGGCGTGGCCGTTTTGGTCAGCGGCTGCGCAGGCTGCGCACGTGCATTGGCCGGCGCCATGGCTTCGGCCGCTTCGATGTTGGCCGCGTAATCGGAACTTGGGCAATACACCAGTGCGTCTTCGCCGGTGTCGGCAATGACGTGAAATTCTTGCGAGCCCGAACCGCCAATGGCGCCGTTATCTGCGGCGACAGCGCGGAAATTCAGGCCAAAGCGGGTAAAGATTCGACTATAGGCTTCGACCATCTGCTGGTAAGAATGGCGCATGCCTTCGACGTTGCGGTCGAACGAGTACGCATCCTTCATGGTGAATTCACGGCCGCGCATGAGACCAAAACGCGGACGGCGCTCGTCGCGGAACTTGGTCTGGATATGATAAAAATTAACCGGCAGCTGGCGGTAGGATTTGATTTCGCTGCGCGCTACATCGGTGATGACTTCTTCCGAAGTCGGCTGGATGGCGAAATCGCGGCCGTGACGGTCTTTCACGCGCATCAGCTCCGGGCCCATTTTGTCCCAGCGGCCAGTCTCTTGCCACAGCTCGGCCGGCTGCACCAGCGGCATTAGCAATTCGACAGCGCCGGCGCGGTTCATTTCTTCACGCACGATGCCTTCGACCTTGCGGATGATGCGCAAGCCCATTGGCATATAGGTATAAATACCCGACCCAAGGCGTTTGATCATGCCGGCGCGGAGCATCAGCTTGTGGCTGACGATCTCGGCATCGGAGGGAGCTTCTTTTAAAGTTGAAATAAAAAAACGGGAGGCGCGCATGGCGA